>NZ_JACBZX010000001.1:3015518-3323277 GCF_013408565.1 Janibacter alkaliphilus | reverse complement strand
CCTGGGTGATGGGCGAGCAGGGCGCCAAGAGCCTGCGCGGCGGCAAGATGGAGGACGTCATCTTCGCCGGCACCTCCGGCCGCGCGCCGCTGGGCCGCGCCGAGGTGACGATGACCATCGACAACACCGACGGTGCGCTGCCGATCGACTACACCGAGGTGACGATCAGCCGCACGATGTTCCGCAACGGCGGCAGCGAGTACGCCATCAACGGCACCGGCTGCCGGCTGCTGGACATCCAGGAGCTGCTGTCGGACTCCGGCATCGGCCGCGAGATGCACGTCATCGTCGGCCAGGGCCAGCTCGACTCCGTGCTGCGGGCCACCCCCGAGGACCGGCGCGGCTTCATCGAGGAGGCCGCCGGGGTCCTCAAGCACCGCAAGCGCAAGGAGAAGGCGCTGCGCAAGCTCGAGGCCATGGAGACCAACCTCTCCCGGGTCGCCGACCTCACCAGCGAGATCCGCCGTCAGCTCGGCCCGCTGGGCCGCCAGGCCGAGGCCGCCCGCCGCGCCGCGGTGATCCAGGCCGACGCCCGCGACGCCCGGCTGCGGCTGCTCGCCGACGACCTCGTGCAGATGACCTCCGCGCTGGAGCAGGAGGTCGCCGACGAGCGGGCCATGCTCGAGCGCCGCGCCGCCCTGAGGCAGCAGGTCCTCGATGCCCGCACCCGGATCGAGGAGGTCGAGCAGGCCGGGGCCGGCGCCGCCGCCGAGCTCGCCGAGGCCCGCAGCCGTGCCGCGCGCCTGGACACCCTCGCCGAGCGCCTCGCCTCGACCGCCTCGCTGGCCGCCGAGAGGGTCCGCCTGCTCGGCGCGGACGACGAGGAGGAGACCACCACCGGCCGCGACCCCGAGGCGCTGCGCGCCCAGGCCGCGCAGGCCCGCGCCGACGAGGACGCGCTGCGCACCGAGATCGCCGCGATCACCGACCAGCTCACCGACGCGGTGGCTGCGCGCGAGGCCGCCGAGGCCGCCTTCGCCCAGGAGCAGCGACGGGTCGCCGCGCTCGCCCAGGCCGCCGCCGACCGGCGCGAAGGGCTGGCCCGCCTCTCCGGGCAGGTGGGCAGCCGCCGCAGCCGGGTCGAGGCCGGCGAGGCCGAGATCGCCCGGCTCGGCGAGGCCGTCGACAAGGCGCTCGCCCGGGCCGAGGAGGCCGACCAGGAGTTCACCCGGCTGGAGAGCACCATCGCCGCCGAGGAGGGCAGCGAAGAGGGGCTGGACGCCGCCTACGAGCGTGCCGAGAGCGCCCACGGCGAGGCTGCCAGCGAGGTCGACCGGCTCGTCGAGACCCAGCGCGAGGCCGAGCAGCAGCGAGCCTCCGCGCAGGCCCGGCTGGAGGCGCTCGAGCTGAGCCTGCGCCGCAAGGACGGCGCCGAGGCGCTGCGCGAGAGCGGCGACGGGGAGCACGACATCCTCGGGTCGCTCGCCGAGCTCGTCGACGTCCGCGACGGTCACGAGGCCGCGGTAGCCGCCGCGCTCGGCTGGGCCTCCGACGCGCTCGCCGTCGGCTCGCTCGAGGGCGCGACGAAGGCCATCGCCCGGCTGCGCGCCGACGACGCCGGCCGGGCCACCCTGGTGGTCGGCGCCACCGCCGCGGCTCCCGACCGCGACGCCTGGCCCGCCCTGCCCGACGGGGCGGTCTGGGCGGTCGACGTCGTCGACGCCCCCGACGGGGTCCGCCCCGCGGTCGCCCAGGTGCTCGAGCGGGTGGCCCTCGTGCGCGACACCGGCGACGCCCTCGACCTCGTCCGCGAGGCCAACGGCGCAGGCAGCGTCGGCGGAGCAGGCGGCACCGGCCCGGTCACCGCCGTGACCTCGGAGGGGGACGTCTACGGGCCTGGCGTGGTCCGCGGCGGCTCCAGCGCCGCGCCCAGCCTGCTGGAGATCCAGTCCGCCGTCGACGAGGCCCGCGAGACCGTCACCTCCGCGACCCGACGGGGCGAGGAGGCCGGCTTCGCGCTGTCCACCGCCCGCAGCACCCTGACCGAGGCCGAGCGCGCCCGCGACGCCGCGCTGGAGTCGCTGCACGAGTCCGACGCCCGGATGGCCGCGGTCGCCGAGCGCCTCGGCGACCTGGGCACCTCGGCCCGCTCGGCCCGTGCCGAGGCCGAGCGCACGCGGGCCGCGATCACCACCGCCGAGGAGACCCTGGCCAGCGACCGCGCCGAGCTCGCCGAGCTGGAGCGACGCCTGCACGACGCCGAGACCGCGCCGCCGGAGGAGTCGACCGAGGAGACCCCCGACCAGCGCGAGCGCCTCGACCTCGAGGCCGGCGCCGCCCGCACCGCCGAGACCGAGGTGCGCCTGAGCCTGCGCACCGCCGAGGAGAGGGCACGGGCCCTGCACGGCCGGGCCGAGTCGCTGGAGGGCGCCGCCCGCAACGAGATCGCCGCCCGGCAGCGGCTGGCCGAGCGCCGCGAGCGTCGCCGCCGCGAGGCCGAGATCGCTGCTGCGGTGCAGGAGGCGGCCCGCTGGGGTCACCAGCGCGTCGTCGCGGCGGCCGCCGAGGCCGGCCGGCTGCGGGACGCCGCCGAGGCTGAGCGGGCCGAGCGGGAGCGCGGCCTCGCCGGCCTGCGCACCGCCCTGACCGAGCAGCAGGACCAGCTGCGCCAGCTCACCGACGACGTGCACCGCGACGAGGTGGCCCGCGCCCAGCAGACCGCCCGCATCGAGCAGCTGCAGACCAAGGCGATCGAGGAGCTCGGCGTCGACCCGGACACCCTCATGGAGGAGTACGGGCCGCACCAGGCCGTGCCGCACGTCGCCGGACCGGACGAGGACCCGGAGTCCGAGGACTTTCCCGAGCCCGCGCCCTACGTCCGCGAGATCCAGGAGAAGCGGCTGCGCACCGCCGAGCGCGGCCTCAAGGCCCTCGGCAAGGTCAACCCGCTGGCGCTGGAGGAGTTCGCGGCGCTGGAGGAGCGGCACACCTTCCTCACCACCCAGCTGGAGGACCTGCGCCGCAGCAAGGAGGACCTGCTGGCGATCGTCGCCGAGGTCGACGAGCGGGTCGAGCAGGTCTTCGCCGAGGCCTTCGCCGACACCGCCCGGGAGTTCGAAGGGGTCTTCGGTCGCCTCTTCCCCGGCGGTGAGGGGCGGCTCGTGCTCACCGACCCCGAGGACATGCTCACCACCGGGATCGAGGTCGAGGCCCGACCGCCGGGCAAGAAGGTCAAGCGGCTCTCGCTGCTCTCCGGCGGGGAGCGCTCGCTGGTGGCGGTGGCGCTGCTCGTCTCGATCTTCAAGGCGCGGCCGTCGCCCTTCTACATCATGGACGAGGTCGAGGCGGCCCTGGACGACACCAACCTCGGCCGGCTGATCACCCTCTTCGAGGAGCTGCGCGGCTCCAGCCAGCTCATCGTCATCACCCACCAGAAGAAGACGATGGAGGTCGCCGACGCGCTCTACGGCGTCTCCATGCGCGGCGACGGCATCACCACCCTGGTCAGCCAGCGGCTTCGGGACGTCGAGCCCGCCCCCGCCTGAGCCGCGCCCGGCCTGAGCCGGGCCCCGGCTGAGCGAATCGCCCTGCCGGGGAGCCCTCCCCATCGCACGTTGCCGCTGCGGTGCATACGTTCGCTCTCGACGGCCCCGCAGGAGGGCTGACGTACCGACGAGAGCAGGGGATCGAGATGGCAGTGTCGGAGATGTGGGAGCGGACGCCGGTCGCGTGGCGGTTCGCGGTGGGGATCGCGCTGTTCTTCCAGGTGTGCAGCCTGAGCAGCAGCAACTCACGCACCGTCAACGGGGTGATGGTCGAGTGCTCCTACCTCGACCTCGGCAAGCTCGCCGCCGCCGCGATCACCGTCGTGCTGCTCGGGGTGGGCGCGATCGCGGCCTCCCGCTCCCGGACCCCTCCGCCGGCCGGGCTCGCTGCCGGCGTCGTGGGGGTGACCGTGCTGCTGGTGATCCTGCTCGTGGTCCGCGGCCTCGGCCTCGTCGGCGGACCGTGCGCCGGCGTGGAGTCCGCGGCCCTGCTCCTCGGCTGAGCCGTCGCGCCGCTCAGGCCGGCATCTGGATCCGGTGGTAGGGCGGGACGAAGTCCGGGACCGGCTGCAGCAGATCGGTGCTGCTCGCCAGCTCGGCGAAGGCGCGGGTCTCGGCCGAGCCGTCGGCCGCGACGAGCACGACCTCGTCGCACGATGACGGCACCAGCGTCGGGTGGTCCGCGACCACCGTGGCGAAGGTCTGGTAGCGGCCGGTCTCCTGGTGCTCGCCCACCTTGAAGTCCGAGACCATGGTGTCGGCGGTCTCGGTCTCCTCGACCAGCTCCTCGAGCTGGGGCTTGGCCTGGCTGTACTGCAGCATCCACCAGTAGCGGGCCATCTGGCCGTAGGTGAAGGAGTCCGTGGGGTAGGTGAAGACCGACCAGTCCGCACCGTCGGTGGTCAGGGCGGTGGGGGAGAGCGCGCCGCGCGGCTCCTGCTGGAGCAGCTGCAGCGCCAGGTCCGCAGCGGTCTCCAGCGCGGCCCGGTCGTCCCGGGGGGCGACGATGAGGGACTCGGGCGTGGGGGCGAGCACGACGGCGGGTCGACCGTCCGTCAGGCCCTTGACGATGATGCTCGGCGAGGCCAGCAGCAGCCCCGGGACCCCCTCGGCCTGGACCACCATGCAGCCGTCGATGCCCTCGGCGCGGTGATCCAGGCGGCGGGCCGTCTCCAGGGCCGTGCCCAGCACCTGCTGCGGCGTCGTCCCCCACTCCTGGACCTGCCCGTTGGTGATGGGCACGTTGGTCTCCGGGTAGGACAGGTACACGCCGAGGCTGATGTCGGCCACCAGCGGCGCGGACAGGTACCGGCCGGACCCGGGATCGACCCCGTGCTCCGCGCTGGCCTGAGCGATCCGCCGGTCCATGGATGCCATCGGCACCGCACCCATGGCGCGGGGTCGCAGCAGCGGCGCTGCCTCCTCGAGCGTGGCCGGTGTCTCCATCGTGTCCCCTTCTGTCGTCTGCGTGTCCGTGCGCCCGGTCCGACGGCGTCCCCTGCCGTGACCGGTCCGTCGTCAACGTAACAACGCTGAGCCGACCTGTCGCGCTGGACGACGGGACCGCTGGGGACGGCGGCGCACGGTGCGGTGGTCGGGCGCGTGCGATGGCGGTGCCACCGCGCGCCGCGGGTAGTCTCACCCTTCGTGGCTGTCGACTTCACCCAGGAGATCCAGGACCTGCGCGCGACCATGGACTCGGTGCGCGAGGTCACCGACGTCCCCAAGCTCGAGGCGCAGATCGCCGACCTGGAGCAGCAGTCGGCCGACCCGACGATCTGGGACGACCCGGAGAACGGGCAGCGGATCACCTCGGCCATGCAGCGCGCCCGCGCCGAGGTCGAGCGGATCAAGGGCATGGACTCGCGGATCGACGACGTCGAGGTGCTCGCCGAGATGGGCACCGAGGAGGGCGACGCCGAGACCCTCGCCGAGGCCGAGACCGAGCTGGCCCGGCTGAAGAAGAGCATCGGCGAGCTCGAGGTGCGCACCATGCTCTCCGGCGAGTACGACGAGCGCGAGGCGGTCGTGACGATCCGCGCCGGCGCCGGCGGGGTGGACGCCGCCGACTTCGCCGAGATGCTCATGCGGATGTACCTGCGCTGGGCCGAGCGGCACGGCTACCCGACGAAGGTCATGGACACCTCCTACGCCGAGGAGGCCGGGCTGAAGTCGGTGACCTTCGAGGTCAACGTGCCCTACGCCTACGGCAACCTCTCGGTCGAAGGGGGAACCCACCGCCTCGTGCGCATCTCGCCCTTCGACAACCAGGGTCGCCGGCAGACCTCCTTCGCCGCCGTCGAGGTCATCCCGGTCATCGAGAGCACCGACTCCATCGACATCCCGGAGAACGACCTCAAGATCGACGTCTTCCGCTCCTCCGGGCCCGGCGGGCAGAGCGTCAACACCACCGACTCCGCCGTGCGGATGACGCACATCCCCACCGGCACCGTCGTCTCCATGCAGAACGAGAAGTCCCAGATCCAGAACCGGGCCGCGGCCCTGCGGGTCATGCAGTCCCGGCTGCTGCTCCTCAAGAAGGCCGAGGAGGCCGCCGAGCGCAAGGAGCTCGCCGGCGACATCAAGGCCAGCTGGGGCGACCAGATGCGCTCCTACGTGCTCAACCCGTACCAGATGGTCAAGGACCTGCGCACCGAGCACGAGACCGGCAACCCGAGCGCGGTCTTCGACGGCGACATCGACGCCTTCATCGAGGCGGGCGTGCGCTGGCGGATCGAGCAGGCCAGGTCCGAGGACTGATCGCCGACCTGTGTGACCACGTCCCCGTCCGGACGACGTCGTGTCGTGGTACAGGCGAGCAGACGCTGACACCGGCGGCGCGAGGATACGCCGCGGAGGTGGGCTGTGGCGGCTTCATCGGGGCCCGTCCTCGCCCAGGAGCCCGAGCTGCAGGGCCCGGAGCACCGCGCGCGTACGGTCACGGACGCCGAGCTTGAGCAGCACCCCGGAGACGTGGTTCTTCACCGTCCCCTCAGCGAGGTGGAGCCCCTCGGCGATCTCCCGGTTGGACCAGCCGCTCGCGAGGAGCCGGAGCACCTCTGTCTCGCGCGAGGTCAGTGGCTCCTGCACCAGCAGGTCCGCGTCGCCGTTGCCCGGGAGCTGCCCGAGGGAGCGCACGACCCGGTCGGTCAGCCCTGGCTGGACGACCCGGTCGCCGGCGGCGATCGCCTCGATCGCCCCCACGAGGTGGTCGAGGGTGACGTCCTTGAGGAGGTATCCGCGGGCACCGGCTCGCAGCGCCCGCAGTACGAGCTCGTCGTCGTCGAAGGTCGTGAGCACGAGGACCGGTACCTCGATCCCCTCGGCCGCCAGGGCCTCGAGGGTGCCGATGCCGTCGAGACCCGGCATCCGCAGGTCGAGGAGCAGCACGTCCGGAGGGTCGGCCCGGACGATCTCCAGGGCCTCGTCACCGTCGGCCGCCTCGGCGCTGACCGTCACCTGCTCGGACAGGTCGAGCAGGCTGCGCAACCCGACCCGGACCAGGGTCTGGTCGTCGACGACGCACACGCGGATCATCGAGCGGGCACCCGGGCATCCACGGTGAACCCGCCAGCCGGGTCGAAGGCCACCCCGCCGCCCACCTGCTCGAAGCGCTCGGTCATCCCGGAGAGACCGTGGCCCGGGACGAAGCGGGCAGCACCACGTCCGTCGTCGAAGGCGTGGAGGGTCGCACCGCCCGCGTCGTCACGCGCGATCTCGATCCACAGGTGCTCCGCCCCCGAGTGGCGGATCGCGTTGGTGACGATCTCCTGGACGCAGCGGATGAAGGTCGCAGCCTGCTCCTCCTCGAGCAGCAGCTCCTCGTCGATGGCCAGGTGCACGTGCGGGCGGGGCAGGTCCGCGACCAGGAGCTCGAGCGCAGCGCGAAGGGGAGGCTGCTGCTCCCGTAGCCCGCCGACGGTCGAACGGACGTCCCCGAGGAGGTCCTTCGCGAGGCTGCGGGCGCGGGCGACGTGCTCGCGGGCGGGCGGCGCGGCGTGGTGCCCGGCCACCTCGAGCTCGAGGACGAGGGCGGTGAGCTGGTGCCCGACGACATCGTGCAGCTCCCGGGAGATCCGCAGTCGTTCGGCCGTTCGGCTCGTCTCCGCGAGGAGGGCGGTCGTCGCCCGGAGCTCGGTGTTGGCGACCGCCAGCTCGCGGCGCATCGCGGTCTCCCGCAGCTGGATCCATACGGCCGCCACGCTGAGCATCTGGAGCCCGCCGTAGATCGCCGCACCGAGGATGAGCTCCCAGGGAGGCGCTCCCGGGAGCGACGGCAGAGGGATGACGAGGGTCTGCACGGCGACGACCGCGAGGACAGGTCCCCACGGCAGGTAGTGGGCCGCGATGGCGGCGGTGAGGACGAGGAGGATGGCTGTCCACCCCGGCGAGCCGAGGAGGTAGACGGCGATCCCCGTGGCCGTCATCGCCGCGATGCCGAGCCAGGTACCCCGGCCCCGGTGACCGGACTCGGTGACCCACACCGTCGCGACGGTGCACGCGATGTAGGCCGCGTAGCAGACCCACCACAGCCACCACGGACCCGCGGTCGGGTCGCCACCAGACGCCTGGAGGATCGCGACCGGGGCGCCGACGAGCATGACCACGCCGGCCAGGACGACGCTGGCGACGACATCCGACCGGTTCTCCATGGGCGCCACCCTAGGGCGGTCGCCCCGCCACCCCACCTGCCGGAAGTCATGGGTCTGGGTCATGACCTCCGGCACGCGCGGGGCCCGGCCTCCCCTTCGTAGCGTCGAGGCATGACAGTCATCGAGGTGGACGGCATGGTCAAGAGGTACGGCGACACGACGGCGCTGGCCGGGATCGACCTGCGTGTCGAGAAGGGCGAGATCCTCGGGATCCTGGGCCCCAACGGTGCTGGCAAGACCACGGCCGTCGAGTGCATCGGCGGCCTGCGGGCCCCGGACGAAGGGGAGGTCCACGTCCTCGGCCTGGACCCCCGGCGGGACCGGAGCCGACTGAGGCCGGTCGTGGGGATGCAGCTGCAGGAGGCGATGCTCCCGGACGACCTCGAGGTGGGGGAGGCGCTGTCGCTCTACCGCTCCTTCTACCGCGAGGGCGCCGACGTCGACCGCCTGATCGCCGACGTCGGCCTGGAGAAGAAGCGGCGGAAGCGCTTCAAGGAGCTCTCCGGCGGTCAGGCACAACGGCTCTCGCTCGCCCTGGCCCTCGTCGGTCGCCCGCGCATCGCCCTGCTCGACGAGCTGACGAGCGGCCTCGACCCCCGGGGACGACGCGACATCTGGCAGGTCGTCGAGCGGCTGCGCGAGGACGGGACGACGGTCGTGCTCGTGTCGCACCTCATGGAGGAGGTCGAGCGGCTCTGCGACCGCGTCGTCCTCGTGGACGGGGGTCGGGTCGTCGCCGACGACACACCGACCGGGCTCGTCGACCGTGCCCTCGCTCCCGGCTCCCGTGCCAAGGGCGCCACCCTCGAGGACGCCTATCTGGCCCTCACCGGCCAGGCACCCGAACCCCCGGATCTCGAGGACCTCGAGGAGGCCCGCTGATGACGACCACCGACCTGCCCGCCGTCCGCCCGGGGATCGGGGCCTGGTGGAGACTGGCCGTGAGCGAGGGCAAGATCGTCGCCCGGGACACGCCCGGCCTCGTCATCCCCCTCGGCATGCCCGTGCTCATCATGGTCATGACCTCCCTCGGTGTCACCGAGGAGGACCGTGCCGACTCCGCCGCGGCCTTCGGCGGGATGTCGGCGCTCGAGGGCTATGTCGTCCCGCTGACCCTGACGATGGTCATGGCGCTCGTCGGGGTGGTGAACATGCCCTCCTTCCTCGCGACCCATCGCCGCACCGGGGTCCTGCGTCGCCTGTCCGCGTCGCCGGCGCACCCGATGATGGTGCTCGTCGCCCAGGTGCTCGTGAGCATCGCCCAGTCGGCGATCGGGATCGGGCTCGCGGTGGGAACGGCGGTGCTGGCCTTCGACGTCGAGCTCCCGGAGAACCCGCTGGCGACCCTGGGCACGGTCGCGCTGACCGCGGCCGCGATGTACGCGATCGGGATGATCGTCGCCGCCGTCTCGCCCACCCCGAGCTCCTCGGTCGCGATCGGTCTCGTGACCTTCTTCGCGATCATGGCGCTCGGGGGTGGTTTCGGCAGCCGCGATGCCCTGCCGGACCGGCTCGCCGAGATCGGGGGGTACCTGCCCTTCGGCGCCGGGATCGACGTCATCGGGGCGGCCTGGGTGGGGACGGTCCCCGACGGCGATCAGCTGCTCGCGCTGGCGGTCACCGGGGTCGTCGGCCTCCTCGTGGGGGTGCGGCTCTTCCGCTGGCAGTGAGCCGGTCCCGGCCCGAGGGGCTCAGGTCCTCCGGTCACCGGGCCGAACGCGCCGAGGTCACGGGCGGTGTCACGGGGGAGCGGGGAGGCGACATATCCTGCAGGCGGCCGTCCGCCCCCTTCCTCCCCTGAGGCCCCGTACCGCTGATGATCCGATTCGAGAACGTCACCAAGCGTTATCCGCGCCAGAAGCACCCGGCGCTGGACGACGTGGACATCAACATCGACCGCGGCGAGTTCGTCTTCGTCGTCGGGGCCTCCGGCTCCGGCAAGTCCACCCTGATGCGCCTGGCGATCCGCGAGGAGCAGGTCAGCAGCGGGCGGATCCTCGTCGGCGGCCACGACCTGCGCCGGATGCCGCACCGCAAGGTGCCCCAGCTGCGCCGCCAGGTCGGCACCGTCTTCCAGGACTTCCGGCTGCTGCCGAACAAGACCGTCTCGCAGAACGTCGCCTTCGCCCTGCAGGTCATCGGCCGGCCCCGCCGCGCCATCCGCGCGCTCGTCCCGGAGACCCTCGAGCTCGTCGGCCTGGCCGACATGGGCAAGCGCTTCCCGCACGAGCTCTCCGGCGGCGAGCAGCAGCGGGTGGCCATCGCCCGCGCGGTGGTCAACAACCCGCCGGTGCTGCTGGCCGACGAGCCCACCGGCAACCTCGACCCGGCCACCAGCCTGGAGATCGTGCGGCTCATCGGCCGCATCCATGCCTCCGGCACCACCGTCGTCATGGCCACCCACGACAACTCGATCGTCGACGAGATGCGCCAGCGCGTCGTCGAGCTCGAGGACGGCGTCGTCGTCCGTGACGAGGAGGCCGGCTCCTACGTGCCGAAGGTGGTCGACTCCCGGGACCGGGACGAGCGCGAGACCGAGCGGGCCGAGACCGACGACGAGCAGGTCGATCCCGAGGACCGCGACCCGATGGAGGAGGCCCCGCTCGGCGAGGTCACCGCCGACGACTGGGACATGTGGGACGACCCCGACGACCCGGAGGCGCACCGATGAGACCGTCCACCGTGCTCGCCGACGCCTGGTACGGGCTGCGGCGCAACAAGTCCGTCGCCGTCTCCGTGGTCCTGGTGACGATGATCTCCCTCTACCTCCTCGGGGTCGGGCTGCTCGCCCAGCAGCAGGTCTCGCAGATGAAGGGGTACTGGTACGACCGGGTGCAGGTCTCGATCTACCTGTGCACCGACAGCTCCAGCCAGCCCAACTGCAGCACCGGCGCGGCCACCGAGGAGCAGCGCGAGACGATCGACTCCCAGCTCCAGGAGATGCGCCCGCTGGTCAGCGAGGTCTACTACGAGTCCGAGCAGGAGGCGTACGACCGCTTCATGGAGGACTACGCCAACAGCGAGGTCGCCGAGGAGGAGATCGAGGTCGGCGACATCCCGCCGAGCTACCGGGTGCAGCTCTCCGACCCCGAGCAGCACGAGACGGTCAGCGAGGCCTTCGAGGGGGCGCCCGGGGTGGCCAGCGTGCCCAACCTCCAGGAGGTCTTCTCCCCGCTCTTCCGGGCGATCAACATCGTCACCGCCGTCATGGTCGGCCTGGCCGCGCTCACCCTCGTCTCCGCCGTGCTGCTCATGGCCACGACGATCCGGCAGGCCGCCTTCACCCGGCGCCGGGAGATCGCCATCATGAAGCTCGTCGGCGCCTCCAACCGGACGATCCGGACCCCCTTCATCCTCGAGACGCTGGTGGCCGGGCTCGTCGGGGCGCTGCTGGCGGTGGGGCTGCTGTGGCTCTCGGCATGGGCGCTCTTCGACCAGTACCTGCTGGAGACCTCGGCGCAGACCGCCTTCATCGACTCCACCGAGGTGTGGCTGATCGCCCCCTTCCTCGTCGGCGGGGTGGTGCTGCTCGCCGTGGTCACCTCGACGATCACGCTGTGGCGCTACCTGCGGGTGTGACCCGCCGCGCCGACCTGCGCGAAGATGCCCCGCCAGGACGGTCGGAGCGGCTAGCGTGGCCCGCGATGGAGCCTGCTACGCCGCTCGCCCCCGCCTCAGCCCGCGCTCGTCGCCGTCGACGCACGAGCGCGGTCCTGGCGCTGTGCCTGGCCGCCGGCATCGGCACCTCCGCCTACGCCGCGGACGACCCGGCCGACCAGAAGCGCAAGGTCGACGACCAGCTGGCCGACTCCCGCAGCAACCTCTCCGAGACCTCGACCGCGCTGGTCGAGGCGTGGGAGGACCTGAAGACCACCCGCGGCAAGCTGCCCGGGGCGCGGCAGGCCGCCAAGGACGCGCAGGCGGCGGAGGAGAGCGCGCAGAGCGACTACGAGGACGCCTCGGCAGCGCTGGAGGCCGCGCAGGCCGACGAGCGCAAGGCCGAGCGCGACCTGAAGAAGACCTCCTCGGAGATCACCCGGACCCGGGAGTCGGTGGCCGACTTCGCCGGTCAGGTCTACCAGCAGCAGGGTCTCGGGTCGCTGTCCGTGGCGGTCGGCGCGGAGTCCCCGGACGAGGCCGTCGACCGGATCGTCATGGCTGAGTCGGTCTCCGGCGCCCAGGGTGACGTGCTCGACGAGCTCGGTGCCTCGCGCGCCGACCTCGTCGCGAAGGGCGACAAGCTCGAGGCGCTGCGGCAGAAGACCAAGGACGCCAAGGACACCAAGGAGTCGGCGCTGGCCGACGCCCGTGAGGCCAGCAGCGCCGCCGACAGCGCCGAGTCGGACCTGGAGGACCTGGAGTCCCGGCAGAGCTCGCAGGCCCGCACGCTGAGCGACGAGCGGGAGAAGGAGTCCGACCAGGTGGAGAGCCTGGAGGCGGAGTCCGACGAGCTCGCCGACATCCTCGCCGAGCGGGCCCGCCGCGCCCGGATCCGTGAGGCCGGGATCCGCGAGGCTCGGGAGCGGGAGGAGGCCCGGCTGGAGGAGGCCCGCCGCCAGGCCGAGGAGGCCGAGCAGGCCGACGAGTCCAGCTCCGCGGAGAGCGGGAGCAACGACCCGAACCCGGCGCCGCCCTCGGGCACCGGGGTGCTGGCCGCGCCGACCAACGGCTCGGTCACCTCCGAGTACGGCTACCGCTTCCACCCCATCTGGAAGACCTGGCGGATGCACGCCGGCCGCGACTACGCCGCCGGCTGCGGCGCCCCGGTCTACGCCGCCGCCGACGGGGAGGTCATCTCGGCGCTGCCCCCGGGCTCGACCGGCGGCTACGGCAACCAGATCGTCATCGACCACGGCGTGAAGGACGGCGTCAGCCTGGCCACCACCTACAACCACATGGAGCGCTTCGCGGTCCGGTCCGGGTCGGTCAAGAAGGGCGACATCATCGGCTACGAGGGCACCACCGGCTCCTCGACGGGCTGCCACCTGCACTTCGAGGTCCGGGAGAACGGCACCGCCGTCGACCCGCGCGGCTGGCTGTGAGCGGACCCCGCCGCCGCTGCCGCTGACGGTCCGACCTCACCGGGCGCCCGGGCGGCTGGCTCGGGAACTGCGTGGCCGGTCGGTGCGCCCGCGGGGTATCCTGGTCGGTCGGCCCACCACGACCAGGACGAAGGGGATGAGCGGCGATGGCCACGAAGAAGCAGGACGGGCGGCAGGTCGTCGCCAGCAACCGCAAGGCGCGCCACGACTACATCATCGAGGACACCTGGGAGGCCGGGATCGCCCTCATGGGCACCGAGGTGAAGGCGCTGCGGATGGGTCGGGCCAGCCTCGTCGACGGGTACGCCACCTTCTACCGCGACGAGCTGTGGCTCGAAGGGGTGCACATCCCGGAGTACGTGCAGGGGACCTGGACCAACCACACCCCGCGGCGGCGGCGCAAGCTGCTGCTGCACCGGCACCAGCTGGACAAGATCGCCGCGCAGCTGCAGGGGAGCGGGCGGACCGTCGTGCCGCTGTCGCTGTACTTCACCGACGGCCGGGTCAAGGTCGAGATCGCCACCGCCACCGGCAAGAAGAGCTACGACAAGCGGCACGCGCTGCGGGAGCGGCAGGACCGGCGCGAGGCGGAGCGGGCCGTCTTCGGCCGCCACCGCGACTGACCCCCTTCGCCCGCCCCCGACCCTCGTCCGGTCGCCTCCCCTTTATCGGGTTACCCGATAATGCGCCGTTCCCCGGAGAAGGCTTCTCCGGGGAACGAGCTGTTATCGGGTAACCCGATTAACGCATCGGGTGCGACGGGACTCAGCCGCCGAGGGCGTCCTTGCCCTTCTCGACGGCCTGCTTGGCGTCGCCCTTGGTCTCCTGGGCCTGGCCCTCGGCCTTCATCTCGTCGTCGCCGCGAGCGTCGCCGACGGCCTCCTTGGCCTTGCCGAGCGCCTGGTCCTTGGTGTTCTCGATCTTGTCGGACAGACCCATGCCTACCTCCTGATCACGAGCCGGGTGCCGCCGACGACCGGCGGACCGGGACCCGGCTCCTGGAACCAGAATAGGCCCACGACCTGGACGGACGCTGGGGGAGGGGAATGTGTTTGGTCACGGGCGCGTTCCACGGGATACTGCGAGCACAACTCCACAGCGTGACGTGTCCACCCTCATGGGGGTGATCGGTTTCGACACTGGCCGGTCCATCAGGGGAAGCGGGTCGAGGATGCACGGTCATCTCGTCAACGCCCCGTGCACATCAATAGGTGCCGATTCCAAGCGCACCGACTTCGCCCTCGCCGCCTGAGCGAGCCCGAAGTCTGTCAGCCTGAGCTAGTTCCCGACTCAGTGCCTGGCATCAGCTAGGGGACTTGCTGCGTCGCCTCGTCGGGGGGCGGCGCGGGACTCGCACCCGACTGGGCCTGTCAGGGAACGTGTGCGCGCGAGCCCTGGGGCCGAGAAAATCCACAGCGCACTGCGCCCGGAGAAGTCCTGGTCGTCCGTCAGTGGACGCGGGTTCGATTCCCGCCACCTCCACCAACAGTGGTCACGTCAGCACGAGACGAGCCGGTCCCCATGACGAAGGGGGCCGGCTCGTCGTGCGTCGCGGGTGGCCGCTCTCAGCCCTGCTGGCGCTCGGCGATCTCCGCACGGACCTGGTCCATGTCGAGGTCGCCGACCGCGTCGATGAGCTGCTGCAGGGCCGCCTTCGGCACCGCGCCGGCGCTCTGGTGGACGAGGATCCCGTCGCGGAAGGCCATCAGCGTCGGCACCGAGGTGATCCCCAGCGAGCCGGCGAGCTCCGGGTTCTCGTCGATGTCCACCTTGGCGAAGGTGACGTCCTCGTGGGCCTCCGCCGCCGACTCGAAGACCGGGGCGAACTGACGGCACGGGCCGCACCAGGTCGCCCAGAAGTCGACGAGCACGGTGCCCTCGGTCACCGTGCTCTTGAAGGCGTCCAGGTCCAGGTCGATCGGGGAGCTCATGGCACCAGCCTAGTTCGGTGTGCTTCGCTGGCGCGATGCCCACCGCCTCCACCTCGCCCACCGGGACCGGTGCGCGCGCCCGGCCTCGTCGCCTCCTCGTGGCCGCGACCGTCCTTGCGGTGCTGGCGCAGCTGTGGGCGCTCTACCTCTACGAGCCGGGTCCGCCCGGGCCCGAGATCCTGCCGCACGCCGACAAGCTCGTGCACGCGGCGATCTTCGCCCTGCCGGTCGTGCTCGCCGGCGCTGCACGGCTGCGCTGGGGGCTGCTGCTGCTCGTGCTGGCGGTGCACGCGCCGGTCAGCGAGGTGGTCCAGCTCACCTGGTTGCCCGGGCGCAGCGGTGACCCGTGGGACGTGCTCGCCGATCTCGCCGGACTGGCCGTCGCCGCCGCGCTGGTAGCATGGTGCTTCTCCCCGGACGAGCCTGCGCCACCGGCGCCTGCCCTCGGCGACGACGCCGACCGACCGCTCGACCGGGGCGATGCCGGCGGAGATCACTGACCGGCCCACCGGGTGCCCCGCGCACCTGAGACTCGTCCCGCAATCCTTGCCTCCGTGGCGCCCCGGAGACGTGTCTACCGAGCACCACGAGAGGGGCCACCGTGCCCAAGCAGCCGAAGAAGAAGGACGGCAAGAAGGCGCGCTGGAGCGCCGCCAAGAAGGCCCAGGCGAAGAAGGGTCCGGGCGGCTCCGGCCACCGCGGCCGTCGGCCGGAGTCCTCCGGGGGAGAGCGTGGTTCGCGCGCCGAGAAGCCCCGGCGTGACGACCGGCCGCACCGTCAGGACTCGCGACGGGACGAGCGGCCGCGCCGCGACGACCGACCCCGTCGGAAGGAGTGGCGTCGGGAGGACCGGCCGCGCCGCGACGACCGTCCCGCCCGCAGCGAGGGCCCGAAGGGCGACCGACCCCGTCGTGACGACCGGCCGCGCCGTGACGACCAGCCCTACCGCGACGACCGTCCCCGTCGGGATGACCGGCCCCGTCGGGACGAGTGGCGCCGTGACGACCGTCCCCGCCGTGACGACCGTCCGCGCCGCACCGCCCCCGAGCGCCCGACGATCCAGGACGCCGAGGCCGCGCGCCGCGAGGCGGACACCTGGGTCAGCGCCTCCCGCAGCTCCCTGACCGGACCGGTCGAGATCGCCGAGGACAACGGCTTCGCCGCGCTCGGCCTGCCGGACATCCTCGTCGAGCGCCTCGCCCGCGACGGGATCACCACCCCCTTCGCCATCCAGGGCGCGGCGATCCCGGACGCCCTGGCCGGCCGCGACGTTCTCGGCCGGGGCCGGACCGGCTCCGGCAAGACCCTCGCCTTCGGCCTGCCGGTCCTCTCCCGCCTCGCTGGCGGACGGGCCCGCAGCCGGCGCCCGCGCGCCCTGGTGCTCGTGCCCACCCGCGAGCTCGCGATGCAGGTCAGCGACTCCCTCGAGCCGCTGGTGCATGTCCTCGGCCTGCGGCACAAGCTCGTCGCCGGGGGCCTGAGCTACACCGGGCAGACCGCCGCCCTGGACAAGGGCGTCGACCTGCTCATCGCCACCCCGGGGCGCCTCATCGACCTGCTCGACCGCGAGGCGCTGACCCTCGAGGACGTCGAGGTGGCCGTCCTCGACGAGGCCGACCACATGGCCGACATGGGCTTCCTGCCCGACGTCACCCGCGCGCTGGACGCCTGCGGCGAGGGCCAGCGGCTGCTCTTCTCGGCGACCCTGGACCAGGGCGTCGGCGACCTCGTCGAGACCTACCTCACCGACCCGGTCACCCACTCCACCGACGAGGCCGCGGCCAGCGTCGACACGATGAGCCACCACCTGCTGGTCATCGACCCGCAGCACAAGAAGAAGCTCACCGCCCAGATCGCGTCACGACCCGGCCGCACGGTCGTCTTCGTGCGCACCAAGCTCGGCGCCGACCGGGTCGCCCGGGAGCTGCGCGAGGCCGGGGTGGCCGCGGCGGCGCTGCACGGCGGCCTCACCCAGTCCGTGCGCAACAAGGTCATCGGCGCCTTCCGCAGCGGCACCATCCCGGTGCTCGTGGCGACCGACGTCGCCGCCCGCGGCATCCACGTCGACGACGTCTCGCTCGTCCTCCAGGCCGACCCGCCGGCCGACCACAAGGACTACCTGCACCGGGCCGGTCGCACCGCTCGCGCGGGGGAGCAGGGCGCGGTGGTCACCCTGGTGCTGCCGCACCAGAAGCGGGAGGCCACCCGGATGGCCGAGGCGGCAGGGCTGGAGGAGCGTCCGACAAAGGCGGCCCCCGGCGACGACGTCATCGCGGCCACCGGCGCCACCGAGCCCTCCGGCGAGGCGATCTCCGAGTCCGACTTCCGGGCGATGGTCGAGCCGGCCCGGGGCCGGCGCCACGGCGGCACCCGCGGGCCGAAGGGCGCACCCCAGCGCGGGCGTCGCGGCCCGGACGAGCGCCGTGGCGGCCACCGGGGCGGTGAGCGCCGCGGCGGCGGGCGTCGCGACGACGAGCGTCGCGGTGGTGGTCGTCGTGACGGCGGCGGCCGCCGCGACGGTGGTTCGCGCGACGGGGGGCCGCGAGACCGGGACCGCTCGGCCTAGAGTCCTCCTATGGAGAACTCGCTCGCGGGTCAGCTCCTCGTCGCCACCCCGGACCTGTCCGACGGTCTCTTCGAGCGGAGCGTCGTCCTCGTGCTGCAGCACGACGAGCGCACCGCCGAAGGGGTCATCCTCAACAAGCCGGTCGACGCCGAGGTGGACGACGTGCTGCCCGGGTGGCAGTCCGGCGCCACCGCGCCGCAGCGGGTCTTCCAGGGTGGCCCGGTGCAGCTCGACTCCGCGGTCGGGCTCGTCGGCTGCCCCGGGGACGGCGACCCGCCGCTGGGGATCAAGCGGCTCTTCGGGGCGATCGGCCTCGTCGACCTGGACGCCCCCCAGGACCTCGTCTGGCCCGAGATCAGCGCGCTGCGGATCTTCGCCGGCTACTCCGGCTGGTCATCCGAGCAGCTGGACGACGAGCGCGCCCGCAACGGCTGGTTCGTCGTCGAGGCCGAGGTCGGGGACGTCTTCGACGAGCACCCGGAGACGCTGTGGCGGCGGGTGCTGCGCCGGCAGACCGGGTCGCTGGCGTGGGTCTCGACCTACCCGGAGGACCCGGCGCTCAACTGACCGGCGTCAGCTCCGGGCGCTTGGCCGAGCGCCCGTCGCCGGAGGAGCGACCGGTGAGCCGGCGACCGACCCAGGGTCCGGCCTCCCGGACGACCCAGCGGGCCTCGGCGCGCAGACCGGCGGGCCCGGACGGCGCGGGGGTCAGCTCGATCCACGGATCCACGACGAGTCCCAGCGCCTCGGCGGCCTCGCGGGCCAGCGCCTCGTGACCGACCGCGGACAGGTGCAGCTTGTCCGGCGACCAGGCCACCTTCTGCTCGAAGATCGTTCCCTCCGTGGGCGGCAGCGCGACGACGCCGTCGCGCTGCGCCAGGTCGGCCAGGATCGTGTTGAGAGCCTCCCGTCGGGGGCGCAGCAGGTGACCCAGCGGGGTGACCCGCTCGACCGCGGGCAGGGGCACGAAGAGCACCTGGGCGCCGACTCCGGTGAGCCGGGCCGCGATGAGCGCGAGATCGGCAGCCAGCGCGTCGAGGTCGAGGCGCGGGCACAGCAGGTCGTTGACCCCGGCACTGACCGTCGCGATCGTCGGGGCAGCCGCGGCCGCCGTCTCCAGCTGGGTCTCGACCACCTCGCGGGTCCGCCGACCGCGGACGGCGAGGTTGGCGTAGCCGACCGGTCCGTGGGCGGCCATGAGCTCGGCCAGCCGGTCGGCCCAGCCCCGCGGCGTCCCGTCGGCGTGCGGGTCGTCGCCGACCCCTTCGGTGATGCTGTCGCCCAGGGCGACGTAGCGGGTGGCGGCGCTCCCGCTCATCCCGATCACCGGGCGCTCGCCTGCTCCTGGATCCGCGGGAAGCGGGCGGACATCTCCTCGGCCAGGGCCTTCGCGGCGCTCAGCGGCCGGACCATGACCATGAAGTCGTCGATCTTACCGTCCTCGTCGAGGTGCAGGAAGTCGCACCCGGTGAGCTGCTTGCCGTGGATGCTCGCCTCGAAGACCAGGCTGCGGTCGGCGTCGCCGTCGGCGCCGATCTCGCGGATGTAGCGGAAGTCGTCGAAGACCTCCATGACGTTCTGCAGGATGGCCGTGGTCAGCGCCTTGCCCGGGTACGGGCGGAAGCCCACCGGGCTGGTGAAGACGACGCCCTCGGCCAGGGTGTCGGCGATGCGGGTGGGGTCGTGGGCCTCGATGACCTCGCGGAAAGCCAGCATGCTCGTGCTCCTGGTGTCGTGGTGCTCAGTCGTGGTGCTCGTGTCGTGGTGAAGGGGGGGTGACGGTGCTCGGACGGGTCTCCGGCGGTCGCCGGTCTCAGAGACCGGCGGCCAGGCGGGTGCCCTGGTCGATGGCGCGCTTTGCGTCCAGCTCGGCGGCCACGTCGGCGCCGCCGATGAGATGGCTGCTGACCCCGCGCGCCTGCAGCTCGTCGTGCAGGCTGCGCTCGCTCTCCTGGCCGGTGCACAGCACGACGGTGTCCACCTCGAGCAGCTGGTCGTCGCCGTCGAGGGTGATGTGCAGCCCGTCCTCGTCGATCCGTCGGTAGCTCACCCCGGGCACCATCCGGACCCCGCGGTGGCGCAGCTCGGTGCGGTGGATCCAGCCGGTGGTCTTGCCGAGCCCGGCGCCCACCTTCGTCTCCTTGCGCTGCAGCAGCGTGACCTCGCGCCCGGAGCTCTGCGGGTCGGCCGTGGTGAGCCCGCCGCGGTCGCGGTAGTCACGGTCGATGCCCCAGGCGTCGGCGAAGGCGGCGACGTCCCGGGAGGCGTCGGTGGCCGGCGCGGTGAGGTACTCGGCGACGTCGAAGCCGATGCCGCCGGCGCCGAGCACGGCCACCCGCCGGCCGACCTCGACCTTGTCGCGGAGCACGTCGAGGTAGCCGACGACCTTCGCCTCGTCCACGCCGTCGATCTCCGGCACCCGCGGCTGGACCCCGGTGGCCACGACCACCTCGTCGTAGCCGGCGTCGGTCAGGTCGTCCGCGGTGACCGGGGCGCCGAGCTTGACGCTCACCCCTTCCTCGGCCAGGCGGGTGCGGAAGTAGCGCATGGTCTCGTGGAACTCGGACTTGCCAGGCACCTGGACGGCGACGTTGAGCTGGCCACCGATGTCGTCGGCGGCGTCGAAGAGGGTGACCTCGTGGCCGCGCTCGGCAGCGGTGACCGCGGTGGCCAGGCCGGCCGGTCCGGCGCCGACGACGGCGATCCGCTTGGTGCGGGTGGTCGGCTCGAGCGGGATCTCGGTCTCGTGGCAGGCGCGCGGGTTGACCAGGCAGGAGGTGATCTTCAGCGAGAAGGTGTGGTCCAGGCAGGCCTGGTTGCAGCCGATGCACGTGTTGATGAGGTCGGGCCGGCCGTCGGCGGCCTTGCGCACGAACGCCGGGTCGGCGAGGAAGGGGCGGGCCAGCGAGACCATGTCCGCGGCCCCGGTGGCGAGCACCTCCTCGGCGAGCTCGGGGGTGTTGATCCGGTTGACCGCGACCAGGGGTACCGAGACCTGTCCCATGAGGCGCTGGGTCACCCAGGTGTAGGCGCCGCGGGGGACCGAGGTGGCGATCGTCGGGATGCGGGCCTCGTGCCAGCCGATGCCGGTGTTGATGATGCTCGCCCCGGCCTGCTCGACGAGGTGGGCCAGCGCGACGACCTCGTCCTCGGTGGAGCCGTCCGGCACGAGGTCGAGCATGGAGAGCCGGTAGACGACGATGAAGTCCTCGCCGACGGCCTCGCGGACCTGCCGGACGATCTCGACGGGGAAGCGGCTGCGCGCCTCGAAGGAGCCGCCCCAGGCGTCGGTGCGGTGGTTGGTGGCCGGGGCGACGAACTCGTTGATGAGGTAGCCCTCGGAGCCCATGATCTCGACGCCGTCGTAGCCGGCCTGCTGGGCCAGGCGGGCGCAGCGGACGAAGTCGGCGATGGTCGCCTCGACCTGCTCGCTGGTGAGCTCGTGCGGCACGTGCGCAGAGATCGGGGCCTGCAGCGGGGAGGGGGCGACGAGGTCCTCGTGGTGGCCGTAGCGGCCGAAGTGCAGGATCTGCATGGCGATCCGTCCGCCCTCGGCGTGGACCGCGTCGGTGATGAGGCGGTGCTCGGCCACCCCGTCCTCGTCGACGAGCATCGCCCCGCCCGGGGCCGGTCGACCCTCGGGGTTGGGGGCGATGCCGCCGGTGACGATGAGCCCGACGCCGCCGCGGGCGCGCTCGGCGTAGAAGGCGGCCATCCGCTCGAAGCCCTGCGGGGCCTCCTCAAGCCCGACGTGCATCGACCCCATGAGGACGCGGTTGGGCAGGGTCACCCCGCCGGGCAGCTCCAGCGGGGAGAGCAGGTGCGGGTAGGCAGGTGCGGACATCGGTGGCCTCACGTCGTCGGGTGCCGCGGGGGAGCCGGGCATGGTCAACACGGTTACTAGTAACTTTGTTGACTATAAACTAGCCCGCACCGCCCGCCCCTGTCCACCGCTTCCGCAGCTGCCCGGGTAAATTGCGCCCCTCTGCGCAACTGCCCGGGTAAATTGCGCCCCTCTGCGCAGCTGCCCGGGCACATTGCGCCCTCCTGCGCAACTGCCCAGGCAGATTGCGCCCCCTGCGCAGCTGCCCGGGCAAATGACGGCGGTCGGGCTAGGTCACGAGCGCCCGGCGCGGGGGCGCAGGGCGGTCAGGGCTCGGTCCATCCACGCCAGGTTGTCCCGCTCGAAGGCGATGCCGCGCTCCAGCGTAAGGTACGGACCGACCCGACCCTCACCGGTGAGCAGCTGCTCCTCGGTGCGCCCGGCCAGCATCCGCTCGCGGCGGCGCAGGTAGCGGTCCAGCTTGGTCTGCGACTGCTCCATCCGCTGCTCCAGGGTCTGCACGAGCCCCGTCGGGTCGCCGGCGTCGACCGCCTCCACCTGCACGAGGAGCTCGTCCCGGATCGCGCTCGCCCGCGGCGTCGAGGCGACGAAGGCGGCCAGCGCCTCGCGCCCCGCGCCGGTGAGCGAGAAGACCCGCTTGTCCGGCTTGCCCTGCTGCGGCACCACCTCGGCGGCGACCAGACCGTCGCCGGCCATCGCGTCCAGCTCCCGGTAGAGCTGCTGCGGGGTGGCCGTCCAGTAGTTGGCGACGGAGACGTCGAAACGCTTGGCCAGGTCGTAGCCGGAGGCGTCCCCGTCGAGCAGGGAGGCGAGGATCGCGTGACGCAGGGCCATGAGCGAAGGGTAGGTGAGGTCGCCCTTCGTCGACGCTCGGGCGTACCGTGGCGCCATGACCGAGCCGCTGTCGCCGAGCACCCCTGGCCTCGACCCGGAGCCGGGCGAGCCGGGCACCTCCACCGCCCTTCTGGAGCGGACCGAGCCGGAGACCCAGGAGGTCGAGCCCGGCGACCGGGAGCGCTTCTCGCACTACGTGCGCAAGGAGAAGATCCTCGAGTCGGCGCTCTCCGGCGAGCCGGTCAAGGCGCTCTGCGGCAAGACCTGGGTACCGGGCCGTGACCCGGAGAAGTTCCCGGTCTGCCCGATCTGCAAGGAGATCTACGACGGCCTGCGCGACCCGCAGGACGGCGAGGACTGACCCCGTCGTCCTCGGGGTGGTCTGACGGCTGGGCCATCTGAGCTGCCGGGCGCAAGTGAGCGCATCTGGTCGGCTCGCGTCGGATCGAGGCGACCACATCAGCTCACTGACAACCGGCCGGCCCCTGAGCTCCGCCGGACAGTCCTAGGACTGTCCCCGTGGACCGCCCGCGCGCGCGGTCCAGGACGACAGTCCTAGGACTGTCGACGTTCCTGCCGCGGGGTCTCAGTCGTCAGAAGCGTGGGTGAGCCGGTCCTCCTGGGCCAGGCGCCGCAGCGCGGAGATGGCGCGGTCGCCGAGCACGTCCAGGGCCACCACCGACACCGCGGCGCTCCCGGCCTCCCGCCCCGCGAGCCGGGCCACGTCCGCCTCGGCCGCCGTCCTGGCCGCTGCGGCGTAGGCCTCCAGCAGCTCGTCATCCACGACGACGCCGATCTCCCCGAGGTCGCCGATGGCCTGGGCCAGCGACGTCGCCGCCGGGTTGTCCGGGCGTACCTGCCAGCCGAGCCGCGCGAGCAGCTCGCCGACCCGCTCGCGAGCGGCCTCGGGGGCAGTGCCGGGGGAGGGGGTGAGCGCGTACTGCACCTTCCCCAGGCCGGTGACCCGGTCGGCGTCCGGGGCGGCGAGGTGGTCGATCACCGTGCGCGCCTGGACGATGGACAGCCCGCCGAGCTCCACCAGCGCCCGGGCCAGGCGAAGGGCGCCGACGTGCCCCTCGTCGTAGACGGCCTGGTTCCGGGCGGTTGCCTCGCCGGCCGGCACCAGCCCCTCGCGGATGTAGTAGCGGATCGTCGGGGCGGCCACCCCGGAACGGTCGCTCAGCTCGGCCATGCGCACAGGTCGGTACCTCCTGGTGATGCGGACGGGCGGGGACGTGGCGGTTGACGGACCCAGGATAGACAGCACACAACACGTTGTTAACTATGCGTAGCGTACTACTCATAATCGACGCATGGCCCCCTTCGCCACGTCCCGTCCGGCCGACAGCCCGCTGACCACCGGGGCGCTGGCCCTCATCGGCCTGCTCACCGCGACCCCGGCTCTCGCCCTGGTCGCCCCGGACCAGCTGGCCTCCTACGGCGTCGTGGACCCGGACGCCGTGACGACGACGCTGCTGCAGCACCGCGGTGCGCTGCAGCTCGTCCTCGGCGGGGCGCTGGTCTGGGCGGCGGTGCGGCCGGACGTCCGACGCCCGGTCGTCCTGGCGGCCGTCCTCGCCAAGGGGGTCTTCCTCGGGCTGACCCTCGCCAGGCCACAGGTGCGCGAGGACGTCAGCCCGGTGGCGCTCACCTTCGACGCGGTGAGCATCGCCGTGCTGCTGCTCTTCCTGCGGCGCCCCGGGATCCTCGCCCGCGACGCAGGTCGGGCCGCGTAGCCGGTCCGGACCGTCCTAGGACTGTCCTCACGGACCGGCCGCGCGCGCGGTCGGCGGCGACAGTCCTAGGACTGTCGGCCACCGGGCGGGGTCGGACTCGAAGGTGGTCGGTGCCAGCGCTTATCGTGGACGCCGACATGAGCCAGTCCGCCGCCTCGCACCTCTCGCCCGCCTTCCCCCGGCGGGCCGCCTGGGGTACCGCCGGGGCGCTGCGCGCCTGGCAGGCCGAGGCCCTGGAGCGCTACCTCGGCGAGGACCGGCGCGACTTCCTCGCGGTCGCCACCCCGGGCGCCGGCAAGACCACCTTCGCCCTGCGGGTCGCCGCCGAGCTGCTGTCGAAGGGGGAGATCACCGGCGTGACCGTGGTCGCCCCGACCGAGCACCTCAAGACCCAGTGGGCCGACGCGGCCGGTCGGGTCGGCATCCACCTCGACCCGCGCTTCTCCAACACCACCGCGGTCACCTCCCGCGACTACGACGGGGTGGCGGTCACCTACGCCCAGGTCGCCTCGCGGCCGGCGGTGCACGAGAGCCGCACCCGGGCCGAGCGCACCCTGGTCATCCTCGACGAGATCCACCACGGCGGCGACAACAAGTCCTGGGGCGACGCCATCCGCCAGGCCTTCGAGCCGGCGGTCCGCCGCCTCGCGCTCACCGGGACCCCCTTCCGCTCGGACACCAACCCGATCCCCTTCGTCGGCTACGAGTACGGCGACGACGGGATCCTGCGCAGCGCCAGCGACTACACCTACGGGTACGCCGAGGCGCTGCGCGACGGGGTCGTCCGGCCGGTGCTCTTCATGGCCTACGGCGGCGCGATGCGCTGGCGCACCCGGGCCGGGGACGAGGTCGCCGCCCGGCTCGGCGAGCCGATGACCAAGGACATCACCGCCCAGGCGTGGCGCACCGCGCTGGACCCGAAGGGGGAGTGGGTCCCGTCGGTCCTCGCCGCCGCGGACAAGCGGCTGACCGAGGTGCGGCGGCACGTCGAGGACGCCGGTGCGATGGTCATCGCCAGCAACCAGACCCATGCCCGCGCCTACGCCCGCGTGCTCACCGAGATCACCGGGGAGAAGCCGACCGTCGTGCTCTCCGACGACGGCGGCGCCTCGGAGCGGATCGAGCAGTTCGCCGCCGGCACCTCGCGCTGGCTCGTCGCGGTCCGGATGGTCTCCGAAGGGGTCGACGTGCCGCGGCTGTGCGTCGGGGTCTACGCCACCTCCACCTCGACCCCGCTCTTCTTCGCCCAGGCGGTCGGCCGCTTCGTGCGGGCCCGGCGCCGCGGCGAGACCGCCTCGGTCTTCCTGCCCAGCGTGCCGGTGGTGCTGGCGCACGCTGGCAACATGGAGGAGCAGCGCGACCACGCCCTGGACCGTCCCGAGGCGGCCGAGGACGAGGCGCCGCTGTGGTCCGAGGAGGAGGGGATGCTCGCCGCGGCGAACCGCAGCGAGAGCGCCAGCGATGACCTCGAGGGCAGCTTCGAGGCGCTGGAGTCCGACGCCCACTTCGACCACGTCCTCTACGACAAGCAGCAGTTCGGGCTGCACGCCGAGACCGGCAGCGACGACGAGGGCGACTACCTCGGGCTGCCCGGGCTGCTCGAGCCGGACCAGGTCAGCGCGCTGCTCACCGAGCACCAGAGCAAGCAGTCCCGGCGCACCTCGCGGCAGCGCCCGGCCGAGCAGCCGGTCTCGGCGCACCGGGCCCTGGCGGCGCAGCGCAAGGAGCTCAACAAGCTCGTCTCGGCCTACGCCAGCAAGACCGGTGCCCCGCACGCCAACGTGCACATGGACCTGCGCCGCGCCTGCGGCGGCCCCGAGCTCGCCCAGGCGAGCAGCGAGCAGGTCACCGAGCGGATCGAGCGGATCCGGCGCTGGTTCGTCGGTCGCCGCTGAGCCGACCGGGGCGGGAGACGACGGCGTCGCCATGGCCCGCGCCCCTGAGTCGCGGGTCTCGTCACGGCCAGCCGTGCACCACCACCTTGCCGAGGGTGCGACCCGTCTCGACGAGCTCGTGCGCCTCGCGCAGGGTCGCGGCGGAGATCGGCCCCAGCCGCCGGGAGACGGTCGGTCGCACGCGCCCGGCCTCGACCAGGCTGGCGACCTCGTCGAGGATGTCGTGCTGGGCACGCAGGTCATCGGTCTGGTGCAGCGCCCGGGTGAACATCAGCTCCCAGTGCCAGGCGATGCTCTTCGCCTTCAGGGGTGAGACGTCCCGCTCGCCGTCGTCGATCGCGACGATCTGGCCGAAGGGCCGCACGATCTCGGCGTAGACCGGGATCTGGCCCTCGGAGTGGGCGGTCACCACCCGGTCGACGCCGTCCGGGACGAGGTCGAGGACCTGGGTGGCGAGGTCGCCCCGGTGGTCGACCGTGTGCTCCGCGCCCAGCTCGCGGGCCCAGGCGGCCCGCTCGGGCGAGGAGGCCGTGGCGACCACCGTGACGCCGGGGAGCAGCGCCTCGGCGAGCTGCAGCACGAGCGCGCCGACGCCGCCGGTGGCGCCGACGACGAGCACGGAGCCGGAGGAGCCGGGCGTCAGCGCCAGCCGGTCGAGGAGGCACTCCCACGCCGTGAGGGACACCAGGGGCAGCGAGGCGGCATCGGCGAAGGAGAGCGTGGCCGGCTTGCGGCCGGTGATCCGCTCGTCGACGAGGTGCAGGCGCTGGTTGCTGCCCGGGCGGGCGATGCTGCCGGCGTAGTACACCTCGTCCCCGGGCCGGAAGAGGGTCACCGCCGGCCCGGTGGCGACCACGGTGCCGGCGGCATCGAAGCCCAGGGTGCGCAGCTCGGACGTGGGGGCGCCGGCTCGCAGCTTGACGTCGACGGGGTTGACGGAGACGGCCTGCACCTCGACCAGCAGGTCGTGATCGTCGGGGTCGGGGACCTTGACGTCGGTGTCGACGAGGGCGGCCGGGTCGCTGATCGGGAGGTTCTCGCGGTAGCCGATGGCTGGCGTGGTGGTCATGCCCCTGATGGTTCCTGCCGGGTCGTGGTTACCGTCAAGGCCACCTGGTACCCCACGGGTACTGTTGCAGGGTGAGCTCCGCCGATACCTGCGCCACCCGGGACGTCTATGCCGCCATGTGCCCCTGCCGGGACCTGCTGGACCTGCTCGCCAACAAGTGGAGCGCGCTGGCGATCGGCGCCCTCGAGGACGGTCCGCGCCGGTTCGGGCAGCTGCGCGCCCGGCTCGAGGGGGTCAGTCCCAAGGTGCTCTCGCAGACCCTGCGTCGCCTCGAGGAGCAGGGCCTGCTGACCCGCACCCCCTACCCGGAGGTGCCGCCGCGGGTGGAGTACGAGCTGACCGACCTCGGGCGTGGTGCCGCGGTGCCGCTGGCCGACCTTCGTCTGTGGGTGGAGGCCAACGCCCTGCCCGGCTGAGCCGGACAGCCCAGCCGGACGCCCCGGCCGGCCGCAGGCTCAGCCGCCGGCGCCCTCCCACATCCCCAGCAGCGCCATCCAGGCGCCGCCGGTGGTCGTCCAGATCGCGATGATGACCACCGACATCACCAACGCCACCTTGAACCACTCGTCGACCTTGACGTAGCCCGAGCCGTAGATGACCGCCGACGGGCCGGAGGCGTAGTGCGACAGCGCCCCGAAGAGGTTGCCGATGAAGCCGAGCACCAGCGCGGCGAACATCGGTGGCGCGCCGGCGGCGACCGCGGCGGCGAGGAAGACGGCGTACATCGCGACGATCTGCGCGGTGTTCGAGGCGAAGAGGTAGTGCACGTAGAAGTAGACGAGCGTGAGGATCGCGAAGGCGAGCAGCCACGGCATGCCGCCGACCAGCGAGGACACCCCGTCGCCGATCCAGCCGATGACCCCGAGGTCGTTGAGGTGGCCGGCCATCCCGACGAGCACCGCGAAGAAGATCAGGGTGTTCCACGCCGAGGCGTTGCGGGCCATGTCCTGCCAGGTGAGCACCCCGGTCAGCAGCAGCACCGCGATACCGACGAAGGCGGCCGCGGTGGCGTTGATCCCGAGGGTCTCGCCGAGCACCCACATGAGCAGCAGCAGCACGAAGGTCGCGGCCATGACGATCTCGCCGCGGGACATCCGGCCCATCGAGGCGAGCTCGTCGCGGGCCATCTGCGGCGCCTCCCGGGTCTCGGTGACGCTCGGGCCGTAGAGCCGGCTCATCACCCACGGCACCGCGAGCAGGCTGAGCAGCCCCGGCACGATCGCCGCGAGCGCCCAGTCGCCCCAGGAGATGTCGATGCCCATCTCCGCGGCCGCGTCCTGGGCCACCGGGTTGCCGGCCATCGCGGTGACAAACATCGCGCTGGTGATGACGTTGACGTGGGCCGCGGTGAAGGTCAGGTAGGAGCCCAGCCGCCGGCGGGACTCGTCGGTCTCCGGGGTCGAGCCCTGCACCTCGGCGATCGAGCGGATGATCGGGTAGATCACCCCGCCGGCGCGGGCGGTGTTCGACGGCGTCGCCGGGGCGAGCACGAGGTCGGTGGCGGCCATCCCGTAGGCGATGCCCAGCGGCGAGCGGCCCACCCGCGAGACGAAGTGCAGCGCCACCCGACGGCCCAGGCCGGTGAGCAGGAAGCCGTCGGCGATGAAGAAGGCGGCGACGATGAGCAGCACCGTCGCGGAGGAGAAGCCGCTGAGCGCCTCGCCGTCCTCGACGCTCATCGTCCCGGTGATCATCGCGGCCGCCAGGCCGATCAGCGAGATCGACGGGGTCGGCAGCGGCTGCAGGATGAGCCCGAGGATGGTCGCCACGAAGATGCCGAGCATCGGCATGCCGCGCGGCTCGACCCCGTCGGGGGCCGGGACCACGGCGATCACCACGGCCACGAGGACCATGAGGCCCAGCTTCCACAGCAGCGAACGTCTCGCGCCGGTCTCCTGCGTGCTCACGCCGGTGTCCTCTCGGTGGGGGCGGCCGGGTCCGTCCCCGGGACCTGACTGCTACACACCGTAGTAGATAGCCAGGGTCGCGTGCGCGGCCTACGGTGCAGGCATGCGATACGAGTACAAGGTCGTCCAGATCCGCGAGGGGCTCATCGGCGGCAAGATGTCCGCCGGCAAGCTCGAGGACGTGCTCAACGAGCACGCGAAGGCGGGGTGGCAGCTCAAGGCCGTGACGTCCGTCGAGGTCAAGGGTCGGATCGGTCCGGGCGGCACCGAAGGGGTGCTGGTCACCTTCGAACGTCCCGTCGGCTGACCCACCGGGCGGCCCCTCGGGCGACCGGGCCCGGGCTTTGACATCCTGAGCGCATGCAGAGCCCCACCGCCCCCGGCTGGTACGACGACCCCGACGACCCCGAGCAGCTGCGCTACTTCGACGGCATCGTCTGGAGCGAGCGCCGGGTGCCGAAGCGGGTGGAGCGCCGCGCCCCGGAGCAGCCGGCCGCGCCGAGCGCACCCGCGGGCGGCACGGACGTCTACGGGCGACCGACCGGCGCCCAGGGGCAGCCGGGCCACGGCCAGCCGCCGCAGGCGGGGTCGACGTCGGGGCAGGCCGGCTCGCCGGGTCTTCCGGGCAGCGCGCCCGGTCAGCCGGGACATCCGGGGCAGGGTGGCCCGCTGCAGTACTACGTGCCCGGCCAGCAGCCGCACGCGCCCGCTCAGGCAGGCGGCACCGAGGCGACCACCGCGGACGGGCAGCCGCTGGCCAGCTATGGCCTGCGGATCGCGGCCTACCTGCTCGACGGGTTGGTCGTCGGGCTGCTCAACCTGCTGCTCGGCGGGTGGGCGCTCTTCCTGGCGATGCGTGACTACATCGACTTCGTCCTCGAGGCGGCGACGAACAACGACCCGCAGGCGCTCGAGGGGCTGACCGTCGAGGAGGTCATGGGCTTCTACGACTGGGGCTGGTACGTCGCCTACCTCGGCATCTCGCTGGTGATCTTCGCCCTCTACCACTCGCTCATGGTCGGGCTGAAGGGCGGCGGCGTCGGCAAGCTGGCCGTCGGCCTGCGTGTCCGCAAGGTCGACACCCCGGGACCACCCGGGGTCGGGGCCGGCTTCATGCGCACCCTGCTGCCGCTGGCGGTGGCGCTGCCGCTCATCAGCTGGATCGCCCTGCCGGTCTACGTGCTCGACCTCATCTGGCCGCTGCGCGACGCCAAGCGGCAGGCCTGGCACGACAAGATCGCCGGCACGGTGGTCGTGCAGACCCGCCGTTGAGTCCGTGGGACCGCTGGTTGAGCCAGACAGACCGCTGCCGGCCTCAGGCCCGCTGCGCGCCCGCCTCGGCCATCTCCGCCCACGCCGTCTCGGTGCTGCCAGGGGCCACCCCGGCGACGAGCTCGTCGAGGACGGTCACCGCGAAGCCCTCGCGCACCCCGTCGAGCACCGTGGCCCGCACGCAGTAGTCGGTGGCGATCCCGCACACGTCGAGGCTGTCGACCCCCTTCGCTCGCAGCCAGGTCGCCAGCCCCTCACCGTCCTCGGTGCGGCCCTCGAAGCCGCTGTAGGCCGCCTCGTACTCGCCCTTGCGGAAGATCGCGTCGATCAGCGGCATCGCCGGGGAGAGGTTGCCGTGGAAGTCGCTGCCGAGGGTGCCCACCTTGCAGTGCACCGGCCAGGAGGTGGCGAAGTCGGGCTCGTCGCTGGGCGCCGCCCAGTGGCTCCCGGGGTCGATGTGCCAGTCCGCGGTGGCGACCACCGCGGCGTAGCGGCGCTCGCCGGCCGCGTCGCCCTGCACGAGCTCGGCCGCGCGGCGGGCGACCTCGGCGCCGCCGTCGACGCCCATCGAGCCCCCTTCGCAGAAGTCGTTCTGGATGTCGACGAGGACCAGCGCGCGGCTCATGCCCCGACCGTAGCGCCGTGCCCCGCCCGGCGACACCCGTCCTCAGCGCTCAAGGGCGACGATGAGGTCAGGGGGTGTCGGTGAGGAAGGTCGTCTCGATCGCCGGCTCGCCCTGGCTCAGCTGGTGGGCGCTGCGCGGCAGCTCGGCCACAGAGGCCTCGTGCCGGGCCCGTGCCCCGTCCAGGGTGGCGTGCTCGCCGGTGAGGACGACCCCCTCGCGCACCAGCGGCACGAGCATGTCCCGGTCGTCGTCGTCCCCCTGCGGCGGCTCACCGATGCCGAGCACCTCGGCCTCGGCGATCCCGTTGAGGTTGCGCCGCCTCAGCGCGTACTTGCGCCCGCCGACGGACTGCTTGTCCTGGCTCTTCTTGGCGACGCCCATCATCCGACCCTGCGCGTCCTCGCGGGCGACGAGCTTGTAGACCATCGAGGCCGTCGGGTGCCCCGAGCCGGTGACCACCCGGGTGCCGACCCCGTAGCCGTCGACCGGCGCCGCGGCCAGCGCGGCGATGGCGTGCTCGTCCAGGTCGGAGGTGACGACGATCCGGGTGTCCGTGGCGCCGAGACCGTCCAGCTGCTCGCGCACCTCCCGGGCCTGCACGACGAGGTCCCCGGAGTCCAGGCGGACCCCGCCCAGCCCGGTGCCGGCCACCTCGACCGCGGTCTGCACCCCCTGGGTGACGTCGTAGGTGTCCACCAGCAGCGTGGTCCCCGGTCCGAAGGCGGCCACCTGGGCGGCGAAGGCCTCCCGCTCCGAGTCGTGCAGCAGGGTGAAGGCGTGCGCCGAGGTGCCGCTGGTGGGCACCCCGTGCCGGCGCCCGGCCTCGAGGTTGGAGGTGGTGGCGAAGCCGGCCACGTAGGCCGCCCGGGCCGCGGCCACCGCGGCCTCGTCGTGGGTGCGCCGCGAGCCCATCTCGATGCACGGCCGGGTGCCGGCGGCCCCGGTCATCCGGGAGGCCGCTGAGGCGACCGCGGAGTCGTGGTTGAGGATCGAGAGGATCAGCGTCTCGAGGATCACCCCGTGGGCGAAGTCGGACTCCACGACGAGCACAGGGGAGTAGGGGAAGTACGTCTCGCCCTCGGCGTAGCCCCAGATGTCCCCGTCGAAGCGGTAGCCGGCGAGGAAGTCCAGGGTGTCCTCGTCGACGACACCGCGCTCGCGCAGGTCGGCGATCTCGGCGTCGCCGAAGCGGAACCGCTCGATGGCCTCCAGCAGCCGCCCGGTGCCGGCGACCACGCCGTAGCGCCGCCCGGCCGGCAGCCGCCGGGCGAAGGTCTCGAAGACGCACCGCCGCGAGGCCGTGCCGGAGCGCAGCGCCGCCTGCAGCATGGTCAGCTCGTAGTGGTCGGTGTGCAGCGCGCTGCTGCTCGACCGGCCGTGGGGTGCTCCGGGTCCGTCGCTCACCCGGGCCACTCTAGGGTGGGGGCCGTGTCCATCGCGCCCGCCGAGCAGACCACCGAGGAGATCTCGGCCACGGAGGATCTCGACGTCCCGTGGATCACCCTCGTCTGGAACGACCCGGTGAACCTCATGTCCTACGTGACCTGGGTCTTCCAGACCCACTTCGGCTACCCCACGGAGCACGCCGAGCGGCTCATGATGGACGTCCACCACAAGGGGCGGGCGGTCGTCTCCACCGGGCCCAAGGAGCAGATGGAGTCCGACACCGAGGCGCTGCAGGGCTACGGCCTGTGGGCGACCTACCAGAAGGACAGCTGATGGCCCGCGCCTTCCAGCCCGACGGCGACCTGCTCGTCGCCCTGCTCGACGAGCAGGAGCGGGCCGTGCTGCGCGGCCTGCTCGAGCAGGTACGCGGCCTCGTCCAGCCCGCCGAGCGCCCGGAGGGTGCCGGCTCGGACGACCCCTTCGAGGCCATCGTCGCCGGCCTCGGCGAGCTCTCCACCGCCGCCCCGGAGACCGCCGAGGACGCCCTGCCCGGTCGCGGCTTCGGCCTGGACGCCGACCGCGACCCCGCCCTGGACCGGCTCTTCCCGGCCGGCAACCGGGAGGACGAGCAGGAGGCCGCCGAGTTCCGCCGGTTCACCGAGCAGGGGCTGCGGCGCCGCAAGCACGACAACCTCACCGCCGCCGTCGCCGCGCTGGACGCGGTCGAGGGCGACGAGCTGCGGCTGACCCGGGCCCAGGCGCCGGCGGTGCTCGTCGCGCTCACCGACCTGCGCCTGGTCATGGGCGAGCGCCTCGGGCTGCGCACCGACGAGGACGCCGAGCGGCTGGAGCAGGCGGTCGACGAGCTCGACGAGGACGACCCGGCGCTCTTCGTGCTGGCCGTCTACGACTTCGTCACCTGGCTGCAGGAGTCGCTCACCCAGGCGCTGATGGCCGGCTGAGCGCGAGGCGTGGCGCTCGCCACGCGGCCTCCGGTGCGGCTGCCGGGGCCCGGCCGATCTAGGGTGTCCGGCGTGGTCGACTCACCCATCGGCATCTTCGACTCCGGCTTCGGAGGTCTGACCGTCGCCCGGTCCGTCATCGACCAGCTGCCGCACGAGTCGATCGCCTACCTCGGCGACACCGCCCGCGCCCCCTACGGCCCGCGCCCGATCGCCGAGACCCGCCGGTTCGCGCTGGAGTGCCTCGACCGGCTCGTCGAGCACGGCGTGAAGCTGCTGGTCATCGCCTGCAACACCGCCAGCGCGGCCGTGCTGCACGACGCCCGGGAGCGCTACGACGTGCCGGTGATCGAGGTCATCCGCCCGGCAGTCCGCCGTGCCGTGCTGGCCACCCGCAACCACCGGATCGGGGTCATCTCCACCCGCGGCACCCACCAGTCCCGGGCCTACCTCGACGCCTTCGCCGCCGCCCCGCACCTGCACGTCGCCAGCCGGCCGTGCCCCCGCTTCGTCGAGCTCGTCGAGGCCGGGCACACCTCCGGCCCCGAGGTGCTGCGGGTCGCGCACGAGTACCTCGACCCGCTGCGCGAGGACGACGTCGACACCCTCGTCCTCGGCTGCACCCACTACCCGTTGCTGACCGGGGCCATCTCCTACGTCATGGGTGACGGGGTGACGCTCGTCTCGTCCGCCGAGGAGACGGCCAAGGACGTCTACCGTGTGCTTGCCGACCGTGGGCTGCTGCGCCCGGAGTCGTTGCCGGTGCCGAGCCACGGCTTCACCACCACCGGCGACCCGGAGCAGTTCCGCGTGCTGGCCAGGCGCTTCCTCGGGCCCGAGGTGGCGGACGTCTTCGGCAACATGGGAGGGGCCGCGTGAGACTCACCGTCGTCGGCTGCTCCGGCTCCTTCGCCGGCCCGTCCTCGCCGGCCTCGAGCTACCTCGTCACCACCGAGCACGAGGGCCGCACCTGGCGGGTGCTGCTGGACCTCGGCAGCGGCGCGCTGGGCGCGCTGCAGCGGCACATCGACCCGGTCGAGCTGGACGCGGTGCTGCTCACGCACCTGCACCCGGACCACTGCATCGACCTGCTCGGGCTCTACGTCACCCGGCAGTACCGGCCGACCGGGCGGCCCCGGCACCGGCTGCCGGTGCACGCCCCGGCCGGGGCGCGGCAGCGGATCGACGCGGCCTACGAGTCGATCGAGGAGCCGGGCACCGACGCGGTCTTCGACTACCACGAGATCACCGACCGGGAGCCGGTGCGGGTCGGCCCCTTCGTCATCACCCCCTACCTCGTGCACCACCCGGTGGAGGCCTACGGCTTCCGGGTCGAGGCGCAGGGTCGGGTGCTGGCCTACACCGGCGACACCGACTCCTGCGACGCGCTGGCGCCGCTGCTGACCGGGGCGCACCTGGCGCTGACCGACTCCGCCTTCGTCGAGGGCCGCGACACCATCCGCGGGATCCACCTCACCGGGCGTCGCGCTGCCGAGGCGGCGGTGGCCGCCGGCGGGGTGCAGCGGCTCATGCTCACCCACATCCCGGCGTGGAACGCGCCGGGGGAGTGCCACGCCGAGGCCGACCAGGTCTGGCCCGGCGAGGTCGAGCTCGCCCAGCCCGACGCGGTCTACGAGGTCTGAGCAGCGCCCGGCTGGTCGAGCGCGCGCACCCAGCCGGCCACCTTCTCCACCAGCCCCTGCGGGCTGCGGGCGAAGGAGTAGTGGTCCACCGGGCGGCCCGGGGCCCCGTCGTCCTTGCGGAAGCGCCAGCGATCCACGCTCGCCCGCGGCAGCTTGCTCACCAGGTGGTCCACGCTGCCCGGCGGGGCGAGCTCGTCGTTGTCCAGGTCGATGGCCAGCAGCGGCACCTGGACGTCGACGAGCCGGGGCTCGACGGCAGCGCCGTCGGGCGCGAGCACCCCGGAGCGGGCGAAGCGGGCCCACTCGGCGACGAGGGTGCGCGGCTGGCGTCCTCCGAAGCCGATCCGGTGCCCGGGCCAGTAGCGCAGCAGCGCGGTGACCGCGGCCATCGTCTGGGTCTGCACGAGGATCGTCAGCGGCGACGGCTGCGCCCGCCAGTAGGGCGACCCGGAGCCGATGAGGACCGCGCCGACGACCTCGGTGCTGCGTCGGGCCAGTCGGGTGAGCAGCACCTGCCCGCCGAGGCTGTGCCCGGCCAGCACGACGGGTCGGCCGGGGAAGGTCTCGGCCAGGGCCTGCGCGGCGGCGTCCAGCCAGGCGGTCGCCAGCGCCCCGTAGCCGTAGTCGTGCCGTCTCCCGACGACCGGCCGGCTCTCGCCCTGACCCGGGTAGTCGACGACCGCGGCGGTCACGCCCTCGGCGGCCAGCGCGTCGATGAAGGGGCCGTAGTAGCCGGCGGCGACCCCCATCGCCGGCAGCAGCAGCAGGACCGGGGAGCCGTCGTCGTCGGCCGCGGCGCCCTGGATGCTCGTGCGGGTACCGCCGGGCAGCTGGAGGTCGGAGAGGATCTGCACGGGCGGCAGCCTAGAGGTCGCCCGAGCGATAGTTACCAGAGGGTCACTTCATGTGTGGCGCCACTACCCTGGAGCGCATGACAGACACCCCGCGACACGACGGCCGCACCCCCGAGGACCTGCGGGAGGTGCGGATCACCCGCAACTGGCTCGACCACGCCGAGGGCAGCGTGCTCGTCGAGTTCGGCCGCACCCGGGTGCTGTGCGCCGCCTCCTTCACCGAAGGGGTGCCGCGCTGGCTCAAGGGCAGGGGCACCGGCTGGGTCACCTCGGAGTACGAGATGCTGCCGCGCAGCACGAACACCCGCTCCGACCGGGAGGCCCGCAAGGGCAAGGTCGGTGGCCGCACCCACGAGATCAGCCGGCTCATCGGTCGGGCGCTGCGCGCGGTCATCGACACCAAGGCCCTCGGCGAGAACACCATCGTCGTCGACTGCGACGTGCTGCAGGCCGACGGCGGCACCCGCACCGCCTCGATCACCGGCGCCTACGTCGCCCTCGTCGACGCCGTCGAGGACGCCCGGGCGCGCGGCCTCATCACGGCCGACGCGCAGCCGCTCACCGGCTCGGTGGCCGCGGTCTCGGTCGGCATCGTCGACGGGCGCGCGGTCTGCGACCTGGACTACCCCGAGGACTCGACCGCCGGCACCGACATGAACGTCGTCATGACCGGCGACGGTCAGTACGTCGAGGTGCAGGGCACCGCCGAGGGGACCCCCTTCGGCCGCGGCGAGCTGGACACCCTGCTCGGCCTCGCCGAGACCGGGTGCGCCGAGCTCACCCGCCGCCAGCACGAGGCGCTGGCCCAGACCGCGCGGGAGCGGGTGCGCTGATGCCGCGGCAGGTCGTGCTGGCCACGCACAACGAGCACAAGGTGCACGAGCTGCAGCAGATCCTCGGCGGGGCCGGGCTCGACCTCGAGGTGCTGACGATGTCCGCCTTCCCCGAGGTGGCCGACGTCGCCGAGACCGAGGTCAGCTTCGCCGGCAACGCCACCCTCAAGGCGGCTGCCGTGGCCGCGGCCACCGGACTGCCCGCGCTCGCCGACGACAGCGGGCTGTCCGTCGACGTGCTCGGCGGCAGCCCCGGCATCTTCTCGGCGCGCTGGTCCGGGCGGCACGGCGGGGCGGAGCTCTCCCGCGCGGAGAAGGACGCCCGCAACCTGCAGCTGCTGCTCGATCAGCTGGCCGACGTCCCGGACGCGCACCGCGGCGGGGCCTTCCGCTGCGCCGCCGCACTGGTCGCCCCGGGGGAGGAGCCGGTGGTGGTCGAAGGGCGCCTGGACGGGGTCATCGGCGGTGCCCCCGCGGGGGAGAACGGTTTCGGCTACGACCCGGTCTTCGTGCCTGAGGGGCGGCAGCGCACCCTGGCGGAGCACAGCGACGAGGAGAAGAACGCGATCAGCCACCGGGGCCGTGCCTTCCGGGCGATGGTGCCGCACCTGCAGACGCTGGTCTGAGCCGCGCTGGTCATGGGTGCCGGAGGCGGGACTCGAACCCGCACACCCGAGGGCACCAGGACCTAAACCTGACGTGTCTGCCAGTTCCACCACTCCGGCTCGGGGGCCGAGTCTAGGCGGGCGGGGGCGCTGCTCCGCGCCGGCCCGGTACCGAGCGGGGGTCGAAGCCGTAGGGCAGCTCGAGCCGGTGCGCGCGCATCAGGTCGGCGTCGCCGAGGACGTCCCTGGTGGCGCCGTCAGCCACGACCGCACCCTCGGAGAGCACCACCGCCCGCTCGCAGAGCTCCAGCGCGTAGGGCAGGTCGTGGGTGACCATGAGCACCGTGATGCCGAGCCGCTCGACGACCTCGGCCAGCTCGCGCCTGGAGGCCGGGTCGAGGTTGCTGCTGGGTTCGTCGAGGACGAGGATCTCCGGTTCCATCGCCAGCACCGTTGCCACGGCCACCCGGCGCTTCTGACCGAAGCTGAGATGGTGCGGCGCCTGGGCGCGGACCTCGGTCATCCCGACCGCCGCCAGCGCCTCGGTCACCCGGTGCTGCACCTCGGGCTCGGAGAGACCGAGGTTGCGCGGGCCGAAGGCGACGTCGTCGGCGACCGTCGGCATGAAGAGCTGGTCGTCGGGGTCCTGGAAGACGATGCCGACCCGTCGGCGGATCTGCTGCAGATGGGGGCGAGCGACCGGCAGGCCGGAGATGTGCACCGTCCCGGAGGCGGCGGTGAGGATGCCGTTGAGGTGCAGCACCAGCGTGGTCTTGCCGGCCCCGTTGGGTCCGAGCAGCGCGACGCGCTCACCCCGGGCGACCCGCAGGTCGACTCCGCCGAGCGCGAGGTGGCCGTCCGGGTAGCGGTGCTCGAGGGCGGAGACCTCCACGACCGGCTCGCTCACAGCGGAGCCCTCGCCGCGAGCAGCACGATGAGGGCCGCGGCCGGGAGCACCAGTGCGCCCGCCCACACGCCCCCGGGGACCGCGTCGACCGCCCGGGTCGTGCCGCGCCCGGTGTACCCGCGCGACAGCATGGACAGATGCACCCGTTCGCCCCTCTCGTAGGAGCGCACGAAGAGCGCGCCGAGGGTGCCGGACAGGGCTGACCAGGAGCGCCAGGAGCGCCCGACGAAGCCGCGCGACTGGCGGGCGATCCGCATCTGCCGCAGCTGGCCACCGACCACGGCGGCGTACCGGATCATGAAGGAGATGATCTGCACGAGCTGACCGGGCACCCGGAGCCGGGCCAGGCCCTCGACGATGTCCGCCGGCTCGGTGGTGGAGGCCAGCAGCACCGAGGCGAGGGTGCCCAGGGTGGCCTTGGCCAGGATCGCCCATGCCCCCCACAGGCCGGGCTCGGAGAGGCTCAGCGGTCCGACGTCGACGCGCGGGCCGGTGGCCACCAGAGGCATGAGCAGCGCGAAGCACACGAACGGGATCTCGACCGCCATCCGCGGCAGGAGGTGGCGCAGCGGGACCCCGGACCAGCCCACCGCGAGCAGCAGCACGACCAGGTGGCCTCCGAAGGCCCACACCTCCTCCCGGGGGGTGGCGACGACGGCGACGACGAAGAGCAGCATCGCCAGGACCTTGACGTGCGCGGGCGCCCGGTGCACCGGGGAGGACCCCCGCCAGGTGAGCCCGTGGCCGGCGGGGTGCGCTCGGCCCACGTCAGTCGCGGCCGCGCCGGCCCAGCACCCGGGCGACGCCGAGCACGAGCAGACCGACGACGAGCACGCCGACCACCCCGGCGATACCGCCGGAGAGCCGCTCGTTCTCCACGCCGCTGGTACCGTAGTCGGCCAGCGGTGACTCGCTGTTGGCGCCGTCCTGGGCACTGTCGGCGAAGCCCAGCGACTCGGCGACGTGCTCGAGGCCGTCCGGGTGGCCGGAGGCGTAGAAGCTCACCACCCCGGCGACGGCGAGGGTGACCACCAGGGCGCCGACGAGGAAGGTCCGCAGCGACATCGTGGGCCGGCTCATCGGGTGGCCTCCGTCGCGGCCCGTCGGGGTGCTGCCTCGGGACGACGACCTTCGGCGCCGTGCACGAGGTCGGGTCGGGTGGCCATCACCGCCGAGACCACGAGGAAGGTGATCACGGCCTCACCGATCCCGATGAGGGCGTGCCAGGACAGCATCGCCGCCATCAACGTGTCCAACGGCACCGGGGCGGCACCGCCGACCTGGAAGAGCAGCGCGAAGACCGCGGCCGTGGCCGGGACCGAGACGAAGGCCGCGACGGCCGCCGAGACGGATACCGACGAGGCACGACGGGGCAGCACCGACCGGCAGGCGACGAAGACGCCCCAGCCCACCCAGACGCCGACCACCGCGAAGAGGGTCACGTTGGTACCCATGGCCGACACCCCACCGTCCGCGAAGAGCAGGGTCTGCACGACGAGCACGGCGGCGAGGCAGAGCGTGGCCATCCACGGTCCGACGAGCACGGCCGCCAGCGCGCCGCCGAGAAGGTGGCCCGAGGTGCCGCCGGCGACCGGGAAGTTGATCATCTGCGCGGCGAAGACGAAGGCGGCCACGAGTCCCGCCAGCGGGGCGGTGGGCTCGTCGAGGCGTCCGCGGGTGCGCCACAGCGCGGCGCCCACCCCGGCCACGGCGATCACGCCGGTGGCGACCGATGTCGGGCCGTCGAGGAATCCGTCGGGTACGTGCATGGGCTTCTCCTGTCGTCCTCCGGCAGCATGACAGATGCAACAGTGTCGCAACAGGTACCGGACCGGTGCCGCAGCGTGATCGGCGTGACGCGCGTCGGCCCGGCACGTGGGTGCCCGCTGGGATAGGTTGTCCGGGACCATGACCAGCCACGACGGCTCTCGGGAGGATGCGTGACCGAGCGACTGCAGCCGGGGGACACCGCCCCCGACTTCACCCTGACCGACGACACCGGCCAGCAGATCAGCCTGAGCGACCTGCGCGGACGCCGGGTGATCGTCTACTTCTACCCGGCGGCGATGACCCCGGGGTGCACCACCCAGGCGTGCGACTTCAGCGAGTCCCTGGAGGACCTGAAGGAGGCCGGCACCGAGGTCGTCGGGATCTCCCCGGACGACCCGGAGAAGCTGGCCCGCTTCCGCGAGCGCGACGGGCTGAGCATCATGCTGCTGTCCGACCCGGACAAGGCGGTGATGACCGCGTGGGGCGCCTATGGTGAGAAGAAGCTGTACGGCAAGGTCGTCGAGGGCGTCATCCGCTCGACGATCGTTGTCGGAGAGGACGGCGTCGTCACCCACGCCCTCTACAACGTCAAGGCGACCGGCCACGTGGCCCGGGTCCGCCGCGACCTGGGCATCGGATGAGCAGCACTCGGCGACCCGGTAGCGACCGATCCGGCAACGCCTGACGCCACCGCATCAGACCTGGCACCATCAGACCTGGCACCGACCGAAGGACGGAATCCCGCATGAGTGAGAAGGCCCCCAGCGAGCTGAAGCTCGAGAACGACATCACGGAGGCCCGTGACCGGCTGGCCACGACGATCGACGAGCTGACGGTGCGCGCCGCGCCGAAGAACGTCGTCGCCCGCCAGACCGAGGCCGCCAAGAAGGGCTTCTACGACGCCACCCACGACGACAAGGGCGAGCTGCGCACCGACATCTTCGTCGCCGCCGGCGCTGCGGTCGCCGGGGTCGTGCTGCTCGTCGTGCTCAACTCCCGCCGCCGCGAGCGCAAGTGGGCCCGGCAGCGGGCACGCCGCTCCTGGTGAGCCGACCCGCGGTGCCCGCGGCGCACGAGGAAGGGCCCCGAGATGTTCTCGGGGCCCTTCCTCGTGCAGTCGTTCTCGTGCGGTGCGCCAACAGGGACTCGAACCCCGAACCCGCTGATTAAGAGTCAGCTGCTCTGCCAATTGAGCTATTGGCGCGCGAAGGGAGACATTAGCACCGGCCGGGCCTGGGACCGAAATCGGTTCCCGGCCACCATCGTCGGTCCCGCCCCCGAGCCTCAGCCGCGGTAGCTCTCCAGGTCGATCCGCTCGTCCTGGTCGTGGTCGCCGCGACGCCGCGCCCGGGCCACCAGGGCGACGATCAGCGCCAGGACCAGCACCGCGGCGCCGAGCACCCACACCCACCACGGCACCCCGGAGTCGTCGCTCGCCTCGTCGGCCGCGGTCTCGTCGTTGCCCTCGGCTAGCGGTCGCGGGCTCTCCCCGTCGGTGGCCGAGCCCGAGGACGAGCTGCTGCTGGAGGACGGGCTGGACGAGGTGCTGCTCGGCTCGCTCGTCGAGCTCGGGGCCTGGCTGGTCGGCTCCGCCGAGCTGCTGGCGCTGGAGCTGGGCGCCGCCGGCGCCTCGGCCGAGCTGGAGGCGCTCGAGGTCGGGGCGGACGAGCTCGAGCCGCCCCCGGTCGAGCCGCCGCCGGAGCTGCTGGCGCTGTTGCCCGAGCCGTTGCCGGTGGACCCGGCGCCAGAGCCGCCGCCCCCGGTGCTGTCCGGCGTCGAGCCGCGCCCGGAGGTGGTGTCGTAGGTGAAGCTCACCGAGCCGCTGACCCGGTGCCCGTCCTCGCTGACCACGCTGTAGGAGACCGTCCAGTCGCCCTGGCTCATGCTGGGGTTGATCGGCCGGTAGACGGTGTTGCCGTCGACCTCGACCGATCCCTGATGGGCCGAGGCGCCGCCCTTCGTCACGGTGACCCGGGCGAAGTCGGTGCCGATCGGCTCGTTGAAGCGCAGCATGATCTCCGGCGGGACCGCGGTGATCGTAGCTCCGTCCGCCGGGCTGGATGCCTGCAGCGCGGCGTGCGCCGAGGCCGGTGTGGCCGGTGCGGCCGAGAGCAGCCCGGTCAGCGCGGCCACGAGCAGGGTCGCGAGCAGGGCGGCGCCCCTGGCGTGCAGGGACGGACGGTGGTCGGGGCGGTGCGCGCGGGTCACGCAGCCCATCGTGCCTGAGCATCGTCGGTCTGCTCTGGAAGGGGTCCGGCGCGCCCCGTCACGCGTGGTTCGGAGCACCGTCTCGCAGCAGGTACAGTGGTCGCCGCCGCGCCACGAGCGCGGCTTCATGGTGGGCGTAGCTCAGCTGGTAGAGCATCGCGTTGTGGTCGCGAGGGTCGCGGGTTCAAGTCCCGTCGCTCACCCCAGACGACGAAGGCCCCGGAGATGGTTCTCCGGGGCCTTCGCGCTGCGTCGGGGCGGGGATCTGGCTCAGCCCACCCGGTACTTCGCCGCGATCTCCTTGAGCTGCTCGCTCTCCGGTCCGGGCGGCGGCACGAAGACCGCCTCGCGGTAGTAGCGCAGCTCGGCGATCGACTCGGTGATGTCGGCCAGCGCGCGGTGCCCGCCCGCCTTCTCCGGGGACTGGAAGTAGGCCCGCGGGTACCAGCGCCGGGCCAGCTCCTTGATCGAGGAGACGTCGATGATCCGGTAGTGCAGGTGCGACTCCAGCGCCGGCATGTCCCGGGCGAGGAAGCCGCGGTCGGTGGCCACGGTGTTGCCGCCCAGCGGAGCCTTGCCAGGCTCGGGGACGTGCTCGCGGACGTAGGCGAGGACCTGCGCCTCGGCGTCGGCCAGCGTCGTCCCGCCGGCCAGCTGCTCCAGCAGGCCCGAGCTGGTGTGCATCTGGCGGACGAAGTCGTTCATCTGCTCCAGCGCGGCCTCGCTCGGACGGACGACGACGTCCACCCCCTCGCCGAGCTGGTTCAGCTCGTAGTCGGTGACCAGCGCGGCCACCTCGATGAGGGCGTCGTCCTCGAGGGACAGGCCGGTCATCTCGCAGTCGATCCACACGATGCGGTCGGTCTGGGCGCGCTCCGTCGTCGTCACGCGCACCCACTGTAGTCACCGTCACCGACGTCCCCGACCTCGCCGGGGCGCTGCTCGACTAGCCTGCCCGCATGAGCTGGCCCCAGCAGCCACCCCCGGGGGGATGGCCTCAGCAGCCCGGCCCACCGCCCCAGGCGCCCCCGCCCGGCTACCACCGCGGATCCGCGCCCACCCCGCCTCCGGGCTATCCGCAGGGTCCACCACCGGGATACCCGGTCGGCCCGCACCAGCCCCACCCCGCGGGTCCGCGCCACGGGCAGCCCGTCGGCGCCCCGACGGGTTACGGCGCGATGTACACGCCCCAGCCCCTGGGCAACCCGACCTCGCGCCCGGTGCTGCGCACCTACGTGCTCGGGGCGCTCGTCGTCGTCGGGTCGTTGCTGGCGGCGCTCGTCTTCGCGGTGCTCTTCGGCTTCGGCTACGGCATCCGCACCACCCTGATGGCCGCCGTGCTCGCGCTCATCCCGCTCGCCTTCGTGCTGCCGGTCTTCATCTGGCTGGACCGCTACGAGGCCGAGCCGTGGCGCTACCTGGTCAGCGCCTTCCTCTACGGTGCGCTGGGCTCGACCCTGCTCGCCCTCGTCGTCAACACCGTCGGCGGCTCGGTGCTCGTCGGCTACACCACCCCGGAGTCGGCGGAGACCCTCAGCGCGGTGCTCATCGCGCCGCTGTCCGAGGAGACCTTCAAGGGCGCCTTCCTGCTGCTCGTGCTGCTGGTGCGCCGACGCCACTTCAACGGGATCGTCGACGGCGTCGTCTACGCCGGCATCGTCGCCGGCGGCTTCGCCTTCACCGAGAACATCCTCTACTTCGCGCGCGTCTACACCGAGACGGGCGCCATCGTCGACACGCTCATCGTCTTCGGTTTCCGCGGGACCAGCCTCTTCCTGCACCCGATCTTCACCTCGATGACCGGGATCGGGGTCGGCATGGCGGCGACCAGCCGCTCCTGGGGGGTGCGGATCATCGCCCCCTTCCTCGGCTGGTGCCTGGCGGTGCTGCTGCACGGGCTGTGGAACCTCAGCGCCTCCACCGGCACGTTCGCCGGCCTCGTCGTCGGCTACGGCACCGGCTTCGTCGTCTTCGTCGCCTACATCGCCTTCATCATCTGGGCACGGCAGCGCGAGGGGAAGATCATCGGCCAGCAGCTCACGGCCTACGTCGACGCCGGCTGGCTCACCCCGGGCGAGGTGGCGATGCTCGCCTCGACGGGGGAGCGGCGGCGGGCCCGGGGCTGGGCCCGCCGCTCCGGCGGCAGCGGCGCGGTGCGCTCGATGCGCGCCTTCCAGGACATGGCCAGCGAGCTGGCGCTGCTGCGCGCCCGGATGCAGCGCCGGACGCCGGACCAGCAGACCCTGGAGCACGAGCGGGCCCTGCTGGAGTGGCTCACCCTGCGCCGGCAGCAGTTCTCCGGCCGCTCGATCGGCTGAGCCGGCTCAGCCGCGGCGGACCGTCACCTCGGCCGCCCCGACGACGCTGACCGCCGCCCGGTGCGAGGGGGAGTCCAGGGGCACGTCGGCCAGGGCCAGCTGCGCCGGGGGCGTGCTCTCGGAGAGCCAGTCGCGCAGCGCCGGCGCCTCGCCCGGCGCCGAGACGACGACCTCGGTCGGGTCGACGACCAGCCCGTGCCCGGTGGCCTTGAGGATCGACTCCTTGCGCGCCCAGGTCCGGGCCCGGGCCTCGAGCAGCGCCTCGCCGGTCAGGCCGGCCAGGTGCGCCGACTCCGGCGCGGCCAGGGTCACCCGGTCGAAGTCGGCGAAGTCGGCCTCGTCGAGCTCCTCGACATCGACCCCGACGCCGTGGTTCAGGGCCGCGGCGACGACCACCAGGCCGCCGGTGTAGCTCAGCGAGAAGCCCCACGGGCTGTCCACCAGGCTGGGCTTGCCGTGGCTCTCCGAGCCGCAGGTGGTGCACCGCCGCACGAAGGTCAGCGAGCGCGGGTCGGCGCCGACGAGGTCGCCGAGCAGCCGCCGGGAGACCGCGTGGGCGGTGACGAAGGGGGTCGGCCGCCGCTTGCGCGCCGCCCGGGCGCGCTCGGCCTCGTCGAGCACGTCGAGCAGGGCGGGGTCCTCCACGACCGCCGCCTCGCGCACGACCACCTCCACCGGCATGGCCGCATCATGTCAGGTCCGTGATGCTCACTACACTGCATCGGGTCGAGGCGGCCCGCGGTACGGGGGCCGCGCGGCGCTGCCCCCGTAGCTCAGCTGGACAGAGCAAGGGCCTTCTAATCCCGAGGTCGCAGGTTCGAGTCCTGCCGGGGGCGCTCGTGACCGCCCGGGCGGTCGTCACCCGGTCGACCGTGTCCGGACGGTCGCCGCCCGCGCCGGTGCGTCGGGTCCGGATGCCCCCGGGCGCTCGTTTACGCTGCCGCCATGGCCAGGGCGAGCACCGTAGACGCGACCGACCCGGCGGCGCTGCTGGCTCGGGTCACGGCGCTGCGGGACGAGCTGCAGCGCGCCGACCTGCCGCTGGAGCTGCCCTCGACGCAGCAGGCCCGGGCCGAGCGCACCGCGCTGCTCCACCAGCTCGACGACTACGTGCTGCCCCGGCTCGCCTCGGTGGACGCCCCGCTGCTCGCGGTCGTCGGCGGCTCGACCGGTGCCGGCAAGTCCACCCTGGTCAACTCCGTGCTCCGCCGCCAGGTGAGCACCCCCGGCGTGATCCGGCCGACGACCACCTCGCCGGTGCTCATCCACCACCCCGAGGACGCCCGCTGGTTCACCGACTCCCGGGTGCTGCCGACCCTGGCCCGGGTCAGCGGCGACGCGGCCACCGAGCCGCAGCCGGGCACGGTCCGGCTCGTCCCCTCCGACACCCTCCCGGCCGGCATGGCCATGCTCGACACCCCGGACATCGACTCCGTCGTCGAGGCCAACCGCGAGCTCGCCGGCCAGCTGCTCGCCGCCGCCGACCTCTGGCTCTTCGTCACCACCGCCGCGCGCTACGCCGACGCGGTGCCGTGGGCGCTGCTGCGCCAGGCGGCCGAGCGGGGGACCGCGGTGGCGATCGTGCTCGACCGGGTGGACCGGCCGGCCATGGCCGACGTGCGCGGCCACCTCACCGACATGCTGCGCGAGCAGGGCCTGGAGACCGCACCGGTCTTCACCATCCCGGAGACCGAGGTGAGCGCCGACGGCCTCATCCCCGAGAAGGACATCGAGCGGCTGCGGTCCTGGCTGACCGCGCTCGCCGGCGACCAGCGGGCCCGCACGATCATCGTCCACCAGACCCTCGACGGCGCGCTGCGCTCCCTCGACGAGCGCACCGACGACGTCGTCGCCGCCGTCGCCGCCCAGCGGGAGCAGACCACCGGCCTGGAGCAGGCCGCCTTCGACGCCTACGACGAGGCCGAGGAGGGTGTCACCGCCGGGATGAAGGACGGCACCCTGCTGCGCGGCGAGGTGCTCGCCCGCTGGCAGGAGCTCGTCGGCACCGGAGAGCTCTTCAAGAAGGTCGAGCACGGCGTCTCCCGCCTGCGGGACCGGATCACCTCGGCGGTCACCGGCTCGCAGCGGCCCGCCGAGGAGCTGGACGAGGCGCTGCAGACCGGGGTCGCGGCGCTGCTGCAGGCCGAGGCCGAGACCGCCTCGGCGGCGGTGGTCCGCACCTGGAGCGGCAGCGAGGCCGGTGCCGCGCTGCTGCAGGCCCGGCCCGACCTGCGCGGCTCCTCGCCCGATCTCGCCGAGCAGGTGGAGCGGCTGGTCCGGGACTGGCAGGGCGACGTGCTCGATCTGGTGCGCGCCGAGGGCGGCGACCGCCGCACCAACGCCCGGGTGGCCGCCTACGGCGTCAACGGGATCGGCCTCTTCCTCATGCTCGTCTCCTTCGCCCACACCGGCGGCGTGCTCGTCGCCCCCGAGGTGGCCATCGCCGGCGGCACCACCGCGCTGGCGCAGAAGGTGCTCGAGGCGATCTTCGGCGACCAGGCCGTCCGCGAGATGGCCGCCCGCGCGCGCACCCTGCTGCAGGAGCGGGTGCAGGAGCTCTTCGCCGCCGAGCGCGACCGCTACGCCACCACCGCCAAGGAGGCCACCGTCAGCGAGGCCCAGGTGCGCCGGCTGCAGCAGGCCGCGGCAGCCGTCCAGGAGGTCCGATGACCCCGCCGAGCCTGCGCCGCCGCGAGTCGTCCGCTCCCTCGGTCGACGACCTGGGGGTCCGCGCCGCCGCCCTGGGCGAGGCGCTGGCCGCCGGTGGCGATCTCCTCGAACCGGCCCCGGCGGCCGCGGCCGGCGAGGTCGTGACGAAGGTGGGCGAGCGCACCGCCCTCGTCGGCGGGCGCACCGTGATCGCCCTCGCCGGGGCCACCGGCTCCGGCAAGTCCTCCCTCTTCAACGCGCTCGTCGGCGACGACGTCGCCCAGGTCGGGATGCGCCGGCCGACGACCTCGACCCCGACCGCGGCCGTCTGGGGCGAGGAGCCGGCCGGCGAGCTGCTGGACTGGCTCTCCGTCGGACGACGGCACCAGGTGCCGGCCGAGCAGACCGGGGACCTCGACGGGCTGGTGCTCGTCGACCTGCCCGACTTCGACTCCCGGGAGAGCGCGCACCGGGAGGAGGCCCGCCGGGTGCTCGAGCTCGTCGACGTCTTCGTCTGGGTCACCGACCCGCAGAAGTACGCCGACGCCGTGCTGCACGACGAGTACGTCGCGGTGCTGCGGGCCTACGGCGCGGTCACGGTGGTGGTCCTCAACCAGGCCGACCGGCTCCCCGCCGACGGGGTCGAGCCGGTGGTCGTCGACCTGCGGCGGCTGCTGGAGCGGGACGGTCTCACCGACGCCGAGGTGCTCACCACCGCCGTGCCCACCGGCGACGGGCTGGGTGCCCTGCGCGAGCGGCTGGCCTCCGCGGTCGCCCGTGAGGACGCCACCCGCCACCGGCTGGCCGCCGACCTGTGCACCGCCGCCGAGGGGCTCGACGGCTCGGTCGCCGAGCACGAGCCGAGCCGCCGCGACCTGCCCGAGGATGCGCTGGTGGACGCCCTCGCCCGGACCGCCGGGGTGCCCACGGTCGTCGACGCCGTCGCCCGGGACGTGCGCCGCGAGGCCCACGCCCGCACCGGCTGGCCCTTCACCCGGTGGGTGCAGGGACTGCGCCCGGCGCCGCTGAAGCGGCTGCGGCTGGACCAGGGGACCGGGGGCGACGTCAGCGTCGCCGACGTCCGTGCCGTCGTCGGTCGGTCCTCGATCCCGCCGCCGGCACCGTCGGCGCGCGCCGCGGTCGACCTGGCTGCCCGACGCCTCGGCGAGTCGGCCGCTGCCGGCCTGCCGCCGCGATGGGCCGACGCCGTCAGCGACGCCGCCCGGCCGCACGACGACGACCTCGCCGACGAGCTGGACCAGGCGGTGCTGCGCACCCCGCTGCGCGAGAAGAACCCGCGGTGGTGGTCGCTCGTCGGCGCGCTGCAGGTGGCGCTCGCCCTGGCCGCGGTCGTCGGCCTGCTCTGGCTGCTCGTCGTCGGCGTCGTGGCCTGGCTGCAGCTGCCCGAGCTGCCCACCCCCGACGTGGGGCCGGTGGCGCTGCCCACGCTGCTGCTCCTCGGCGGCCTGATCGGCGGGCTGCTGCTGGCCGCGCTGTCCCGCTGGTTCGCCGCGGTCGGCGCCCGGCGCCGGGCGCGGGCGGTCGAGAAGCGGCTGCGGGCCGCGGTGGCCGAGGTGGCCCAGGGCTCGGTCATCGAGCCGGTCGAGGCTGTCCTGCAGCGGCACCAGGTGACGCGCGAGGGCATCGCCCGCGCCCGCTCCTGACACCCCTGCACAGGCCCTGCTCCGGACACCTCTGCACAGGCCCGGCTCGGCCCGTCGGGCCGTCCACAGCTGAACGCCGGGGGCAGCGCCGCGGGGCGGCTGCGCGGCAGTCTCGTGCGTACGCGGCCCGCCGCACGGGCGGGCGGCCAGCGAGAGGCAGGCAGCAGATGAACGAGACGAGCGTGACCGTCGTCGGCCGGGTGGTGGCCGACCCCGAGCACCGGCAGACCCGGGCCGGGCTGCAGTTCACCACCTTCCGGGTGGCCAGCACGGTGCGGCGCCGCACGAAGGAGGGGGTCTTCGTCGACGCCGGGACGAGCTTCTACAACGTCGCGACCTACCGCAGCCTGGGGATGAACGCCCACGCCTCGGTGCGCAAGGGCGACCCGGTGATCGTCCATGGCCGCCAGCAGGTGAGCTCCTGGCAGCGCTCCGACGGGTCCTGGGGCAGCTCGGTGGACATCGAGGCGTTCTCGGTGGGTCACGACCTCACCTTCGGCACCACCCGGTACGAGAAGGCGGTGCGCTTCGGCAGCGCCGACGGAGGTCCGGGCGGCGACGCGGAGGACACCGCGGGGGACTCTGCGGTGGACTCCGGGTCGGACCGCCCGGGGGAGCGGGACGAGCCCGGTGCGCAGGACGCCCCGCCGCCCCTGGACGAGGACGAGGACGGTCGGGGGTGGCAGCAGGTCCCGGCCTGACGAGGGGGCTGGCGGGTCGGTGACCACGCGGCGTCCGGCGGATTCGGCGCGGGGGTGCGGAGTGGATAGCCTGCCCCCATGCCCGAGTTCATCTACACCATGGTCAGGGCGCGCAAGGCGCACAACGAGAAGGTCATCCTCGACGACGTCACCATGTCGTTCTACCCGGGCGCGAAGATCGGCATGGTCGGTCCCAACGGCGCCGGCAAGTCGACGATCCTCAAGATCATGGCCGGCCTCGACCAGCCCAGCAACGGCGAGGCGCAGCTCGCTCCCGGCGCCAGCGTCGGCATCCTGCAGCAGGAGCCGCCGCTGAACGAGGAGAAGACCGTCCTCGGCAACGTCGAGGAGGGCGCCGGGGAGATCAAGGCCAAGCTCGACCGGTACAACGAGATCTCCGAGCTGATGACCGAGCCGGACGCGGACTTCGACGCGCTCATGGAGGAGATGGGCAAGCTCCAGGAGGACATCGACCACGCCGACGCGTGGGACCTGGACTCCCAGCTCGAGCAGGCCATGGACGCGCTGCGCTGCCCGCCGCCGGACGCCGACGTCACCGTCCTCTCCGGTGGTGAGCGTCGCCGGGTGGCGCTGTGCAAGCTGCTGCTGAGCAAGCCCGACCTGCTGCTGCTCGACGAGCCCACCAACCACCTCGACGCCGAGTCGGTGCTGTGGCTGGAGCAGCACCTGGCCAGCTACCCGGGCGCCGTCGTCGCCGTGACGCACGACCGGTACTTCATGGACAACGTCGCGCAGTGGATCGCCGAGGTCGACCGCGGCCGGCTCTACCCCTACGAGGGCAACTACTCGACCTACCTGGAGAAGAAGCAGGAGCGCCTGCAGGTCCAGGGCAAGAAGGACGCCAAGCTCGCCAAGCGCCTGAAGAACGAGCTGGAGTGGGTCCGCTCCAACCCCAAGGCCCGCCAGACGAAGAACAAGGCCCGGCTGGAGCGCTACGAGGAGATGGCTGCGGAGGCGGAGCGCACCCGCAAGCTCGACTTCGAGGAGATCCAGATCCCGCCGGGCCCGCGCCTGGGCAGCAAGGTCATCGAGGTCACCGACCTCAAGAAGGGCTTCGGCGACCGGGTGCTCATCGAGGACCTGTCCTTCACCCTGCCGCGCAACGGCATCGTCGGTGTCATCGGCCCCAACGGTGTCGGCAAGACGACCCTCTTCAAGACCATCGTCGGTCTCGAGGAGGCCGACGGCGGCACGGTCGACGTCGGCGACACGGTCTCGATCAGCTACGTCGACCAGGGGCGCGGCGGCATCGACCCGGAGAAGTCGCTGTGGGAGGTCGTCTCCGACGGGCTCGACCACATCCAGGTCGGCAACGTCGAGATCCCCAGCCGCGCCTACGTCAGCCAGTTCGGCTTCAAGGGGCCGGACCAGCAGAAGAAGGCGGGCGTGCTCTCCGGTGGTGAGCGCAACCGGCTGAACCTCGCGCTGACCCTCAAGCAGGGCGGCAACCTGCTGCTGCTCGACGAGCCGACGAACGACCTCGACGTCGAGACGCTCGGCTCGCTGGAGAACGCGCTGCTCGACTTCCCCGGCTGCGCCGTGGTCATCTCCCACGACCGGTGGTTCCTCGACCGGGTGGCGACGCACATCCTCGCCTACGAGGGCACCGACGAGAACCCGGCCGCGTGGTACTGGTTCGAGGGCAACTTCGAGGCCTACGAGGCGAACAAGATCGAGCGCCTCGGCGCCGAGGCGGCCCGCCCCCACCGGGTTACCCACCGCCGCCTCACCCGCGACTGACCCACCTCCCGAACCCCCAACTCCCTAGGCAGCTGGATCCCCTCAGCCTGCAACCTAGGGAGATGCGGACAAGGTGAGCGGCTGGGGTCGATCCTCAGCCCAGCTCGGCCTCGAGGAGGTCGGCCGCACGCACGGTCCCGCCTTCGGCGCGGGCCTGGTGGGCCAGCTCGGCCAGGCGCGCGGCCACCTCCGGGTCGTCGAGCAGAGCGGAGGCTGCCGCGACGAGCCGCTCCGCGGTCGCGTCGGCCGTCTCGATCCGCCGCGCCACCCCGAGGCCGACGAGGGTGTCGGCGTTGACGAGCTGATCGACGTCCTGAGGCACCGCGATCATCGGGGTGGCGGTGAGCAGCCCCTCGCTGCTGCCGCCCATCCCGGCGTGGGTGACGAAGAGATCCGCCTGACGCAGGATCGCCAGCTGTGGCACCCAGCGGTGCACCTCGACGCCGTCCGGGATCTCGCCGAGCGCGTCCTCGTCGACGTGGCGACCGATCTGGAGCACGAGGTGCCAGCCGTCACGCCCGCCGAAGGCCGACAGGCACTGCCGGTAGAGCTCCGGTTGATCGGTGTAGCTCGAGCCGAGCGAGACGAGCACCACCCGATCGGCGCCCTCCGGCCGCTCCCAGCTGCCCTGGTCCGTCCGGTCCCCGGTGCACGGTCCGACGAAGGTGACCCGGTCGTGGTCCACCCGGTCGGCGTTCGGCTGCATCGCCTCGGGCACGAGCGCGAGCGCCCGGGGAGGCACCCCGGCGAAGTCGTCCGGGTCCGTCGTCGTGGCGCCCTCCCGCTCCAGCCAGGCCCGGAAGTCCGCCCGGTAGGCGTCGGCCCCGGGCAGGGCCATCATCGGGGCACCGACCTCCTCGGCGTACCCCTCCCAGGCGACGAAGGTAGGGGAGAGCTGGACGAAGGGGCGCCGCTGCAGCTCGGCCATCACCCGGGCCGCGTAGCCGCCGATGTCGGCCAGGTACAGGTCCGCCGGGTCACGGTCCAGCTCTGCGCGCACCTGGTCGAGCACCTGGGCCGCGTCCTCGAAGAAGATCCGCATGGCCCCGATCGGGTCCTCGGGCCACGCCCCCTTCGGCAGGGTGGAGGTGGCCGGGATCAGCTCGGCGCCCGTCCCCTCGATGAGGTCGCGGAGCTCGGGGTCGTTGACGACCCGGACGCGGTGACCGCGGCCCACGAGCTCTCGCAGGATCTCCAGGCTGGGCAGGGTGTGGCTGATCGCGTCGACGCCGACCATGACGATGTGGGCCATGGGCAGATGCTCTCCGACGACCGGTCGAGACGCCACCGGATTCTGAGGGCGCACCGTGGGTATCGATGGTCGGCGGGTCAGCGTCGGCGTCGGTGGAGGCCGCTAGCGTGAGGGCGTGGATCTCTTGCGCCCCGGGGCGGTCCTCGACGGTGTCGAGATCGCCGACCTCGACCTCGAGGCTGCAGACCTGCGCGGCGTCGAGCTCGTCGACTGCACCTTCACCCGGTGCAACCTCAGCCGGGCAAACCTCGCTGACGTGCGGATCTCGGGTCTGCGACTCGTCGGCTGCAAGGCGCTCGGCGTGGCCTGGGGGATGGTCCGGCCGGCCGGGCTCGTCGCCGATCCGTGGGTCGTCACCGACAGCAGGCTCGACGACTCGTCGTTCGGGGGCGTCGACCTCACCGAGGCGCGGTTCACCGACTGCCGGCTCACCGGGGTCGACCTCGCAGAGGCCGACCTCACCCGGGCGGTGCTGGCCGGGTGCGACCTGTCCGGGGCACGGTTCGTGCGCACGCGGCTGTCCGGGACCGATCTGCGCGGGAGTAACGGCATGTCGATCGACCTGCGGGAGAACGACGCCCGTGGTCTGCGGATCGACCCGGCCGCGGCTCTCGACCTGCTCGCCCCCTTCGGCGTCGTCGTCGACTGACTCAGTCCTGCGGGTCGGGCGTCGCCCTCGTGCTCGGCGCACCGCTCGCCGAGGTGGCGTCGTACAGGTCGGCCAGCGCCTCGTCGATCGTCGGATGCTCGAAGGTGAAGCCCGCTTCGGCCAGCACCGTCGAGGTGCAGTGCCGGCCGGTGAGCGCCAGGGCCGGGTCGCTGCGCAGCGCGACCGCTCCGATGCGCAGCAGCGCGCCCGGGGTCGGGGGAGCGGCCGGACGCCGCAACGTCCTGCGCAGCGCGGCCATGAGCTCGGCGTTGCGCACCGGGTGCGGTGCCGCGGCGACGACCGGCCCGTCGGGCAGCGCCACGGCGGGATCGAGACCGAGCGCGGCGCGGCACACCCGGACCCAGTCGTCACGATGGATCCAGCTGAACCACTGGCGACCGCTCCCGACCCGACCGCCGAGGCCGGCGGTGGTGGGGCGGGCGAGCATCGTGAGCGCGGGCGCATCCCGGTCGAGGACGATCGAGGTCCGCAGCAGGGTGAGCCGGTCGGCTCGCGCCCCGTCGGTCGCCTTCTCCCAGGGACGGGCGACGCCGGTCATCTGCGGCAGTCCAGGGTCGGGCAGGGGGCTGGTCTCGTCGAGCCGGGCCTCGCCGGCGTCCGACCAGATGGCGGTCGTGGAGGCCTGCACCCAGACCTCGAGCGGGTGGTCGGTCCGCTGGCTGGCCTCGACCAGCGCGTGGGTGGAGTCGACCCGGCTGGTCCGCAGCGACGCGATGTTGGCGCTCGTCGGGCGGACGTCGACGAGCCGCCCCGCGAGGTTGACCAGGCCGACCCCGGCCCGGTCGTCGTCGCCTCGCTCCAGGGCGTCCGCCCACGAACCCACGGTGCGCCCGTCCCAGACGATCTGCTCGAGGGGGAGCCGGTCGTCGCGGCGGCGGGTGAGCAGGCTCACCCGGTGGCCGCGGCAGGCGAGGTCGCTCGCGAGCAGGCGCCCCAGGGCGCCGGAGCCGCCGGCGACGACGACCCGCAGCAGCGCGGGGTCGTCGGTGAGACCGGCCAGCCGGGCCAGACGCAGCGCGCTGAGCCCGAAGTCTCGGGCGAGCGCAGCGGCGACCCCAGCGACGACCGCTGGCATGGTGGCCCCCTTCGCGGTCACCGTCTGCGTCAGCCGGGTGCCGACGACGTCGGCCTCGACCACCCAGCGCACGGTCATCGCCCCGGCCGGGTTCGGCTGGGTGATCTCGAGCATCCGTCCGGTTTCGAGCGCGGTGACCTCCAGCGGTGGTGCGGTGCGTGCGTGCAACGGACCGAAGGCGCGGTGCGTCAGGCCGTACGCTCCGGTCACCCCCAGGCGCAGCGGCCCGTCGAGCCGGGCGTGGGCGACGGCAGGCTGCCACTGCGACCAGCGGGTGATGTCGGCGACGACCGCCCAGATGTCCTTCGGAGGGAGCGCGATGACGGTGCTGGTGGTGCGGGTCCAAGGCATGTCCGGAGTCTGGCACGACGGCGCCACCACCCACCGACCTTCGTGCTACTCACCCGGCTGAGGAGAACCTCTCGGTCGCGGGGGAAGCCTTCCCCGGCAACCGACGCATTATCGGGTAACCCGATAAAGGGGGGACGGGTGAGGTTTGCCGGGTCAGCGGGGGTGGGCGCCGACGAGGCGGAGGGCGAGGTCGGCGTAGGTGGTCTGGATCTCCTCGGGGGTGCGGCGCACGTCCGGGTGGTACCAGCGGGCGACGTCGACGACGAGAGAGAGCAGGGCCAGGGCGGTGGTGCGGGCGTCGTCGACGTCGAACTTGCCGGTCGCGACCCCGTCCTCGACGACCCCGCGCACGACCGCGTCGATCTCGCGGCGCAGCCCGAGCACCTCGTGCTGGTGCTCCGGGCTGAGGTGGCGGAACTCGTACTGCACGATCCGGGCCACCTGGTGCTGCTCGGCGTGCCAGCGGGCGAACTCGCCGATGATCGCGGCCAGCGCGTCCGAGGGCGTCGTCGCCTTCGCCGCCGCGGCGGCGAGCGAGTCGCGGGCCACCTCGTGCCCCTCGCGGCACAGCTGGAAGAGCAGGTCCTCCTTGCTGGCGAAGTGGACGTAGACCCCCGCGGGGGAGAGGCCGGCCCGGGAGGCGATGTCCCGGGTGGTCGTGGCGTGGAAGCCCTTGGCGCCGAAGGCGTCGGCCGCGGCCTCGAAGAGCCGCAGCACGGTGGGTGACTCGGACGACGGTGTCGCGAGGGGATACGTGCTCACTTGCCCCAGCATGCCCTCCCGCCGTACGCTAAGCAAGCGCTTAGCGCGTGGCGGTCGTCGCGTGGTGGGCGCACCACCTGCCGCAGCCGAGAAGAGAGGCCGTCCCCGTGCCCCGCAACATCTACGACGAGGACCACGAGTCCTTCCGCGCCTCCGTCAAGGAGTTCGTCGAGCGCATGCTCGTGCCCCGCGCCGAGCAGATGATCGCCGACCACACCATCCCGCGCGAGGTCTGGCTCGAGGCCGGCAAGCAGGGCTTCTTCGGCTTGACCATCCCCGAGGAGTTCGGCGGCGCCGGCATCGACGACTACCGCTTCAACGCGGTGCTGGCCGAGGAGCTCGCCGCCTTCAACGCGGCCACCTCCTCCTGCTTCGGCATCCACTCCGACATCACCGCGCCGTACATCGTCGCGATGGGCACCCAGGAGCAGAAGGAGCGCTGGCTGCCGCAGGTCGCCACCGGCGAGAAGATCCTCTCGATCGGGATGACCGAGCCCTCCGGCGGCTCTGACCTGGCCGCGCTGAAGACCACCGCGGTGCGCGCCGACGACGGCTCCGGCGACTGGATCATCAACGGCTCCAAGACCTTCATCACCAACGGCTACCAGTGCGACCTCGCCGTCGTCGCGGTGCGCACCGACCCGAGCAAGGGCGCCAAGGGCATCTCCCTCTTCGTCCTCGAGGCCGAGGACGAGGGCTTCTCCAAGGGCAAGCCGCTGGACAAGATCGGCCAGCCCGAGTCGGACACCTCCGAGCTCTTCTTCGACAACGTCCGGGTCTCCTCCGACCGGCTGCTCGGCGAGGAGGGCATGGGCTTCGTCGCGATGATGCAGAAGCTGCCGCAGGAGCGCCTCGGCAACGCCGTCTCGAACATCGCCAACGCCGACCAGATGCTCAAGGAGACCCTGGAGTACGTCAAGGAGCGCAAGGCCTTCGGCGCCCCGATCGGCACCTTCCAGCACAACAAGTTCAAGCTCGCCGAGCTGGTGACGAAGGTCGAGGTCACCCAGGCCTACGTCGACGACTGCGTCACCGCGCACGCCGACGGCAAGCTGACTGCCGTCGATGCCGCGAAGGCGAAGTGGTGGGCCGCCGAGGTGCAGTGCTCCGTGCTCGACGAGTGCGTCCAGCTGCACGGCGGCTACGGCTTCATGAACGAGTACCGGGTCGCCCGCGCGTGGAAGGACGCTCGCGTGCACAAGATCTGGGCCGGCACCAACGAGATCATGAAGGAGCTCATCGGCCGCGACCTCGGCCTCTGAGCGACCTGCTCGCAGCACCGCATCGGCCCCGGACACCACGTCCGGGGCCGACGCGCGTCCCGTACCGTGGAGTGGTGCAGCCGCTGGCGCAGGTCATCACGGTCTCCGACCGCAGCGCCGCTGGGGAGCGGGAGGACCGCTCGGGCCCGGCGGCGGTCGCCGCGCTGGGCGAAGGGGGATATCCCGCGGAGATCACCGTCGTCCCCGACGGGGAGGCCTCGGTCGCCGCGGCGGTGCGTGCGGCCCTGAGCCAGGGAGCCCGCCTGGTCGTCACCACCGGCGGCACCGGCGTCGGCCCCCGCGACCGCACCCCCGAGGGCACCCGCACCGTCATCGACCGCGAGGTCCCCGGCATCGCCGAGATCATCCGCGCCACCGGTGCGAGGTCGACCCCGCACGCAGTGCTCACCCGCGGCCTGGTGGGGGTCGTCGACGCCACCGACGGGCATCCCGGGGCGCTGGTGGCCAACCTCCCCGGCAGCACCGCCGGTGTCCGCGAGGGCCTCGAGGTGCTGCTGCCCCTGGTGGCGCACGTGCTGGACCAGCTCGCCGGCGGCGACCACCCCGGAGGCCACCCCGCGGGAGGCGAACACTGATGCCGCTCGCGCACGCCGCCGTCACTGACGCCCCCCTCGACCTCGGTCGGCTCTCGGCTGTCGTGGGGTCGACGCAGCACGGCGCCGTGGCCACCTTCGTCGGGGTCGTCCGGGACCACGACCCAGAGGCCGACGGCGAGGTCGTCGCCCTGGACTACTCGGCGCACCCCGAGGCCCCGCAGATCCTCGAGCGGGTGGTGCGCGACGTGCTCGCCCGCTACGACCACGACGACGCCGCGACCGTCGCCGCCGCGCACCGCACCGGTCACCTCGCCGTCGGCGACCTCGCGCTCGTCGTCTGCGTAGGCAGCGCGCACCGGGCGCTGGCTTTCGACGTGTGCCGCGAGGTCGTCGAGGAGATCAAGCGCGAGCTGCCGGTGTGGAAGAAGCAGCACCAGGCCGACGGCGCGCACGTCTGGTCGGGTCTGACGTGCTGACCTCGCTGCCGTCGCCGCGGGTGCGCCCCGCCGAAGGGGTCGGCGCCGCCGGTGTCTCCGCGGACCGGGTCGCACCGGGCACCCCCCTGGTCGACCCGCACGGTCGGCAGCACCGCGACCTGCGGGTCTCGCTGACCGACCGCTGCAACCTGCGCTGCACCTACTGCATGCCCGCCGAAGGGGTGCCCTGGCTGCCCCGCGAGGAGATGCTCTCCACCGACGAGCTGCTCCGGGTCGTGCAGGTGGCCGTCGACGCCGGGATCACCGAGGTGCGGCTGACCGGTGGCGAGCCGCTGCTGCGCCCCGACGCGGTCGACGTCGTCGCCGGGATCGCCGCGATGACCGGCGAGGACGGCCCGGTCGAGGTGTCGCTGACGACGAACGCGCTGCGGATGCCCCAGCTGGCCCGGCCGCTGGCCGACGCCGGGCTGGCCCGGGTCAACATCAGCCTGGACACCCTGCGCCCGGAGCGCTTCGCGGCGATGACCCGGCGCGACCGATTCGCCGACACCATGGCCGGGATCGCGGCGGCCGACGAGGCCGGGCTGCACCCGATCAAGATCAACGCCGTGCTCCAGCGCGAGGTCAACGACGATGAGCCGCTCGAGCTGCTGCGCTGGGCGGTCGAGCGCGGCTACGAGCTGCGCTTCATCGAGCAGATGCCGCTGGACGGCGGCCGCTCCTGGCAGCGCTCGGAGATGATCACCGGCGCCGAGATCCTGGCGATGCTGCGCGACGGGGTCGAGCTCAGCGAGGTCCCGGGTCGTGGGGCTGCCCCGGCCGAGCGTTTCCTCGTCGACGGCGGCCCGGCCACCGTCGGGGTCATCGCCTCGGTCACCCAGCCCTTCTGCGGGTCGTGCGACCGGCTGCGGCTGACCGCCGACGGCCAGCTGCGCTCCTGCCTCTTCGCCCGCGGCGAGACCGACCTGCGCACGCCGCTGCGCGAGGGCCGGGACGAGCGAGACCTCACCGCGCTCATCCACGCCTGCCTGGCTGGGAAGCAGCCCGGTCACGGCATCGACGACCCGGGCTTCCTGCAGCCGCCGCGGCCGATGAGCGCCATCGGCGGCTGACCGGCGCCTCAGCCGGACGTGCGGCGAGCCGCCGTGCCGTCCTCAGCCGCCGGCGAAGGGCGGCAGCACGTCCAGGGTCGCGCCCGGCGGCACCACGGGGTCGCCGTCCCCCGCGTGCACCCCGTCGACGAGCAGCGCGCACCGTGGGAGCACCCGGGACAACGCCGGTCCGTGCCGGTCGCGAGCGGCCGCCAGCACCTCACCCAGCGGCCCGGACGGGTACGTCTCCTCCTCGGTGCCGGCCGCCTCGGCAGCCCCGCCGAACCAGCGCACGGTGATCATGACTCCTCCTCCGGGTCGATGGGCGGGGCGTCCGCCAGGGTGGCCTGGATCGCCCGGCGCAGCGCCGCCTGGTCGACCGGTTCGCCCCGCTCCTGCGCGGCCCCCACGGCGAGACCGAGCAGGTAGGCACCCACCGGGGCCAGGGGCCGGTCGTAACCGTGCGCGACCTGCTTGGTCAGCGCGTGGATCCCGGTGATGTCGACGAGGTCCGGGTCGACCCCCACCGCGTCGGCGGCGAGCTCGACCCAGGCCCGCCACCGGGCCTGCTGCGCGGTGTCGCCGCGCATCCGTGGCACTCGCGGCGCGGTGGTGCCCAGCCGCGCCGACCAGCGGTCCAGGTCGGCGGTGGTGTCGATATCGGCCACCGTGTCGGCGGCCACCGGGACGGTGCGCAGCCTCAGCGGGGAGAGCAGCGCCTTCATCGACCGGTCGTGCACCTGATCCAGGGAGTCCACCGCGGCGCGCAGCGCCCGGGTGCGGTGCAGCCCGAAGAGCCACTGCGGGTGCTCGGCGTCGCCGGCCAGGCAGAGGCCGTCCACGTCCGAGGCGTCGGCGGCCGCGTCGACCTCGGCGGCCGCGGTGAGCAGGGCGGCGATCCCTGAGGCCGGGTCGGCCAGGTCGCCGGCCAGCAGCAGGGTCCACGGCGAGGGCCGGGCCACCGCGCGGAGCCCGGCCGCGGTGCCAGCCGCCGGTCCCCCCGAGGGCGGGTCCTCGAGGGTGACCACGACGTCGTCGGGCACCGCGATCCCGCGGCCGACGAGCACCCGGGCGCGGGCCTGGCCGGTGGCGGCCAGGATCCGGTCGATGAGCCGCTGCCCGCCGAGGACGAGGTCGGCCTTGACCGCCCCGCCGAGCCGGGAGCCGCTGCCCCCGGCGACGACCACGACGTCGTGCGAGACGTCGCCGGCGACGGCGGTCACGCGGGCCCTCCGAGGCTCTCTCGGGTCCACGTGCCGGAGCGGCCCCCTTCCTTCCGCTGCAGCACCACCTCCGCGAGGCAGGCCGACCGGTCGAGTCCCTTGACCATGTCGATGACCGCGAGACCGGCGACCGAGGCGCTGGTCAGAGCCTCCATCTCCACCCCGGTGCGGTCGGCGGTGCGGACGGTGGCCAGCACCTCGACCCCGTGGTCGGCGACGCGCACGTCCACGTCGACCCCGTGCACGCCGATGACGTGCGCGAGCGGGAGCAGGTCCGGGGTCTTCTTGGCCGCCTGGATCCCGGCGATCCGGGCCACGGCGAGCACGTCCCCCTTCGGCACGGAGCCGTCGCGCAGCAGCTCGACGACGTGCGGCGCGCAGCGCACGGTGGCCGACGCGGTGGCGGTCCGCACGCTCGGCCGCTTCTCGGTGACGTCGACCATCCGGGCCTCGCCGGCCTCGTCCAGGTGGGTCAGCGGATGGGTCATCGCAGGCTCCTCGTCGTCAGCACGTCGCCCTCGACGACGTCGATGGTGTCCTCGGGGACCTCCGCCAGCGCGTCCGCACCGGCCAGCGAGGTGACCATGTGCGAGGCCGAGCCGCGCCGGTGGGCGGGCTGGGCCAGCAGCCGCCCGTCGGCGTCGCTGCTGAGCCGGACCGGTACGAGCTGGCGTCGACCCGGCGGTGAGGACCACCCGTGCGCCGCGACCGCCCGGCCGAGCGGCGCCGCCGGCCGACCGAGCATCCGGTCCAGCACCGGTCGGCCGAAGAGCTCGAAGGAGACCGCGGTGCTCACCGGGTTGCCGGGCAGCGCCAGCACCGGGACGCGCCCGCGCCACCGGGCCCACCCTTGCGGCTTGCCCGGCTGGACGCGCACGTGCCGGAAGGTGCCGTCGGCCTGCTCGCCCAGGACGATCCTCGCGACGTCGTGCACGCCGACGCTGACCCCGCCGCTGAGCACGACGAGGTCGCAGCCGGCACTCAGCTCGTCGAGGGCGGCGACGAAGCGGTCCTCGTCGTCGGGGATCACGGTGGTGGCGGCGACCTCGGCGCCCAGCCGGACCGCGGTGGCGGCCAGGTGCGTGCCGTTGGACTCGTAGATCTGACCGCGGGCGAGCTCCGACCCGGCAGGGACCAGCTCGTCGCCGGTGGCGGCGATGCCGAGCACCGGTCGACGGCGCACGCTCACCTCGGGGCATCCGGCGGCCGCCACCGCGGCGAGCCAGGCCGGGTCCAGGGTGGTGCCGGCGGGGCACACCGTGTCGCCGGCCGCGAGATCCTCGCCGGCGCCGCGGACGTGCGCCCCACGGCCGTGCGCCGGTAGCTGGGTGATCGTGACCGTGGCTCCCGCAGGACGGGTCGCCTCGACGGGGACCACCGTGTCGGCGTCACGCGGCAGCGGCGCCCCGGTCATGATCTGTGCGCACTCGCCGCGGCCGAGCGTCGGGTCCTGCCGGTCGCCGGCGGCGATCTCCGCGACGACGTGCAGGCTCGCGCCCACCGCGAGGTCGGCCCAGCGCACCGCATAGCCGTCCATCGCCGAGTTGGCGAAGGCGGGAACGGGCGCGCGCGAGGTGACGTCGTCCGCGAGCACCCGTCCCAGCAGCGCGCGCGGGTCCGCCGTGGAGACCGTCTCGGCGGGGGTCGGTCCGGAGACGAGGGCGAGCACCTCGTCGCGGTACTCCTCGAGGGAGAGCACCGTGCGGCTCTGGCCGGCGGGGATCTCGGGCACTCCGGGTCCTTCGGGGTCGGGGACGGTCTAGTAGCGGGGCAGCTCGGGGGCGACCTGGTCGATCCAGGCGAGCATCCCACCCTCGAGCACGCTGAGCCTCTGGTAGCCCTCGCGGCGCAGCACGTCGGCCGCCAGGTGGGCCCGGGGCCCGGCCTTGCACACGAGCACCAGCTCCTGGTCCGGCTCCAGCCCGAGGCTCCGCAGGTCCGGGTCGTCGGTCAGCTCACCGACGGGCAGGTGCCGGGCGCCCGGAACCACGCCTATCGCGACCTCGGCGGCCTCGCGGACGTCGAGCACCGTCGGGGGCGAGGGTGCCGCCAGCCGGTCCGCCAGGTCGGTCGGGGTGATCAGCGGCGTGCCCTCGTCCGCGCCGGAGCCCGGAGGGCCGGCCGGCGGCGCCATGAGGCCCTGGGGGAGACCGTCGACGTAGGCGCCGGACGGGGCGAGCGGGATCTCCCGCTGGGTGCTGGTGGCCGCGTCGATGTAGAGCAGCCGGCCGCACAGCGGGCGGCCGCTGCCGGTGATCAGCCGGATCGCCTCGCCGGCCATCATCGCGCCGACCTGACCGACCAGCGCGCCGAGGACCCCGGCGTCGCCGCACGCCGGGACGCTGCCCGGGGGAGGCGGGTGCGGGAAGAGGTCGCGCAGCCCGACCGCGGGCACCCCCTCGGGCGCGCCGGGCCAGAAGGTGGTCAGGTGGGCGGCGCTGCGGTAGACGGCCGCCCACACCAGCGGCACCCCCAGAGCGGTGCAGGCGGCGTCGACGACGTAGCGGGTGTCGAAGGTGTCGCTGCCGTCGAGGACGAGGTCGTGGCCCGCCAGCAGCCGCTCGGCGCTGGCGGCGGTCACCCGCTCGGCGAGCCCGACGACCTGGCAGTCCGGGTTCAGCGCCCGGACCGCCTCCACGGCGCTGTCCACCTTCGGGCGGCCCACGTCGTCGGCGGAGTGCACGACCTGGCGCTGCAGGTTGGTGACCTCCACGACGTCGTCGTCGATGACGGTGATCGTGCCGACCCCGGCGGCGGCGAGGTAGAGCAGCACCGGGGAGCCCAGCCCGCCGGCCCCGACCACGGCGACCCGGGCTGCCAGCAGCCGTCGCTGTCCGGTCTCGCCGACGTCGGGCAGCAGCAGGTGCCGGGCGTAGCGCGTGGTCTGCCCCCGGCTCAGCGGGGGGCCGGGGGAGACCAGAGCGGGGACGGGCATGTCTCGACGGTACGCGCCGGCTCGCGCCGGGCCTAGCGCCGCCCGCGCCCGCGGCGCTCGCCGACGCCGTGCAGCTCGGGCCGGTCCCAGCCACGCCCCGGGGCGCGGCTGCCGGTCCCGGCTCCGGGGCGGGCGTCGCGGGAGCGGTAGACGAGGTAGGGGCGGGTCAGGTAGCCCAGCGGGGCGCTGAAGACGTGCACCAGCCGGGTGAAGGGCCACATGGCGAAGAGGATCATGGCGAGCATCGCGTGCAGCTGGAAGCCCAGCGGCGCCTGCGCCATGAGCTCGGGCTCGGGCTGCAGGGCGAAGATGCTGCGCCACCACGGGGAGACCCCCTCGCGGTAGTTGTACTCGCCGCCGATCTGCAGCAGCGACCCGGCGATGGTGTTCCAGATCCCCAGGACGATCACCCCGCCGAGGACGGCGTACATCACCTTGTCGTTCGTCGTCGTCGCCGAGAAGACCGGCCCGGTGGTGCGCCGGCGGTAGACGAGGATGACCAGGCCGACGACGGTGGCGACGCCGGCCGGGATGCCGCCGATGAGCGCGATGAGGTGGTAGGTGTGCCGATCCAGCCCGACCGCGTCCGTCCAGGACTGCGGCACGACCAGACCCATGACGTGCCCGAGGACGACGCCGAGCATGCCGAAGTGGAAGAGCGGGCTGCCGATGCGCAGCAGCCGGTCCTCGTAGAGCTGGGAGGAGCGGGTGGTCCAGCCGAACTTGTCGTAGCGGTAGCGCCAGACGTGCCCGACGACGAAGGTGGCCAGGGTCAGGTAGGGGACGATCACCCAGAGGAACGTGCTCATCGGTGGGCTCCTGCGCGTCGGGTCGGGCCGAGGGTGATGGGCTCGGGCCTCCGGCCCGGCTGCGGGCCGCAGCCGGGCCCCGGGGGAGACAGGTGCTCCTCCAGCGCCGGGTCGAGCGCGTAAGGGGCGTCGTCGATGCCGACCTCCTCCTGAGGAGGCCCTTGCGCGATCAGCCTCGCCAGCGCCTCGTGGTCCTCACCCTCGAGGCGCGGCAGGGTGGCCCGCAGCGCCTGGACCACCGGTAGCCACGGGGAGTCCCGGCCGACCAGCGCGGTGTGCAGCAGCTCGATCCCCACCCGGTGGTCGTTCAGCAGCCGCCAGGCGGTTCCCGGGTCGGTGGTGGCGCCCAGCTCGAGGATCACGCAGAGGTGGTCGGGCAGCTCGGCGTCCTCGTCGGAGAGCACCACCCCGGCGCGCCGGTAGGCCTGCTTGAACCGGATCAGCGCCGCCCCCCGGTTGCGGGTGTCGCCGTGCAGGAAGTACGTCAGGTGCAGCGCGCAGCGACGGGTGACGTCGAAGGTGTCGACGTAGTCGGCCTGAAGGTCGGCCAGGGGCCGCCCCTCGGCGTGCTCGATGAAGCCGAGCAGCGGCTCGCGCACCGGCTCAGGCAGGCCCTCGGCGGCACCGCGCAGCACCGGCAGCAGCTCGATCAGCCGTTGGTCCGGGTAGTCCAGCAGCAGCGAGACCAGCTGCCAGGTGTCGGCGAGCCCGGTGAGCTCGGCCGGGTCCGCGGCGGGTGCGGTCCGCCGGTGCCGTCGCCAGGGCATCATCGGTGCTCACCGCCGCGCCCGGGGCGGGCCGGAGCGTCCTCGTCCCCCCGCGGGAAGAGGCCGTCGGGGGTCCCCTTCCCGTCCCAGTTGAGCAGGTTGACCCGGCCGGTCTTGCGGCCCCCGCCGACGAGCTCGTCGGAGGTCTGCCGCTCCTGCAGCATACGGAAGTTCTCCACCGCTACCGGGGGGCCGGCACCGGGTCCCGAGCCCTCGCCGAAGGGCCCGCTGGTCTCGGGCAGCTCGTCGTCGAAGCCGCTGACCGGACAGTCGGTGGCCAGCTCCTCGAGCGAGTGGGCCTGCTCGCCGTGCGCCGTCGGGATGACGTACCGCTCGTCGTACTTCGCCAGGGCCAGCAGGCGGAACATCTCGTACATCTCCTCCTCGCGCATCCCGACCGCCTCCGGGATGCGCGCCTGCGGGTCGCGCCCGAGGTTGATGTCGCGCATGTAGCTGCGCATCGCCGCCAGCCGCCGCAGCACCGCGTCGACCGGCGCGGTGTCGCCCGCGGTGAAGAGGTTGGCCAGGTACTCCACCGGGATGCGCAGGGTCTCGATGGCGGCGAAGAGGTTGTCGCTGTCCTCGCCGTCGTGCCCGCTGCCGGAGACGGCGTCGACCACCGGGGAGAGCGGCGGGATGTACCAGACCATCGGCATCGTGCGGTACTCCGGGTGCAGCGGCAGCGCGACCTTGTAGTCGCTGATCAGGCGCCGCACCGGGGAGCGGCGGGCCGCCTCCATCCAGTCCTCGGGGATGCCGGCGCGCTCGGCCTCGCGCACCACCTCCGGGTCGGAGGGGTCGAGGAAGACCGAGCGCTGCGCCTCGTAGAGGCCGCTCTCGTCCTCGACCGACGCCGCCTCCAGCACCCGGTCCGCGTCGTAGAGCATGATCCCGATGTAGCGCAGCCGGCCCACGCAGGTCTCGGCGCACACGGTGGGGATGCCCACCTCCACCCGGGGGTAGCAGAAGGTGCACTTCTCCGCCTTGCCTGTCTTGTGGTTGAAGTAGACCTTCTTGTACGGGCAGCCGGTGACGCACATCCGCCAGCCGCGGCAGCGGTCCTGGTCGACGAGGACGATGCCGTCCTCGGTGCGCTTGTAGATCGCGCCGGAGGGGCAGGAGGCGGCGCAGCTGGGGTTGAGGCAGTGCTCGCAGATGCGCGGCAGGTAGAACATGAAGGTCTGGTCGAACTCCATCTTCACCTTGTCCTCGATGCCCTTGAGCATCGGGTCGGCCACGGCGTGCTCGGCGCTTCCGCCGAGGTCGTCGTCCCAGTTCGCCGACCACTGCACGTTGATCGGCTTCCCGGAGAGCATGGAGTAGGGCCGGGCGACCGGGAAGGTGTCCTGGGCGGGGGCGTTGAGCAGCGTCTCGTAGTCGTAGGTCCACGGCTCGTAGTAGTCGTGGATGCTGGGCATCTTGGGGTTGGAGAAGATGTTGAGCAGCTTCTTCAGCCGGCCCCCGGCCCGCAGCGTGAGCCGCCCGTCGCGGCGCCGCGTCCAGCCGCCCTGCCACTCCTCCTGGTCCTCGTATCCCCGCGGGTAGCCCAGGCCCGGCCGGGTCTCGACGTTGTTGAACCACACGTACTCGGTGCCGGACCGGTTGGTCCACGCCTGCTTGCAGGTGACCGAGCAGGTGTGGCACCCGATGCACTTGTCGAGGTTCATGACCATGGCCATCTGTGCCATGACGCGCATGTCTGCGTCCTTCCCTGGGCTCGAGGGTCAGTAGGTGACCGGCGCGGTGCGCCTGCGGATCATCGTGACCTCGTCCCGGTTGTTGCCGGTGGGACCGATGTAGTTGAAGAAGTAGGACAGCTGGGCGTAGCCGCCGATGATGTGGCTGGGCTTGACGAGGATCCGGGTGAGGCTGTTGTGGATGCCGCCGCGCCGCTGGTCGGTCTCGGTGAGCGGCACGTCGATGAGCCGGTCCTGGGCGTGGTGCATGTAGACGGTGCCCTCGGGCATCCGGTGGCTGACCACGGCCCGCGCCGCGACGACGCCGTTGCGGTTGACCGCCTCGATCCAGTCGTTGTCGCGGACCCCGATCTTCGCCGCGTCCACGTCCGACATCCACACCGTCTGCCCGCCTCGGCTGAGGCTGAGCATGAAGAGGTTGTCCTGGTACTCGCTGTGGATCGACCACTTGTTGTGCGGGGTGAGGTAGCGCACCGAGACACCCAGCTCGGAGCGCTCGCCGACCGGGGCCTCGCCGAAGAGGCGGGTCATGTTCAGCGGCGGCCGGTAGGTCGGCAGCGCCTCGCCCATCCCGAGCATCCAGTCGTGGTCGACGTAGAGCTGCTGCCGACCGGTGAGGGTGTGGAAGGGCTTGTGCCGCTCGATGTTGATCGTGAAGGGGGAGTAGCGCCGCCCCCCGGACTCGCTGCCGGACCACTCTGGTGAGGTGATCACCGGCACCGGCGCGGCCTGGGTGTCGGCGAAGGTGATCTGCTTGCCCTCGTGCTCGGCCGCGAGGTCGTGCAGCCGGGTGCCGGTGCGTTGCTCCAGGGTGCGGAAGCCCTGGGTCGCCAGGTGCCCGTTGCAGGTCGCCGACAGGTGCATGATCGAGTCGGCGAACTGCACGTCGGTCTCCAGCCGCGGTCGCCCGGCGGTCGGGCCGCCCCGGACCAGGCCGTTGCGCCGACCGAGGATCTCCACCTCGCGGGCGACGTCGTAGGCGACGCCCTTGGTGACCATCCCCACCTTCTCCAGCAGCGGTCCGATCGAGGTCATCCGCGCGTGCACCGCGGTGTAGTCGCGCTCGACCTCGACGATCACCGGCAGGGTCTTGCCGGGCACCGGCTCGCACTCGCCGTGCTTCCAGTCCCGCACCCGGCCGTGCACCGTGGCCATCGCCTCGGGGGTGTCGTGCCACAGCGGCTTGGCGACGACGTCGGAGCGGGTGCCGAGGTGGTCGGTGGCCATCTGCGAGAAGCGCTCGGCGATCGTCTTCCACGTCTCCCAGTCGCTGCGGGCCTGCCACGGCGGCGCGATCGCCGGGTTGAAGGAGTGCACGAAGGGGTGCATGTCGGTGGTGTTGATGTCGTGCTTCTCGTACCAGGTGGCCGCCGGCAGCACGATGTCGGAGAGCAGCGTGGAGCTGGTCATCCGGAAGTCCAGGGTGAGCAGCAGGTCGAGCTTGCCCTCGGCGGCCTGCTCCGGCCAGGTCACGTCGACCGGGCGCAGCCCGGGGTCGGCCTGCTGCGCCCGGACCGCGTTGTCGGTGCCGAGCAGGTGCTTGAGGAAGTACTCGTTGCCCTTGGCCGAGGAGCCGAAGAGGTTGGCCCGCCACAGCGACAGGATCCGCGGGTGGTTCTCCGGGGCCTCGGGGTCCTCGATGGCGAAGCGCAGGCTGCCGTCCTGCAGGGACCGGGCCACGTGCTCGCCGACCGGCACACCGGCCGCACGGGCCTCGTCGGCGACCGCCAGGGAGCTGCGGTCGAACTGCGGGTAGGAGGGGGTCCAGCCCAGCCGCACGGACTGGGCCAGCAGGTCCATCGTGGTGCGGCCGGCGAAGGCGCCGGTACGACCGTTGACCTCCTCGGCGGAGAAGGTGTCGTAGCGGTACTGGCTGGTGTTGACGTACCAGTACGCGGTCTGGTTCATGTGCCGCGGCGGGCGGACCCAGTCCAGGGCGAAGGCGAGGTGCTGGAAGCCCATGATCGGGCGCACCTTCTCCTGGCCCACGTAGTGCGCCCAGCCGCCGCCGTTGCGGCCCTGGCACCCGGTGATCGTCGTCAGCACGAGCATGGCCCGGTAGATCTGGTCCGAGTGGTACCAGTGGTTGGTGCCGGCGCCCATGAGGATCATCCCGCGACCGCCGGTATCGATGGCGTTCTGCGCCCACTCCCGCGCCAGCCGGGTGATCTGCTCGGCCGGCACCCCGGTGATCTCGGCCCCCCAGGCCGGGGTGGCCGGACCGGACGGGTCGTCGTAGCCGCTCGGCCAGTCGCCGGGCAGCCCCTCGCGGCCGACCCCGTAGTGAGCCAGCACGAGGTCCAGCACGGTGGTGACCACGTGCTCGCCCACCCGACGCACCGGGACCCCGCGGGCCTCGTCCTGGGCGGCGCCGTCGAGGTTGTCGAACCGGGGGAGGGCCACGGCGACGCTCTCCGGGCTGCCGTAGAGGCTGAGCCGGGGACGCAGGTCACCGAGCTCGAGGTTCCAGCGTCCCGCGTCCTGCTCGCCGAACCGGTGCCCGATCGAGCCGTTCGGGACTGCCACCTCGTCGGTCACCTCGTCGACGACCACCGGCTTCCAGGCTGCGTGCTCGGTCTCCTGCTGCGGCCCGTCGAGCTCGGCGGCAGTGAGGAACTTGCCGGGACGCCAGGTGCCGTCGTCGGCCTGCTCCAGGCAGACCAGGTGCGGCAGGTCGGTGTACTGCTGGTTGTAGCCGGTGAAGAAGTCGACCTGCCGGTCGGCGAAGAACTCGCGGAGCACGACGTGGCCCATGGCCATCGCCAGGGCGCCGTCGGTCCCCGGCGCGCTGGCCACCCACTCGTCGGCGAACTTCACGTTCTCCGCGTAGTCCGGGGCGACCGCCACCACCTTCTGCCCGCGGTAGCGCGCCTCGGTCATCCAGTGGGCGTCCGGGGTGCGGGTCAGCGGCACGTTCGAGCCCCACATGATGAGGTAGCCGGCGTCCCACCAGTCCCCGGACTCGGGCACGTCGGTCTGGTCGCCGAACATCTGCGGCGAGGCGTTCGGCAGGTCGGCGTACCAGTCGTAGAAGGAGAGCATCGGGGCGCCGATGAGCTCGTGGAAGCGGGCCCCGGAGGAGTAGGAGACCGGGGACATCGCCGGGATGGGGGAGAAGCCGGCGATCCGGTCCGGTCCCCACCGCTTGATCGTGTAGACGTGCGCCGCGGCGATCATCTCGCTGGCCTCGTCCCAGCTGGCGCGGACCAGCCCGCCCTTGCCCCGGGCGCTCTTGTAGCGGCGCGCCTGCTCGGGGTCCTGGACGATCGACCCCCAGGCGACCACGGGGTCGCCGTAGCGGGCCCTGGCCTCGCGGTACATCTCCAGCAGCACCCCGCGCACGTACGGGTAGCGCACCCGGGTCGGCGAGTAGGTGTACCAGGAGAAGGCGGCGCCGCGCGGGCAGCCGCGGGGCTCGTACTCCGGCCGGTCGGCGCCGGTGCTGGGGTAGTCGGTCTGCTGCGCCTCCCAGGTGATGATCCCGTCCTTGACGTAGACCTTCCAGGAGCACGAGCCGGTGCAGTTCACCCCGTGGGTGCTGCGCACCACCTTGTCGTGGCTCCAGCGGTCCCGGTAGAAGGAGTCCCCGGACCGGCCGCCCTGGAGGTACATGCTCCGCTGATCCGGCGACACCTCGGCGCGGGTGAAGAAGCGGCGGGTGCCGACCAGCGCCTCGGACAGCGGGCCGTCCAGACCCGCGGCCGTGGGCTGCTCGGAGGACGCGTCGGGGCGGTGCGGGGCGGGGGTCATGGGGTGCCTCCTCGGGTGAAGCCGGTCCGGGTCGTCACGTGCGCCAGGCAGCGGTCCGGGCCGACGAAGGGCTGCAACGACAGCTCGGTGTCGTCCTCCCCGAAGACCTCGAGGGTGCCGCGCATGAGGCCGCGGTGGATCCCGCACACCACCTCGGGCTGGCTGTGCGCCAGCTCGATGAAGGGGCAGCCGGTGATCTCGACCTCGACGCTGCGTCCCTCCTGCTCGGTGCGCAGGGTCGGTGAGTAGCCCCACTCGCGCAGCACGTCGATCATCAGCCCGACCTTGCTCAGCCACGCGCCGGGGGAGCGGGCGGGCTCCTCCAGCGACGGCTGCTGCAGCAGGCGCGGGGCGTTCCGCCGGGCCCACGCGGCCCCCGCGGACTCGGGCGTGACCTGCTGGCCGTCCTCGTCCTGGCCGGCGACCATCTCGGCGAGCACCGTGGCCAGCGCCTGGTAGTGCTCCTCGGTGGCCGCGGCCCGGATGCTCCCGGGGGCCACCGCGTACCTCTTGCCGGGGCGGCCGGCGCCCTGGGAGCGGGCCAGGTGGCTGGTGAGCAGGCGGCCGTCGACGAGCTGGTCGAGGTGGAAGCGGACCGTGGTCACGTGCAGCCCGACGAGCCCGGCCAGCTCCTGGGCGCTGAGCCCCTCCTCGCGCTCGTCCTCGGGGAGGTTGGCGAGGGTGTCCACGATGTCCCGTCGGACCGCGGACCGCAGCAGACCCACGCCCTCGTCGGGCGGGGGTGGGGGAGAGGTGCTCACGCACCGGAGTGTGCCAGATAACGATGAATTTCACTACGACTGCGCGTCGGACATCTGATCACCCGACTTCGGCAACACCGATGTGGTGAAAATCGGCGAACTATCAGCGATCTGAATCGCCCGACAGGATGTCGATGCCAGAGGTCGCCGACCTCGACGCGGGCGTGTAGCCTGCCGCTCGTAGTCTCTTAAGAGGAATAAAAAGGAACACCTGCGCGAGATGGAGACCGTCTGATGAGCAGCTCCCCGGAGGCCGCCCGCGGCCGCGAGTGGTTGGAGTCGTGGGACCCGGAGGACGCTGCCTCGTGGGACTCCGGCCTGGCCTGGCGCACGCTGTGGGTCACCACCTTCTGCCTGACCCTCGCCTTCGTCGCCTGGTTCCTGCCCAGCGCGGTGATCCCCAAGCTCAACGCGCTGGGCTACACCTTCAGCGAGAGCCAGCTGTACTGGATGGCTGCGATGCCCGGCCTGGCCGCCGGGCTGCTGCGGCTGGTCTGGATGGTGCTGCCGCCGATCATGGGCACCCGCAAGATGGTCAGCCTGACCACGCTGCTGCTGGTCTTCTCCACGCTGGGCTGGGGCGTGCGGGTGCAGGAGCCCACCGCGCCCTACTGGGAGCTCATGGTGCTGGCCTTCCTCGCCGGCATCGGCGGCGGCGCCTTCTCCGGCTTCATGCCGAGCACGAGCTACTTCTTCCCGCGGCGCATGCAGGGCACGGCGCTCGGGCTGCAGGCCGGCCTGGGCAACTTCGGGGTCTCCCTGGTGCAGCTGCTCACCCCCTACCTCATCGGGATCAGTGCGCTGGCGGTCTTCGGCGGCAGCCAGACGCTGGCCGTCGCCGGCGCGCCCAACGAGGAGGTCTGGTACCAGAACGCCGCCTTCGTCTGGATCCCGCTGATGCTCGTCGGCGCCGTGCTGGCCTGGACGATGCTGCGCTCGGTGCCGGTCGAGGCCAACATCCGCAAGCAGTTCGACATCTTCGGCAACCAGGACACCTGGTGGATGACGCTGCTCTACATCATGACCTTCGGCACCTTCTCCGGCCTGTCGGCACAGTTCGGGCTGCTCATGTCCAACCTCTACGGCGAGTCCAACCCGGAGATCGTCTCCGGCACCGGGGCGCAGGCACAGGTGCTGGTGACCGGCTACGACGTCCCCGACGTGGTCGCCTACGTCTTCCTCGGGCCGCTGGTCGGCGCCGGCGCACGGGTGGTCTTCTCGCCGCTGACCGACCGGATGGGCGGCGCGGTGTGGACGCTGATCTCCGGGATCGGGCTCATCGGGTCCATCGCCTTCACGATGACCACGCTCACCCCGGACACCTCCTCCGCCGCCGCGCTGGAGAGCGGGTTCACGCAGTTCCTCTGGGGGATGCTGGCGATCTTCCTCTTCTCCGGGATCGGCAACGCCTCCACCTTCAAGCAGATGCCGATGATCTTCGAGCGGCGCCAGGCCGGCGGGGTGATCGGCTGGACGGCGGCCATCGCCGCCTTCGGTCCCTTCTTCTTCGGTGTCGGGGTGACCGCGGTGGGGGCGGTCGCCTTCTACGGGATCGGTGTCGCCTGGGCCGTGATGTGCGTCGCCATCACCTGGTGGCGCTACGCCCGCCCGGGGGCGCCGCGCCCCGGCTGAGCCGGCCGAGGCGGACCTGCCGCCCCGTCGCCGGGCGCCGCTGCGCCCGTTGACGATTCTCGGGTCCGAAGCCGCAGCACGTAGAGTTGGCCTCCGCCGAGCGGGAGCGCTCACCCCTGTCTCGGTCGCCCTGATGCGAGAGCGAACGAGGAGTTCCGTGGAGATCTGGCCCGGCCAGCCCTACCCCCTGGGGGCCACCTACGACGGCAGCGGCGTCAACTTCGCCCTCTTCTCCGAGGTCGCCGACCGGGTCGAGCTCTGCCTCATCGACGATGACGGCGGCGAGACCCGCCACGACCTCACCGAGGTGGACGCCTTCGTCTGGCACGGCTACATCGCCGGGATCCAGCCCGGTCAGCGCTACGGCTACCGCGTGCACGGCCCGTGGAAGCCCAGCGAGGGGCACCGCTTCGACGCCAGCAAGCTGCTGCTGGACCCCTACGCCAAGGCGATCGAGGGGCAGATCACCAACGACCAGTCGCTCTACTCCTACGACTTCGCCGACAAGAGCAGGCGCAGCCAGGAGGACAGCCTGGCCAAGACGATGTACTCGGTGGTCATCAACCCCTTCTTCGACTGGGGCCACGACCGGCCGCCGCGGCACGAGTACCACGACAGCGTCATCTACGAAGCGCACGTCAAGGGTCTGACGATGACCCACCCGGAGGTGCCCGAGGAGATCCGCGGGACCTACGCGGCGATCGCCCACCCGGCGATCATCGACTACCTCACCGAGCTGGGGATCACCGCGATCGAGCTGCTGCCGGTGCACCAGTTCGTCCAGGACCCCTCGCTGCAGGACCAGGGCCTGCGCAACTACTGGGGCTACAACACGATCGGCTTCCTCGCCCCGCACAACGGCTACGCCGCGGGGCAGCGCGGCGAGCAGGTCGCCGAGTTCAAGACGATGGTCAAGGCGCTGCACGCCGCGGACATCGAGGTCATCCTCGACGTCGTCTACAACCACACCGCCGAGGGCAACTACCTCGGCCCGACGCTCGCCTTCCGCGGCATCGACAACGCCTCGTACTACCGGCTGGTCGACGAGGACAAGCGCTACTACTACGACACCACCGGCACCGGCAACAGCCTGCTCATGCGCAGCCCCCACGTGCTGCAGCTGATCATGGACAGCCTGCGCTACTGGGTCACCGAGATGCACGTCGACGGCTTCCGCTTCGACCTCGCCGCCACCCTGGCCCGGCAGTTCCACGAGGTGGACAAGCTCTCCGCCTTCTTCGACCTCATCCAGCAGGACCCGGTGATCAGCCAGGTCAAGCTCATCGCCGAGCCCTGGGACGTCGGCGACGGCGGCTACCAGGTCGGCAACTTCCCGCCGCTGTGGACGGAGTGGAACGGCAAGTACCGCGACACGGTGCGGGACTACTGGCGCGGGCAGGGCGCCGACCTCGGCGAGTTCGCCTCACGGCTCACCGGCAGCTCGGACCTCTACGAGCACTCCGGGCGGCGCCCCTTCGCCTCGATCAACTTCGTCATCGCCCACGACGGCTTCACCCTGCGCGACCTCGTCTCCTACAACGAGAAGCACAACGAGGCCAACGGCGAGAACAACCAGGACGGCGAGAGCCACAACCGCTCGTGGAACTGCGGCGTCGAGGGGCCCACCGACGACCCGGAGATCAACGCGCTGCGCGCCCGGCAGCAGCGCAACATCCTGGCCACCCTCATGCTCTCCCAGGGCGTGCCGATGCTCGCCCACGGCGACGAGATCTCGCGCACCCAGGAGGGCAACAACAACGTCTACTGCCAGGACAACGAGATCGCCTGGGTGGACTGGGAGCTCGACGAGCAGGAGCGCGGGCTGCTCGCCTTCACCCGCTCGGTGGTGGCGCTGCGCAACGACCACCCGGTCTTCCGGCGGCGGCGCTTCTTCGCCGGCCGCGCCGACCACGGCGGCGAGTCCGAGATGGGCGACATCGAGTGGTTCCGGCCGGACGCCACCCACATGCAGGACGGCATGTGGGGCGAGGGGTCCGCGGACTCGCTCATGGTCTACCTCAACGGGCAGGCGATCCCGGAGCCGGACGAGCGGGGTCGCCGGGTCGTCGACGACGACTTCCTCATGCTCTTCAACGGTGGCAGCGAGGCGGCCACCTTCACCCTGCCCCCGGCGAACTACGGGCAGGAGTGGAGCGTGGAGGTGGACACGGTCAGCGAAACGGTCGCCGACGGGTCCACGCGCGTCGCGGCCGGCGCCGAGGTGGAGATCCACTCCCGCGCGGTCATGGTGCTGCGGCACGCCCGCGACGACGGCTGAGCGCTGGTCCCACCAGGCGCTGGTCCTGAGGGCCGGCAGCGCGTCCGGAAGGGCGGGCGCCGCTCCGCTCAGGCGCCGTCCGACCCCGCCGGGACCCGGACCATGCCCTCCTGAGCGATGGTGGCGACGAGGGTGCCGTCCTCGCTGAAGACCTTGCCGATGCCCAGCCCACGCCCGCCCTGCGCCGAGGGCGACTCCTGGGCGTAGAGCAGCCAGGCCGAGGGGTCGAAGGGGCGGTGGAACCACATCGTGTGGTCCAGGCTGGCCACGCTCATCGCCCGGTCGGTCCAGGTGCGCCCGTGCCGACGCAGCACCGGCTCCAGCAGCGAGTAGTCGGACATGTACGCCAGCACCGCGGCCCGCACGTAGGGGTCGTCGTCGATCTCGCCGATCGCCCGCATCCACACGTGCTGCACCGCGGTCGGCTCGGTAGACGGCTCGAAGGCGATGTGCCCCTCGACGTAGCGGTGGTCCGCCGGCCGCGCAGCCAGGTGCTGCGCCCGCGGGTGGTCGATGGTCGCGAAGAGGTCGGAGAGCGACGGCAGCTCTGCCGGTGCGGTGACCTCGGGCATCTCGGCATGGTGGTCCAGCCCGCCGGCCGGGTCCTGGAAGGAGGCGGTGAGCGAGAGGATCGGCTTGCCGTGCTGGATCGCGTGCACCCGGCGGGTGGAGAAGGACCGGCCGTCCCGCATCCGCTCCACGGCGAAGCGGATCGGCAGGGTGTCGTCGCCGGGGCGCATGAAGTAGGCGTGCAGCGAGTGCGGCAGCCGCCCCTCGTGCTCGTCCCGGACGGTGAGGCTGGTGGCCATCAGCGCCTGCGCCAGCACCTGACCGCCGAAGACCCGGTTGTGCGGCTGCTTGATGCTCTGCCCGATGAAGACGTCCGCGGCGCCGCTGCTGACTGCGACCGCCTCCTCGCCGTCGACACCGTCGATCCGGATCTGCGCGCTGCCCAGCGGCTCCAGCCGCAGGATGGCCAGCAGGTCCGCCAGGGAGGCCTCCTGCTGCGCGGTGAGACCGCTCTGCTCGCTCACGTGACTACCTTCTCCCGTCGTGCCGTCTGGTGCGCCCGTCTCGGTGGTGCCTCCCACGGGGAGACTAGGCGATCAGCGGCCGGGCCGGGTCACGCCGCGGCATCGCCCGGCGGTCCAGGGCCTCCCAGGCGGCCGCCATCCGGCGGACCGCCTCGCGCAGGGTGGCCTCCGGGGCGGTGAAGGGGATGCGCAGCCGGCGCTCCAGACCGGACTCGGCGGCGAAGCGTGGTCCCGGCGCGAGCAGCACCCGGCGGGCCTCCGCGGCCACGACGAAGGCGGTGGAGACCGGCTCGGGCAGCTCCACCCACAGGCTCAGCCCACCGTCGGGGATGCGGAAGCGCCAGCTCGGGAGGTGGGAGCGCAGCTCGGCGGCTAGCACGTCGCGGCGCGCGGTGGCGGCCTCGCGGTGCGTGGTGGCGATCTCGTCCTCGTGCGCCATGAGCTCCAGCAGGGCGAGCTGCTCGAGCACGGCCGAGCCCAGATCGAGGGTGGTGCGGGCGGCGACCAGGGGGCCCATGAGCTCGGCGGGGGCGCGGAGCCAGCCGATCCGCAGCCCGCTCCAGTGGCTCTTGCTGGCGCCGCCGATCATCACCGTGCGGTGGTGGTGGGCGCCGAAGGGGGCGGGCATGCCGCCGTCGGCGGCCGGGCCGGTGAGGGCGGTGCCGGCGAGGGTCTCGTCGACCAGGGCGAGGGCCCGCTGCCGGCGCAGGATGTGGCTCAGCCGGGCGCGCTCGTCGTCGCTCATCAGCAGGCCGGTGGGGTTGTGGAAGTCGGGCAGCAGCAGCGCCGCGCGGGCGCCGGCGCGCGCCGCCGAGGCCCAGGTGTCGAGGTCCCAGCCGTCGTCGTCCAGCGGCACGGCCACCGGCCGCAGCCCGTGGGCACGCAGCGAGGCGAGGGAGTTGGGGTAGACCGGGCTGTCCAGCAGCAGCCGCTCGCCCGGCACGAGGTGGGCCCGGGCGGCGACGGCGTGCGCGCCGATGGCCCCGCTGGTGATCATCACCTGGTCGGCGTGGGTGGGCAGGCCCCGGCGGGTGTAGTCCTCGGCGATCGCCTCGCGCAGCGCGGGCACCCCGAGCGGGTAGTAGCCGGAGCCGCCCATCTCGGGGGACCAGCGGCTCAGCGCCTGCTCGTAGGCCGCGTGCAGCTGGACCGGTGGCGGCAGCACGGCGCAGGTGAGGTCGATGGCGCCGTCGGCCGAGCCGGTGGACTCGGCCGGCATGAGCGCGCCCCGCCCGTCCCGGGAAGCGGCGTCCGGCAGGGCGGCGACCGTGCCGGACCCGTGGCGGGCGGTGGCGAAGCCGGCGTCGACGAGCCGGGCGTAGGCGCGCGTGATCGTCGTCCGGCTGACGCCGAGCTGCTCGGCCAGGACCCGCTCGCTGGGCAGCCGGGTGCCGGCTGGGACCCGGCCGTCGTCGACGAGCATCTGCAGCGCGGTGGCCACCTCGCGGTAGGCGGGGGAGCGGCGGGGCGCGTCGTCGAGCAGGGTGGCCAGCCGGCCGGGGGAGATGCTGCGGGGCATGCGAACCACTTTGTCACGATTGGCTCTTCGCCGGGAAGGGGCGGTCGGCGAGCATGGAGCCATGCGCACGCTCCTTCGCCGCAACGTCCCGCTCGAGCCGATGACCCCGCTCGAGCAGCTGCGGGCCGGCCGCACCGGGCGACGGCTGGCCCAGCTCGTCGTCGGGCTGGTCCTCTTCGGGGTGGCGATGGGGATGCTGGTGCGGGCCCACCTCGGGCTGGAGCCCTGGGGGGTCTTCCACGACGGGCTGCGCCGGCTCACCGGGCTGAGCTTCGGCACGATCATCATCCTCACCAGCGTGGCGGTGCTGCTGCTGTGGATCCCGCTGCGGCAGTGGCCCGGGCTGGGCACGATCGCCAACGCGGTGATCGTCGGGCTGGCCACCGACGCCACCCTCGCGGTGCTCGACGACGCCGAAGGGCTGGCCGCCCGGTGGGCGCTGCTGATCGGCGGCATCGTCGTCAACGGCTTCGGCGGGGCGCTCTACATCGGCAGCCAGTACGGCGCGGGGCCGCGGGACGGACTGATGACCGGCCTGGCCCAGCGCACCGGGCGCTCGATCCGGCTGGTGCGCACCCTGCTGGAGATCACCGTGCTGGCCCTGGGCTGGCTGCTCGGCGGGGTGGTCGGAGTCGGCACGGTGCTCTACGCGCTGCTCATCGGGCCGGTGATCCAGGCCTTCCTGCCGATGGTCACGGTGGACCTCTCCGGGCGTCCGCGCGAGGGCGGCGCTGGGCCCGAGCCAGCGCCGGGCCTGGCGGCCTGCGCCACCGACCCGGCCCCCTGAGCCGATCCACCCCCACCCACCCACCCACCCCCACCCACCCGACCCGCGTTCACCCGGGCAATCTTCGCGCGGTGGCTCGCAACTGCCCGGGCAAATTGCAGAAGGGGCGCAACTGCCCGGGTAATTGTCAAGGAGGGGGCGCAACTGCCCGGGCAATTGTCAAGAAGGGGGCGCAACTGCCCGGGCAATTGCGGAGAAGGGGGCGCAACTGCCCGGGCAATTGCGGAGAAGGGGGCGCAACTGCCCGGGCAATTGTCAGGGAGGGGCGCAACTGCCCGGGCAATTGTCAAGAAGGGGGCGCAACTGCCCGGGCAGTTGCGAAGGAGGGGGCGCAACTGCCCGGGCAGTTGCCGAGAAGGGGGCGCAGCTGCCCCGGCAGCTGCGGAGAAGGGGTGGAGGGCTGCTCAGGCGTCCAGGCCGAGCGCGAAGGGCAGGACCTCGTCCGCCCCGGCCTGGCGCAGCGCCCTGGCGGCGACGGTGAGCGTCCACCGGGAGTGCGCGACGTCGTCGACGAGCAGCACCGGACCCCTCGCCCCGGCCAGCGCGGACCGCAGCTCCTCGCCGACGACCAGCCGCTCCCACACCCCGGCGAGCCGGTAGGCCGAGTTGCCGCCCGGCTTCCCGGTCGGCCCGCCGTCGACGAGGTCCAGGCTGCCGAGCAGCGGCAGCCGCCCGATCTGGGAGATCTGCGCGGCGAGCGAGCCGACCAGGGCGGGGCGCGACCGGCTCGGGACGCTCACGACGCCGACCGGACGCTGCTGCCAGCCCCATCCGGCCAGCACCCCGACGACGGCCTGGACGACCGGTGCGGGCACCTCGCCGTCCTCGGCGAGCAGCTGACGGACCCGCTGCCCCCAGCCGAGGTCGGTCACCCGGGCCAGCGCCCGCCCCGGCGACATCGCCGCCTCGGCCGGGATCTTCCCCTTCACCGGCACCCCGAGACGATCCATCCCGGTCGGCCACTGCGCCCGCGGGTCGAGGTCCACCCCGGCCCGCTGCAGCGTGCTGCGGGCACCCTCGAGCGACGCCTCGTCGACGTCGCTGCCGATCCACGGACCGGCGCACCGGTCGCAGCGTCCGCAGTCGCCGGCGCTCGGGTCGTCCAGCGCCCGCTGCAGGTAGGCCATCCGGCAACCGTCGGTGCTGATGTAGTCGAGCATGCTCTGCTGCTCGCGCTCCCGAGCCTCGGCCACCCGCTGGTAGCGCTCGGCGTCGTAGACCCACTCCTGGCCGGTGGCGGCCCACCCGCCCTGCACCCGGCTGACCGCGCCGTCGACGTCGAGCACCTTCAGCAGCAGCTCGAGCCGGGTGCGCCGGATGTCGACGATGGTCTCCAGCGCGGCGGTGGACAGCGGGCGGGCCGACTCGCCCAGCGCGTGCAGCACGGCCGCGGCCTGGTCCTCGCGCGGCATCGAGGCGGAGGCGAAGTGGCGCCAGATCGACTGGTCGTCGTGCCCGGGCAGCAGCACCACGTCGGCCCGCTCGGTGGCGCGCCCCGCGCGGCCGACCTGCTGGTAGTAGGCCACCGGCGAGCTCGGCGCCCCGAGGTGGACGACGAATCCCAGGTCGGGCTTGTCGAAGCCCATCCCGAGCGCGCTGGTGGCGATGAGCGCCTTGACCTCGTTGTCCCGTAGGGCGGCCTCCATCCGCTCGCGCTCCTCGGCGTCGGAGCGCCCGGTGTAGGCCGCCACCGTGTGCCCGGCCTTCGAGAGCGCAGCGGCGACGTCCTCGGCGGCACCGACGGTGAGGGTGTAGACGATCCCGGAGCCGGTGAGCTCGTCGAGGTGGCTGGCCAGCCAGGCCAGGTGCTGGTCCACCCCGGCGCGCGGGAGCACGGCCAGGCGCAGGCTGTCCCGGGCCAGCGGCCCCCGCACGGTGAGCACGTCGGCGCCCTCCCGCCCGGCGGCGAGCTGGTCCTCGACGTCGTGGACCACCCGCTCGTTGGCGGTCGCGGTCGTCGCCAGCACCGGGGTGCCCTCGGGCAGCTCGGCCAGCAGATCCTTGATCCGGCGGTAGTCGGGCCGGAAGTCGTGCCCCCAGTCGCTGATGCAGTGCGCCTCGTCGACGACGAGCAGGCCGCAGCGCCGGGACAGCTCGGGCAGCTGCTCGGCCCGGAACCGCGGGTTGTTCAGGCGCTCGGGGCTGACCAGCAGCACGTCCACCTCGTCGGCGTCGAGGGCGGCGCGGACCTGGTCCCACTCCTGGGCGTTCGCGGAGTTCATCGACACCGCCCGCACCCCCGCGCGCTGCGCCGCGGCCACCTGGTCGCGCATCAGCGCCAGCAGCGGCGAGACGATCAGAGCCGGCCCGGCGCCGCGCTCGCGCTGCAGCCGGGAGGCGACGAAGTAGACCGCCGACTTGCCCCAGCCGGTGCGCTGGACGACCAGCACCCGGCGACCCCCGGAGACCAGCGCCTCGATGGCCTCGAGCTGCCCGTCCCGGAAGTCGGCGTCCTTGCGTCCGACGAGGCGGCGCAGCACCTGCGTCGCCTGCGCGGCGAGCCCGTCCGCCCCCTCGGCGCGCGCCTCGCCGGCACCCACCGGCGCGCCACCGCCCGGGGCGTGCTCGTCGACCGGCGCGGCGGACCCTGGCGTGCTCGTCATGCCCGCCACGGTAGGTCAGGGCGACGACAGCCGCCGACGGCCGTCCACAGGCGGCGGCCGCCCCCTTCGCCGACGCCGTGGCACCCGGCCGGCACCGGCGCTGCGAGGATGGGGCGGTGATCGCACCACCGGAGAGCTACGTGGCCGACCTGCCCCTGCGCTGGGGGGACATGGACTCCTACGGCCACATCAACAACGTCATGTACCTGCGCCTGCTCGAGGAGGCGCGGATCGTCGCCTTCGCGGACTGGTTCGGGGAGACGGCCGGGGCCGAGGACATCATCGGCCGCGGTGTCTTCCTCGCCCACCAGGAGATCGAGTACCGCCGGCCGCTGGTCTACCGGCGCGAGCCGCTGGCGGTGCACATGTGGGTCACCCGGATCGGCGGGGCGAGCTTCGCGATCGGCTACGAGATGCGCGACCCGGAGGCGATGGGTGGCACCCTCTACGCCCTCGCCGAGAGCGTGCTGGCCACCGTCGACCTCGCCAGCGGCACGCCGCGCTCGCTGCCCCGCGAGCAGCGGGACGTGCTGCGCAGCCTCACCGGACCCGAGGTGGGCTTCCGGAGGCGGCGATGAGCGCCCTTCGTCTCGAGGACGGTCAGAGCGCCGCGGACCTGGCGACCTACGTCCGGCGGGCGAAGGGGGTGGACGAGTCCGGTGACGTCCGGCTGCAGGCGCTCGGGTCGGTGCTCGCTGCCTGGACGTGCGTCGTCCCCGGCGGCGGTCTGCTGGGGAACGGGCTCGTGCTCGGGCTGCGGACCTACGCCCTGGCCGAGCCGGCGCACCTCGACGTCACCGTGCCGCTGGCAGCGATCACCGACCGGCTGGCTCGGGACGGCGCGGCCGGTGAGCCGGGTAGCGTGCCCACCGAGCTGCCGGTGCCGCCGATGACGACCAGCCCCAGCTGGGCGGCGCTGAGCCCGCCCCGCGGCGGCTGGGAGCCGGTCGGTCAGGTCGGCGCTGCGGACCTGGAGGAGGCTGCCCGCGCCGGGATCGCCGAGATCGCTCAGGGCGCGCCGAGCGGGTCGGGCGCAGCCGCGGTGGCCGACCTGCGCCGCCGGGTGTGGGGGCGGGCGACCGGCACGGTGCCCCCGGTCCCGTCCGGGGGCGCCTTCGGGCTGCACGCGCTCGGCTTCCTCGGGCGGCCGGACCAGGAGCGCGATCCGGTCACCGTGCATGCGGCCGGTCCGTGGACGCGGCTGAGTACCCGGGCAGGCTTCGTCCTCACCCGGTGACCCTTGGCTCCTGTCCACGCGCCAGGGGGAGGGTGGACGGACCCGGTTGCCGTGAGTGAGCGCAGAACGTCGCCTCGGGCGTGGTCGAGGCGACGATCTGCGCTCACTGACGAGGGGGTGGGCGAAGGGGGCGTGGACGAAGCGGTGGCGGTCCCGAGAGCGAAGGGGGCGGCCCCGGCCGTCGTCCCGTGCCGCCCTTCGTAGAGTGAGGGCGTGAGCGACGCCCCCACCCTCACCCCCGACCTCACCGACCCCGCCCTGAACGATGCCGAGCTGGCCACGCGCCTGGTCCGTCGCGCCGGCGCCCTCGCCGCCCGGATGCGCGCCGAGGGGCTGACCGCCGACACCAAGACGTCGATCACCGACGTGGTGACCGCCGCCGACCACGCGGCGGAGGAGCTCGTCACGGGCGCGCTGCTCGCCGCCCGCCCGGACGACGGGATCCTCGGCGAGGAGGGGGCCAGGCACACGTCCCGCAGCGGGCGGACCTGGGTGATCGACCCGGTGGACGGGACGTACAACTTCCTCTCCGGGCTGCCGACGTGGTGCAGCGCGCTGGCGCTCGCCGTCGACGGCGAGACGGCGCTGGGGGCGGTGCACCAGCCGAGCATCGACGAGACCTGGGTCGGTGGGGTCGGGCACCCCACCACCTTCGACGGTCGGGCGCTGGAGCCGTTGGCCGATCTGCCGCTGAGCGAGGTCGCGCTGGCCACCTACCTGCACCCGGCGAGCATGGACCGCACCGGGGTGCGCGAGCGCTGGTTGCGCGTCGTCGAGGGGGCGGCCACGGTGCGCATGCTCGGCTCGGGGTCGTGCGAGCTGGCCGCGGTGGCGGCCGGGCGTCTCGGGGCATGGGCCCAGGAGTCGGTCGCCGAGTGGGACTGGCGCCCCGGGGCCGCGCTGGTGCGCGCCGCGGGCGGCGAGGCGCTCCAGGTCGAGGCCGCTGGCACGACGTGGAGCGTCGCCGGACGGCCGAGCGCGGTGGCCGAGATCGTCGCCCGACTCGGCGCCTGACGACGGAGCGCCCGACCAGGCGTCGCCTGACGACGGGGGCGCGACGATGCCGCGCCTGGCGACGAGCCGCCGGACGACGCTGGGACCGGGCGGCGGGTGCTAGTCCCAGCAGCACCGGTCGCCGCCGTTCCCCAAGAGTTCGTCGCGCGCTGTCGATCCGGCGGTGGTCCGTCCGACACCATGATGAGGTCGCGCCCGCGGCCCACCACCTCCGGCCACGGCCGGAGCGAGCGAAGGAGACGGACATGAAGTACCTGGTGCTGCTGATGGGCGATGGCGAGCTGCCGGCCTGGAGCGACCTCACCCCCGAGCAGGAGGGGGAGATGATGGCGCGGTTCGGGGCCTTCGACGAGGCGTGCGAGCAGCGGGAAGGGGTGACCCTCCTCGCCGGCGAGGCGCTCGGCGAGGGCGACACCGCGACGGTCGTGCGCACCCGCGGCGGCACGCGCACCGTGACCGACGGCCCCTACGCGGAGGCCGTCGAGCAGCTGGGCGGCTTCTACCTGCTCGAGGCGCCCGACCTCGACGTCGTGCTCGAGCTGATCACCGCGCTGCCGGCCTACGACATCCAGGTCAGCCCGGTGGTCACCCCGGGCTGAGGCGCCGTGCCGCACGATCTCGACGCGGTGGTGCGCGAGGAGTGGGGCCGGCTGGTGGCCCTGCTCCTCGCGCGCTTCCGCCGTCTCGACCTCGTCGAGGACGCTCTCGGCGACGCCGTCGAGGCGGCCGCCCGGCAGTGGCCCGGCGACGGCGTGCCCGAGCGCCCCGCTGCCTGGCTGCTGACCGTCGCGCGCCGACGCATCATCGACCGGCTGCGCGCCGAGGCCGTCGCCCAGCGCTCACACGCCCTGGTGGCCACCGACCTCGACCGCGGGGAGCAGACGGTCAGGGCGATGGCCGACCCCGGTGACCTCGTCGAGGACGACCTGCTGCGGCTGGTGCTCATGTGCACCCACCCCGCGCTCGCGGACGAGTCGGCGAGCGCGCTCGCCCTTCGCCTGGTGCTGGGGCTGCCGACCCGCGACGTCGCGCGCCTCTTCCTCGTCACGGAGCCGACGATGGCGGCCCGGATCACCCGGGCGAAGAAGAAGATCGTCGCTGCCGGGATCCCCTTCGCCGTGCCCCGGAGGGACGTCCTGCCCGGGCGGATGGAGGCGGTGGCCCGCACCGCCTACCTCGCCTTCACCGCCGGGTACGCGCCCGGAGACGGGCCCGACCCCGTCCGGGTGCGGCTCGCCGGCGAGGCGGTCCGCCTCGTGCGGACCGTGCACGAGCTGCGACCGCAGGACCCGACGGTCACCGCCCTGCTCGCGCTCGTGCTGCTGCAGCACTCGCGCCGCGACGCCCGGAGCGACGGCGAGGGCCGGCTCGTGCTGCTGGCGGACCAGGACCGTGACCGCTGGCATCACGACGAGATCGACGAAGGGGTGTCCCTGCTGCGATCGCCGGAGCTGACCGGGGTCGTGCCGGAGCCGGCCGCGGCCTACCTGCTGCAGGCGCTCGTCGCCGCCGAGCACGCCACCGCCCCGGACCCGGCGAGCACCCGGTGGTCGCGGATCGTCGGGCTGTACGACCGGTTGCTCGTCATCGACCCGTCACCCTCGGCCGCCCTGGCCCGCGCGGTCGCGGTGGGCGAGGCGCACGGTCCGCGGGCTGGCCTCGCCGAGCTCGCCGGGGTGGACCTGCCCGGCAGCCACCGGGTGCTTGCGGTGCGCGCCGAGCTGCTGGCCCGTGCCGGGGACGCCGCTGCCGCCGCGACGGCCTTCGACGACGCGATCGCCCTCTGCCGCAACGAGGCCGAGCGCAGCCATCTGGTGCGTCGCCGGGAGGCGATCGGTGGCTGAGGAGCCGCGCGGCGCGCCGAGCCTCGACAGGCGCTCAGGTTCGTTCCAGGTGCTCAGCCTGCAGGGTGAGCGGAGGCAGCTGCCTAGGGGGTTGGGGTGTCAGGGGGTTGGGGGTTTGGGGGTGTCAGGGGGGTGCCGCGTGCGGCGAGCACGTCGCGCAGGGTGTCGATCCGGTCGCTGACGATCCCGTCCACGCCGAGGTCGAGCAGCCGGTGCATCTCCTCGGCCGAGTCGATCGTCCACACGTGCACGTGCTTGCCCAGCCGGTGCGCGGCCTCGACGATCCGCGGCAGCACCAGCGTCACCGGGCGTCCGGCGACCGGGTGGGTCACCGGGATCTGCAGCGCCTGGGCGGGGGAGTGCAGCAGCCGGGTCAGCGCGCCGGGCAGCAGCTTCATCCCGGCCACCCCGGCCGGGCCGGCCGAGGTCGCCAGCCCGGGCCCCAGCGCCCGGCGCACCGCCCGCAGCCGGCGGTCGCTGAAGGAGCCCACGCACACCCGCTCGACGGCGTCGTGCGCCCGGATCGTCTCCACCAGCGGCCGCACCGCGGCCGGGGCCTTGACGTCGATGTTCAGCCGCGCCTCGGGGAAGGTCTCCAGCAGCTCCTCGAGCAACGGCACCGGCTCGGTGCCGTTGATCCGCGCCCGGGACACCTCCTGCCACGGCAGCTCGGCGAGCGCGCCGGTGGCGTCGGTCACCCGGTCCAGCACGTCGTCGTGGAAGGCGACCAGCCGCCCGTCGGCGGTGGCGTGCACGTCGGTCTCGAGGTACCGGTAGCCCATCTCCACCGCGGCGGCGAAGGCGGCCATGGTGTTTTCCCGGCCGACGTTGGGGGCGTACGTCGCCCCGCCCCGGTGGGCCAGGCCGACCGGGGTCTGCTCGGCGAAGTAGGCGAAGTCCCTCGCCGGTCGTGACGCAGCCACGAGACGCAGGCTAGTCCGCGGGCTGCTCGGCCCACACCGCGACGTCGGTGGGCACGAGCACCGGGTCGCCCCCGGCCGGCTCGCCCAGCGGCTCCGAGGAGACCAGCACCCGCGCCCCCTCGGGCAGCGCCACCGGCTGCTCGCCGAGGTTGACCAGCACGAGGGTGGCCGGAGCGTCCGGGCCCAGCGAGCGGTAGGCGATGACGTCGTCGCCGAGGCCGTCGACCTGCTCCAGCCCGCCGAGGCCGAGCCGGCGCTCGCGGCGCAGCGCCAGCAGCTCGCGGTAGAGCTCCAGCGTCGAGCCGGGCACGCCGACCTGCTGGTCCACGGCGAGCTCGCCGTAGACCTCCGGCTGCGGCAGCCAGGTCTCGCCGGTGTCGTTGAAGCCGTGGGCGGGTGCCCCCTTCTCCCACGGCATCGGCACCCGGCAGCCGTCCCGGCCGGTCTCGGCCCCGTCGGTGCGGTGGAAGGTGGGGTCCTGACGCACCTGCGCCGGCAGGCTGGTGTGCTCCGGCAGCCCGAGCTCCTCGCCCTGGTAGAGGTAGGCGGCGCCGGGCAGGCCGAGCATGAGCATCGTCGCCGCTCGGGCCCGGCGCAGCCCGAGCTCGGCGTCCGGCTGCGGGTCGTCCGCGGTGATCCCGTTCGGGCGCGGCCGGCTCTGGTCCAGGCCGAGGCGGCTGGCGTGCCGCACGACGTCGTGGTTGCTCAGCACCCAGGTCGCCGGCGCGCCGACCGAGTCGTTGGCCCGCAGCGAGTCGGCGATCGCCTCCCGCAGCCGGGCCGCGTCCCACGGGGTCTCGAGGAAGTCGAAGTTGAACGCCTGGTGGAACTCGTCGCCGCGCACGTAGAGCACCGCGCGCTCGCTGGGGGTCACCCACGCCTCGGCGACCATGATCCGGTCGTCCCCGGCGTAGCTGTCGAGCACCTCGCGCCAGCCGCGGTAGATCTCGTGCACCCCGTCCTGGTCCCAGTACGGGGAGGCCGAGGAGTCGTTCTCGGCGAGCATCCGCTCGCGGTGGTCGTAGTCGGGCAGGCCCTCGGCCTTGACCAGCCCGTGCGCGACGTCCACCCGGAAGCCGTCGACGCCGCGGTCCAGCCAGAAGCGGATGATCGCGTGGAACTCCTCCCGGACCTGCTGGTTCTGCCAGTCCAGGTCCGGCTGGCTGGAGTCGAAGAGGTGCAGGTACCACTGGCCGGGTCGGCCGTCGGCCTCGGTGACCCGGGTCCAGGCGCGCCCGCCGAAGACCGACTGCCAGTTGTTCGGCGGCTCCCCGCCGTCGTCGCCACGCCCGTCGCGGAAGATGTACCGGGCCCGCTCCGGGCTGCCCGGGGCCGCGGCCAGCGCCGCCTGGAACCAGGCGTGCTCCTCGGAGGTGTGGTTGGGCACGAGGTCGACGACGATCCGCAGCCCGAGCTCGTGCGCCTCGGCGATGAGCGCGTCGGCGTCGGCGAGCGAGCCGAAGAGCGGGTCGATGTCCCGGTAGTCGGCGACGTCGTAGCCCGCGTCGTGCTGCGGCGAGCGGTAGAAGGGGGAGAACCACACCGCGTCGACGCCGAGGTCGCGCAGGTGCGGCAGCCGGGCGGCGATGCCGGCGAGATCGCCGGTGCCGTCGCCGTCACCGTCGGCCCAGGAGCGGGGGTAGACCTGGTAGCCGACGGCATCGCGCCACCACGGGGAGGTGGCGGGGGAGGCCTCGTGCAGGGACGTCATCTGGCGGTGGGGGACGCTCACCGCTCCATGCTGTCAGCCGGTGGTGACCGTGCTCACAGCCGGGTGCCGTCGTCGTCGGTGTTGACGAGCATGTGCGCGGCGCGGAAGAAGTAGTCCCGCATCAGCTCGTCGTGCTCGGCGGGCAGCTCGAGGGTGTCCATCGCCGCGTACATGTGCCGCAGCCAGCGGTCGCGCATGTCCAGGGTCACCGCGAAGGGGACGTGGCGCATCCGCAGCCGCGGGTGCCCCCGCTCCTGGCTGTAGGTGCCCGGGCCGCCGAAGTACTGCTCGAGGAACATCCGCAGCCGACGCTCGGCCGGCCCGAGGTCCTCCTCGGGGTAGAGCGCCCGCAGCTCGGGGTCGGCCTTGACCCCTTCGTAGAACTCGTGGACGAGGCGCTCGAAGGTGGGCGCGCCGCCGACCTGCTCGTAGAAGGTCGCACCGGGCTGAGCGAACATGCCGCCATCCTCTCAGGCCGTGACCGGCCGGTCCGTGCGGGCGTCGGCGAGCGGCCCTCGCCGGCTCAGGGCTGGCCGCCGCCGGTGAGGATCGGCGGGCCGGCGATGCCGCGGTCGTCGCAGGCGTCCTTGACCCGGCGTTTCAGCTCGCGCTGCACGCCCCAGTGCTCGTCCGGGGCGCAGGTGACCAGCACCCGGATGGTCACCGTGCCGGAGCTGATCGACTCCACCCCGAGGACCTTGGGCGCCTCGAGCAGCACGTCCCGCCAGCCGTCCTCGGTCTCCATGCCGGCGACCGCCTCGCGGACGATCTCGGTGACCTCGTCGACGTCCTCCCGGTAGGAGAAGGGGATGTCCGCGATGGCCGTCGCCCAGCCCTGGCTGCGGTTGGCGATCCGGATGATCTCTCCGTTGCGGACGTACCAGACCACCCCTTCGAAGTCCCGCAGCCGGGTGACCCGCAGCGAGACCTCCTCGACCGTGCCGACGCACTCGCCGGTGTCGACGAGGTCGCCCACGCCGTACTGGTCCTCGAGGATCATGAAGATCCCGGAGAGGTAGTCCTTGACCAGCGACTGGGCACCGAAGCCGAGGGCGACGCCACCGACCCCGGCCGAGGCGAGCAGCGGGGCCAGCGGGATGCCGACGATCGACATGACCGTCAGCACGGCGATCACCGCGACGACGATCGTCGAGATGCTGCGCAGCAGCGAGCCCATCGTCGTGGTGCGCTGCCGGTGCCGCTCGTGCGCGGCGCCGGTGGCCCGGGCCAGCGCCCGCTCCGCCTTCGCCCCGAGATCGGCGCCCCGCTCGGCGCGGGCCGCGTCGCCGCGGGCCACCGAGGAGCGGACGAAGCCGTTGATGGAGCGGTGCAGCAGCTTGCGGGCGACGACCGCCACGACGAGCGTGATGAGGATCTGCAGCGGCGCCCCGAGCAGCCACTCGAGGGCGTCGCCCCGGGTCCACTCGATCGCCTCGCCGAGGTCGATGTCGGTCAGGTCGGTGATGCCGCGGATCACGCGTCACGCTCCTGGGTGGTCACCGCCCGGGCCACGGTGTCGCGGTGCTCGGCGATCAGCCGACGCAGCGCGGGGGAGGCCTCCGGGTGCTCGTCCAGCCAGGTCTGGGTCGCCCCGAGCAGCTCCGGCCCGGCCAGGGCCATCGGGTAGAAGCCGAGCACGATCGCCTCGGCGATGGCGTGGGTGCGCTGCGACCACACCTGCTCGACGGTCTCCAGGTAGCGCCGGACGAAGGGGGCCAGCAGCGCCGGGTCGATGGCCCGGGCGAAGCCGAGCGCGTGCGCGTCGACCACCGAGTTCGGGGTGCTGTCGTCCTCGACGCCGGCCCGCCAGGCAGCCTCCTTCGCCGCCTCGGTGGGGATGCTCGCCGCCGCCCTCGCGGCCCGCTCCCGACCGGTCGCGGTCTGGTCGCTGCGGGCCTCCTGGGCGATCCGCTCGGCGTCGATCTCGCCGGCCGCGGCCAGACCGGTGACCAGCGTCCAGCGCATGTCGGTGTCGACGGCCAGGCCGTCGAGGGCGCCCGAGCCGTCGAGCAGCCCGGCCACCAGGCGGGTGTCGTCGCCGGGGGCGAGCATCCCGGCGTGCGCGGTGACCAGCTGCAGCTGGGCGTCGCTGCCGGGTGCCGCGGCCTCGGCCAGGTCGGCGAGGGTGGTGACCACCCGCTCGCGCAGCGCCCGGCGCCGGGTCGGCGCGGAGTAGGTCAGCGTCGCGGTGGCGATCTGCCCCAGCAGCGTGCGCAGCAGGGTGGAGTCGTCCAGGCCGTGCAGCGAGGCCAGCGCCAGGTCGACGTAGTCGTGCGCGGCCATCTCCGCGTCCCGGGTCATGTCCCAGGCGCTGGCCAGGCACAGCGCCTGCGGCAGCGAGTCGGTGAAGGAGCCCGGCTGCGCGCGCAGGGTGGCCAGCGAGCGCGGGTCGAGCCGGATCTTGGCGTAGGCCAGGTCGTCGTCGTTGACCAGCAGCAGGTCAGGCTGCTGCCGACCGACGAGCTGCGGCACCGGGGTGCTCGGGCCGTCGACGTCGAGCTCGATCCGGTCGGTGCGCACCAGCCCAGCGTCGTGCTCCTCGTAGAGGCCGATCGCCAGCCGGTGCGGGCGCAGCGTGGGGTGGCTCTCCGGGGCGGTCTGCTCGATGACCGCGTCGGCGATGCCGCCGTGCTCGTCCACGGTCAGCACCGGGCGCAGCGTGTTCACCCCGGCGGTCTCCAGCCACACCTGCGACCAGGTGCGCAGGTCCCGCCCGGAGGTGGCCTCGAGCTCGACGAGCAGGTCGTCGAGGGTGGTATTGCCCCAGGCGTGCTTGGCGAAGTAGGCGCGGATCCCGTCCCGGAAGGGCTCGCGGCCGACGTAGGCGACGAGCTGCTTGAGGACCGAGGCCCCCTTCGCGTAGGTGATCCCGTCGAAGTTCACCTCGACGTCGGCCAGGTCACGGATCGGGGCGACGATCGGGTGGGTGGAGCTGAGCTGGTCCTGCCGGTAGGCCCAGGCCTTCTCGTGGGTGCCGAAGGTGGTCCAGGCGCTGCTCCACCGGGTGGCCTCGGCCTGGCAGGTCGTCGAGGCCCACTCGGCGAAGGACTCGTTGAGCCACAGGTCGTTCCACCAGCGCATGGTCACCAGGTCGCCGAACCACATGTGCGCGAGCTCGTGCAGCACGGTCAGCGCGCGCCGCTCGACGAGCGCGTCGGGCACCTTGGAGCGGAAGACGTACATCTCGTGCAGGGTGACGCAGCCCGCGTTCTCCATCGCGCCCATGTTGTACTCCGGCGCGAAGACCTGGTCGTACTTGGTGAAGGGGTAGGGCTGGTCGAACTCCTCCTCGAAGAAGGCGAAGCCCGCCTTCGTCAGCGCGAAGAGCTCCTCGGCGTCGAGGTGGGGGGCCAGCGAGCGCCGGCAGAAGAGGCCCAGCGGCACCTCCTTGTCGCCGCTGGTCAGGCTGTCCCGGTGCACCTCGTAGGGGCCGGCGACCAGCGCCGTGATGTAGCTGCTCATCCGCTCGGTCGGCGGGAAGGTCCAGGTGGCGATGCCGTCGGTGTCGTTGGCGCCGACGCCGGTACGGCCGTCCAGCGGGGTCGGCTCCGGGGTGGGCGCGTTGGAGATGACCTGCCAGTGCGCGGGCGCGGTCACCGTGAAGGCGAAGCTCGCCTTGAGGTCGGGCTGCTCGAAGACCGGGTACATCCGCCGGCTGTCCGGCACCTCGAACTGGGTGTAGAGGTAGACCTCGTCGTCGGCCGGGTCGACGAAGCGGTGCAGCCCCTCGCCGGTGTGCATGTAGCGGCCGGTGGCCCGTACGGTCAGCTCGTTCTCCGCGGCCAGGTCCGGCAGCCGCACCCGGCTGTCGGCGTACACCTCGGCCGGGTCGAGCGAGCGGCCGTTGAGGACGACCTCATCGACGGACTCCCCGACGAAGTCGAGGAAGGTCTCGGCGCCGGGCGAGGCGCAGGAGAAGGTGATCTCGCTGGTGGTGGTGAAGGTGGTCTCGGAGACGGTGAGGTCGAGCGTCACGCGGTAGCTGTCGAGGGTGACGAGGGCGGCGCGGTCGGCCGCCTCCTCACGGGTGAGGTTCGTGCCGGGCACGCAGGGCTCCTTGGCTCTCGGGGGCCTGGCCATCCTTGCACGCGATGCCGACAGCACCCTGGGCGAGGGCTGGCCGGGCTCTGTCAGGATGAGCGCATGAGCAGCCGCAGCACCGCCGACTTCTACTTCGACCCCGCGTGCCCGTGGGCCTGGATGACCTCCCGCTGGATGATGCAGGTGCAGCAGGTGCGCGAGGTGGACGTGCGCTGGCACCAGATGAGCCTCTGGGCGCTGAACGAGGAGCGCGACATCCCGGCGGAGTACCGCGAGATGATGCACGCGATCCAGCCGATGTCCCGGGTGCTGCGCCGCGCCATCGACGAGCACGGCGACGAGGTCGCCAAGCCGCTCTACGACGCCCTGGGCGAGCGGATCCACCGGCAGGGCCGCAAGGACTACGACGCGGTGACCGCCGAGGCGCTGGCCGAGGTCGGGCTGCCGGAGGGCCTGCTGCAGGCCGGGCAGGACGAGAGCCTGGACGCCGCCCTGCGCGCCCGCAAGGACGCCGTCGTCGAGCTCGTCGGGGACGACGTCGGCACCCCGACCATCGCCGTCGACGGGGTCGCCTTCTTCGGCCCGGTGGTCACCCCGGCGCCGACCGGCGAGGAGGCCGGGCGGCTCTGGGACGGCTGCGTGCTGGTCGCCGGTGTGGACGGCTTCTTCGAGCTCAAGCGCTCCCGCGACCGCGACCCGATCATCGACTGACCAGCGACGACGAGCAGCGACCACGACCCGCGACCCGCGGATCAGACGACAGCCGAACCGGCGACATCCGAACCCGACGAAGGAGACCGACGTGCGCGTGCACATCGGTGGCGACCACGCCGCCTACGACCTGCACCAGGACCTGCTGACCTTCCTCGCGGAGGAGGGGCACGAGGTGACCGACCACGGTCCCTTCACCCTCGACCCGCAGGACGACTACCCGGTCTTCGTGCTGCGCGCCGCCCGCGCTGTCGCCGCCGACCCGGGCAGCCTCGGGATCGTCCTCGGCGGCTCCGGCAACGGTGAGCAGATGGCCGCGAACAAGGTCGAGGGCATCCGCGCGGCGCTCTGCTACGACGTCGAGATCGCCCGGCTGGCGCGGGAGCACAACGACGCCCAGATCATCTCCCTCGGCGGCCGCATGCAGCCCGTCGAGCAGGCCCGGGAGATGGTGCGCACCTTCCTGGCGACGGAGTTCACCGGTGAGACCCGGCACGAGCGCCGGATCGCCATGGTCAGCGCCTACGAGGCGGACGGGACCCTGCCCGACCTGCCCTGATCGGGGCGGCTGACCTGCACCGACGCTTCGTCAGGGTTTGGTAAAGACCATTCCCTGAGCGCCCGTCCCGCGCATATCGTGCGACCCGGGACCTCGGCGCGAGGCCTCACCCGACCTGGGGAGCGAGATGTCGGCGACGTTGCCTACCCGGGGCCGTCTGCTGCTCGACGGCCCGCGGCGCCCGTCCGTGCCCGGCGTCGCCACCTCCCCCTTCGCGGTCATGCTGCTCGCCGCCACCGCGGTCGGGCTCGCCCACCTGCGCTGGCCCGGCGTGCTGCCGCTGATGGTCTTCGTCCCGCTCTGCCTGCTGGCCGCGCTGGTGCTGCCCAAGGTCCAGGTGCAGCTGCTCTTCGGCTACGTCGTGCTGTGGGTCGCCGGCCTGGCGCTGGCCGGCCACGAGGACATGGCGCTGCCCGCGCTGGTGCTGCTCGGCTCGATGGCGCTGATGTACGGCGTCGCCAGCTCGCGCGCCCACCACGGGGTGCACGCCTTCGCCGGGGACCGGATGCTCAGTGACCTGCGTGACCGGCTCTTCCGGATGGGCGACATCCCGGCGCTGCCGGTGGGCTGGCGGGCCGAGCGCGCCTTCGCCTCGGCGCACGGTGAGTCCTTCGCCGGCGACTTCAACGTCACCGTGCTGGACCAGGAGGCCGGGCGGCTGGAGATGGTGCTGGCCGACGTCTCCGGCAAGGGACAGCACGCCGGGACCCGGGCGCTCGTGCTCGGCGGGGTGATGTCCGGGCTGCTCGGCTCGGCGCCCTCGGAGCAGGTGCTGTCGATGTCGAACTCCTTCCTCGACCGGGAGCGCTGGGACGAGGGCTTCGCCACCGCGGTGCACGTGCGCATCGACCTGGACACCGGTGAGGCGGTCATCGCCTCGGCCGGCCACCCGGCGGCGGCGCACTACGACGCCGGCTCCGGGCGCTGGACCTCGGTCGACGGCGGGCGCGGCCCGGCGCTGGGGGTCGTCGCCCGGGCGAGCTTCCCGGAGACCAGGATCCGGCTCGACCCGGGCGACGCGCTGGTGGTCTGCACCGACGGGGTCATCGAGTCGCGCCGCTGCACCCTGGACGACGGGGTGGACTGGATGCTCGGCACCGCCGAGGCGTCGCTGGTGCACGGCCTGCCCGGGCTGGCCGACCAGCTGGTGCGGCACGGCCGGGCCGGGGTGGACGACGACCGCGCGGCCGTCGTCCTCTGGCGCGAGTAGCCGGTCCGGACGTCCGGCCTCAGGTGCGATCAGCCCGCTCGGCGGTCGCGAGGGCCCGCCGACGTGGGCGAGCCGACTACCCTTGCCGCCCGTGCCCTCGCCTGACGACGCCTACCACCGCCCCGCCACCGACACCCCGACCACGGCCGACGGTCGGCACCGGGCGACGGTGCGCACCTTCACCCCGCGGTGGCGGATGTCCCCGCTCATCGAGGAGCAGCTGAGCCGGCTGCTGCCGGTCTACGGCGTCGACGCCGGGCCGCTGGACGCGGCCGCGGTCTTCGGCCGTGAGGTGCCGGTGGTGCTGGAGATCGGCTCGGGGCACGGCGCGGCGGCGATCGCCTACGCCCAGGCCCACCCCGAGCACGACCTGCTCGCCGCCGAGGTGCACGTCCCCGGGGTGGCCCGGATGATGGCCCGGGTCGAGGAGCTCGGCCTGAGCAACCTGGCTGTCCACCGCGGCGACGCGCTGGAGTACCTGCAGGGCTCGGTGCCCAGCGGGTCGCTGGCCGCGGTGCACCTCTTCTTCCCGGACCCCTGGCCGAAGGCCCGGCACGCCAAGCGCAGGCTGGTGCAGCAGGACACCCTCGACCTGATCGCCGACCGGCTGCGGCCCGGGGGAGCGCTGCTCGTGGCCACCGACCACGCGATCTACGCCGAGCACGTGCGCGAGCAGCTCGCCGAGCACGGCGGCTTCGCGGTCGTCGAGGGGGAGCGGCCGTCGTGGCGTCCGAGCGACGGCTTCGAGGACAAGGGCGTCGCGGCGGGGCGCTCGATCGTCGAGATCCGGGCGACGCCGCGCGGCTGAGTCGCAGGGAGGGCGCGGGTCGAGGTGATCGGCGCCCACCTGCGCGGCGCGGATCACCTCGACCGGTGACGAGAGAGAGCGGGCGACGGGAATCGAACCCGCGTAGCCAGTTTGGAAGACTGGGGCTCTACCATTGAGCTACGCCCGCGCACCAGGCAGACCGCCACAGTGAGCCAGTCACGGTGAGCGGGCGTTCGTGCGCCTGGAGCCGGGGCTAGCCTAGTGGCCGCTCGCCCGTGGTCCGAACCAGGGCGCGCACGGGGTATGGCGCAGCTTGGTAGCGCGTCCGCTTTGGGAGCGGAAGGCCGTCGGTTCGAATCCGGCTACCCCGACCAGCCCGCCGACGGCTCGGTTGGCCGAGCACGCGGCGTCCTCAGCCCGGGACGTGGAGCTCGCTCAGTACTGCTGGAAGCCGGGCGGCTGGTAGCCACCCTGACCACCGTGGCCGTGCCCACCGTGCCCGCCATGCCCGTGGCCCGGTGCCCGGCCGGCGGCGAGGTCGGAGAGGTGGGAGCGGCCCCCGTCCCGGTCGAGCGAGGCCTCCAGCCTGCGGATCACCCGCCGGTTCGGCCAGGCGTGCACCGCCATGACGAGCAGCGCCGGCACCGCCCCGGCCAGGTAGGTCCAGATCGTGCTCGGTGTGGCGACGAAGGTGAGGATGAGCGCGAAGATCACCGGCGACTCGGTGATCGCCGCACGCACCATCGTCGTCCCGACGAGCGCCGCCGAGGCGGTGCCGACGGCCCGCTCCGGCGGCGTCCCGGGCTGGATCGCCGGGGTCCGGTAGCCGACCAGCTCGGCCACGACGAAGGTGGCCACGTTGAGGACGAGCAGCCCGATCACCACCGCCGTCGACGGTGGCTGGCCGGGGTCGGCGATGAAGAGCATGATCAGGGCGAAGAGCGGTGCGGCGCCCATGAAGGCCAGCACGAGCAGCCGCACCGTCCACATGATCCCGGCGCCGCGGGTGGCAGGGGTCGTCATGAGGACGCACCCTAGGGCGTCCGATAGGGTGGTGGGCCGTGCCTCGTCGACGACGGGGCAGACCAGCGTGGGCGCGTCCGCACGACGCGGCGCCGGCGCCCACCCCCTTCGTGGACCACGAGACTTTGGAGTACCCGCAGTGAAGAGTGCCGTCGAGAACCTCAGCCCGACCCGGGTCAAGCTGACCGTCGAGGTCCCGAGCGAGGAGCTCCAGCCGCACGTCGACGCCGCCGTGAAGAGCATCGGCAGCCAGATCCAGGTCCCCGGCTTCCGCGCCGGCAAGGTGCCGACCAAGATCATCGAGCAGCGGGTCGGCAAGGGCGCGATCGTCCAGGAGGCCGTCAACGAGGCGCTGCCGGAGTTCTTCGGCAAGGCCGTCGACGAGACCGGCATCTCCCCGATCGGCCAGCCCGAGGTGGACGTCACCGAGGTGCCGCTCGAGGACAGCACCCAGCTCGCCTTCACCGTCGAGGTGGACATCCGCCCCGAGATCACCCTGCCCGACTACGACGCCCTCGAGGTCCAGGTCGACCCGGTCGCCGTCGCCGACGAGGACGTCGAGGCCAAGCTCACCGAGCTGCGTGAGCGCTTCGGCACCCTCACCGGTGTCGACCGCGCCGTCGAGAGCGGCGACTTCGTCTCCATCGACCTGCGCGCCGAGATCGACGGCGAGGAGATCGACGCCGTCGAGGGCGTCTCCTACGAGGTCGGCTCCGGCAACATGCTCGAGGGCATGGACGAGGCGCTGACCGGCCTCTCCCAGGGCGAGAGCGCCGACTTCACCTCCCCGCTCGCCGGCGGCGACCGGGCCGGCCAGGAGGCGCAGTGCTCGGTCACCGTCCAGTCGGTGAAGGTGCGCGAGCTGCCCGAGGTGGACGACGACTTCGCCCAGATGGCCAGCGAGTTCGACACCGTCGAGGAGCTGCGCGCCGACCTGCAGCAGCAGGCCGAGCGGGAGAAGAAGTTCGAGCAGGGCGTCCAGGCCCGCGACAAGGTCCTCGAGCTGCTGCTCGAGCGCACCGACATCCCCGTCCCGGACAGCGTCGTCGAGGCCGAGGTCAACCAGCACCTCGAGCAGGAGGGGCGCCTGGAGGACGACGAGCACCGCGCCGAGGTCGACGAGCAGACCCGTCAGGCCGTCAAGACCCAGTTCCTGCTCGACAAGCTGGCCGAGGTCGAGGAGGTCGAGGTCGGCCAGCCCGAGCTCATCGAGTACCTCATGGCCCAGGCCCAGCAGTACGGCATGGACCCCAACCAGTTCGCCCAGCTCATCGACCAGCAGGGTCAGGTCCAGGCCATGGTCGGCGACGTCGCCCGCCGCAAGGCCCTGGCCGCGGTCCTGGACAAGGCGACCGTCACCGACACCGAGGGCAACGCCGTCGACCTCGACGAGCTGACCCCGGACGAGGAGCAGCCCGAGGACGGTGCCGACGAGGCCGCCGCCGACGAGCCGGCCGACGCTGCCGGCGACGAGGTGACGACCGGCGAGACCGCCACCGATGCCGCCGCCGCCGACGAGCCGGCCGACGATGCCGGCGACGAGGTGACGACCGGCGAGACCGCCACCGAGGCCGCCGCCGACGAGGAGACCTCGACGCAGGCCTGAGCGCCGCGACCACCGACGCGCGCCGTCCCCACCCGTGGGGGCGGCGCGCGTCGTCGTCCGTGGCCAGCGCACAATGGGCACGCCCATCAGCACCGCACCCAGGACGTGAGATGACCGCCGGTACCTACCCCTCGCCCGAGCCCGTCGAGGACCCGGAGGCGCTGCGCGCCGACGAGGCGGCCTACCGCGACCTCGCCGACGCGGTGCGCGAGCTGCTCGACCTGACCGTGCGCACCCGGGTCGACCAGCCGGAGCGGGCCGCCGTCGCGACCGAGGTCCGGGCGCTCAGCGCGCGGCTGTCGGCGCGGGCGCAGGACGGACCGCTCGGGCTGGAGACCACCAGCGACGGCCGGCTGCGCGACCACGGCAACCCGATGGTCGGGATGCGCAACCCGGTCGCGCCGCCGCTGACCGTGCGGCAGACCGGTGAGGGGGAGGCCGCGGCCGACCCCTTCGTCCTCGGCGCCGCCTACGAAGGGCCGCCCGGGCACGTCCACGGCGGGATCATCGCCTCCGTCCTGGACCAGGTGCTCGGCACCGTGCCGGCGATCGTCGGTCGGCCGGGGATGACCGCCTACCTCAACCTCACCTACCGCCGACCCACCCCGCTGGGGCAGGTCTCCGGGCGCGCCCGGGTGGCCGGCACCGACGGCTGGAAGACCACGGTCACCGGCGAGCTGCTCGACGCCGACGGCCAGGTCACCGTCGAGGCCGAGGGCCTCTTCGTCGTGCCCCGCTGGGCGCGGCAGTACCTGGGCACCCCGACCGGCGACGCCGGTGACTTCGAGGCCCCCGCGGAGGCCGGCCCGGACGCATGACGTCTGTCACGGCGAGGTGATGACGAAGGGGGCAGCGCCACTGCTCCTCGCGGGGCCAGGATCGTGGCCATGCAGACGAGAGCAGCAGCCACCACGGGCGACGGAGCGGGCGCACCCGCGATCCGTCTCGACGGCGTGCACAAGACCTTCACCGTGCACGGCGAGCCGGTGCGAGCGGTCGACGGCGTCGACCTGAGCATCGGCCTCGGCGAGGTGGTGGCCGTGCTCGGCGCCAACGGCGCCGGGAAGACCACCACCCTCGACATGGTGCTGGGGCTGACCAGCCCGACCAGCGGCACCGTCTCGGTCTTCGGGATGTCCCCGCGGCGGGCCGTGGACGCCGGACGGGTGTCCGCGGTGCTGCAGACCGGGGGCCTGCTGCGCGACCTCACCGTCGCCGAGACCGTGACGATGATCGCCTCCACCTTCGCCGACCCGCAGCCGGTCGACGAGGTGCTCGCCCGGGCCGGCCTCACTGAGCTCGCCCGACGCAAGGTGAGCAAGTGCTCCGGCGGTGAGCAGCAGCGGCTGCGCTTCGCCCTGGCGCTGCTGCCCGACCCCGACCTGCTCGTCCTCGACGAGCCGACCGCGGGCATGGACGTCGGCGCCCGCCGCGACTTCTGGGCGACGATGCACGCCGAGGCGGCCCAGGGTCGGACCATCGTCTTCGCCACGCACTACCTCGAGGAGGCCGACACCTTCGCCGAGCGGATCGTCATGATGGCCCGGGGCCGGATCGTCGCCGACGGGACCACCGAGCAGATCCGGCAGCGCGCCTCCGGGCGCGTGGTCAGCGCCGACATCGCCGACGAGAGCGTGGACGAGCAGCTGCGCGACCTGCCGGGAGTCGTCGAGGTGCACCGGCAGGGGGAGCGGGTGCGGATCACCGCCGGCGACTCCGACGAGGTCGCCCGCCGGCTGCTCACCGACCTCGGCGGGCAGCACCTGGAGATCAGCTCCGGGTCCCTGGACGACGCCTTCCTCGCGCTCACCGGCGAGGGGGCGGGGGAGCCCGCCGACCCGTCCGGCGCCGACCGTCCGTCCCTCACCACCGACACCCACGAGACCACCACCGACCGCGACCGGCAGACCGCCGGCGAGGGGAGCCCGCGATGAACGCCGTCTACACCCGTCTGGAGCTGCTCCGGGTGGTCCGCGACCCGGTGTCGATGTTCTTCACGGCCCTGCTGCCCGCCTTCCTCTACATCATCTTCGGCGCCTCCCAGGACTGGGCCGACGCCGACGCCGGCAACGGCAACGTGGCGATGCACACGATGATCTCGATGGCCGCCTACGGCGCGGTGACCGCCACCGTCGGCGTCGGCGGGATGGCCGCGGTCGAGCGGATGCAGGGCTGGGGGCGTCAGCTCGGGCTCACCCCGATGAAGGACGGCTCCTACGTGCTGTCCAAGTCGCTGGTGGCGCTCGCCGTGGCGCTGGTGCCGATCACCCTCATCTACGTGCTCGGCATGATCACCGGCGCCGAGGGCACCACCGCCGCCTGGCTGCTCAGCGCGCTGGTCGTCATCCTCGGTGCCGCGGTCTTCGCGATGTACGGCCTGGCCTGCGGGCTGCTCTTCCGCAGCGAGGCGGCTGTCGGCGCGGCGTCCGGGTCGCTGGTGATCTTCGGCTTCCTCGGCAACATCTTCTTCCCGCTGTCCGGCACGCTGCTGGCGATCGCCAAGTTCACCCCGCTGTACGGTTACGTCAGCCTCGCCCGCTACCCGCTCACCGAGGGGTATCTCATCAACACCACCGACGGATCGCTCAGCCACGAGCCGCTGTGGGTCCCGCTGCTCAACGTCTGCGTGTGGGCCGCCATCCTCGGCGTCGCCACCACCTGGCTGGTCCGTCGTGGCCGAGGTCGTCAGTGACCCAGCCGCCGAGCTGCTCGGAGGGCGAGGCGCAGGGGGCCTCGCCCTCCGCGGACGTGGTCGACCCCTGGGTCCGCTTCGGGTGGCTGCTCGCCGCCATCTGGCTCGTCTTCCTCGTCTTCCCGCTCGGCTCGGCCGTCCTGGCTGACGTCGCCGTCGTCTGGCGGGCGCTGACCATCGCGCTCATCATCACCTTCGCGCTGGTGTACCTGCGCGGGTTCTGGGCCGATGATCAGCCGCCCGGGACCACCCGTCGGCTGCACCTCTACCTGCTCGTCATGGGGCTGCTGGCGCTGGCCACCGTGCCGGTCATCGGACTCTCGGCGCTCGGCCTGGTGCCCTTCATGCTCTCCTTCTCCGGCATGGCGCTGCCGACCCGGCAGGCCCTGCTGCTGCTCGGCGCGGCGATGGTGCTGGCCGTGGTCGCGCCGCTGCTGGCCGGGCAGCTGGACGACCTGTGGTTCTTCCTGCTCATCTACCCGATGGTCGGGCTGACGCTCATCCTCATCAGCGCCCTGGACCAGCGGGCCGGGCGCCAGCGCGAGTCGCAGCAGCGGCTGACGATCAGCGAGGAGCGGGAGCGGGTGGCCCGCGACGTGCACGACGTGCTCGGGCACTCGCTGACCGTGGTGACCGTGAAGTCCGAGCTCGCCGAGCGGCTGGTGGACGTCGACCCCGAGCGGGCGAAGGCGGAGATGGCCGAGGTGCGCTCGATCTCCCGGCAGGCGCTCGCCGAGATCCGGGCCACCGTGGCCGGGCTGCGGGTGGCCCGGCTGACCGACGAGCTGGCGGCGGCCGAGCAGGCGCTGACCGGGGCGGGGATGCGGCTGGAGGTCCGCGGCAGCCCCGAGGAGGTCGACCCGAGGCACCGGATCGTGCTCGCCTGGGCGGTGCGGGAGGCGGTGACGAACGTGGTGCGGCACAGCGGAGCCCGTCTCTGCCAGATCACCCTGGGACAGGACCGGCTGAGCGTGCGCGACGACGGGCGCGGGGTGTCCGGGCGCCGGGAGGGCAACGGCATCGGCGGCCTGCGCGAGCGGGTCGAGCAGCAGGGCGGGTCGGTCAGCCTGGGGCCGGGCGCCCCGGGGGCCGGCGACGGTGCGCGCGGCAGCGGGACGCTGCTCGAGGTGCGCCTGGGCGGCGCGGACGACACGGGAGAGACGACAGCGAAGGTGGCGACATGAGCATCCGGGTGCTGCTGGCCGACGACCAGGCGCTGGTGCGCGGGGCGCTGGCCGCGCTGCTGTCGCTGGAGCGGGACATCGAGGTCGTCGCCGAGGTGGGGCGCGGCGACGAGGTGCTGGAGGCGGTGCGCACGAAGGACGTCGAGGTGGCCCTGCTGGACATCGAGATGCCCGGGATGGACGGCATCGAGGTCGCGGCCCAGCTGCGGGCGCAGGCGCCGACCTGCCGGTCGCTGGTGGTGACCACCTTCGGCCGTGCCGGGTACGTGCGGCGGGCGCTGGACGCCGGCGCCAGCGGGTTCGTCGTCAAGGACACCCCGGCCGGCGAGCTCGCCGAGGCGGTCCGCAAGGTGCACGCCGGGCTGCGGGTGGTCGACTCGACGCTGGCGACCGAGTCGCTCTACGGCGGGGCGAACCCGCTGTCGGCCCGCGAGCAGGAGGTGCTCCGGGCGGCGCTCAGCGGGGCACCGGTGGCCGCCATCGCTGCGCAGGTGCACCTGTCGCCGGGCACGGTGCGCAACCACCTCTCCTCGGCGATCGGCAAGACCGGCACCTCCACCCGCGCCGAGGCGGCCCGCGTCGCCCAGGACAACGGCTGGCTCTGACCCACCCCCCACCCCGCGCCCCCCACCCCCGCGCCCCCCAGTACCCCAACTCCCTAGGCTCTTGCATCCCCTCAGCCTGCAACCCGAGCGGATGGGGCGAAGGTGAGCGGATGGCGCGGATACCGCCGGGCCGGGCACCGTGCGGTGAGTCACATCACGGCTCTTAGGCTGGTGCGCATGACCGACGGACCCGAGACCGCCGCGGCGGCCGACGCCCCCGACGCCACCGACACATCCGTGGACACTGAGGGGTCGCAGGCGCCGGCGACCGGCGTCGACGTGCCCGAGAGCGACCACGCCGAGCCCAGCTTCGCCCAGGTCTTCTTCCCCGCCAGGCCCCGCGCGCTGCGCCCCAGGGCCCGGCTGCGCCCGCAGGGCGCCCCGTCGATGGCGCAGATGCGCTCCGGCGAGCCGGTCGGCTCCAACCCGGTCTACGTCGCCTGGCTGCAGGGGCAGTCGATGCTGCAGGACGCCAAGGACATCGCCGCCCAGTTCACCGGCCGTGGCTCGATGTGGCAGAACCCCTACGCCACCCCTGACCCGCGCAACGCGGTGGCCACCGCCTCGGTGTGGTTCACCGCCTACCCGATCTCGATGATCACCCGGCCGGGGGAGTCCTTCCTCGCCTCGCTGGGCGACCCCGAGCTGTGGGAGATCTTCCAGCGCATCGGCATCCAGGGGGTGCACACCGGACCGGTCAAGCGCGCCGGCGGCCTGACCGGGTGGAACCCGACGCCGAGCATCGACGGCCACTTCGACCGGATCAGCACCCACATCGACGACCTCTTCGGCACCGAGGAGGACTACCGCGCGATGTGCCACGTGGCCGGCGAGCACGACGGCACCGTCATCGACGACATCGTCCCCGGTCACACCGGGAAGGGGGCGGACTTCCGCCTCGCCGAGATGGGCGTGGGCGACTACCCGGGCATCTACAGCATGGTGGCGATCCCGCCCGAGGACTGGCACCTGCTGCCGGAGGTCCCCGAGGGCCGCGACTCGGTCAACCTCGACGAGGAGTCCGAGCGGGCGCTGGCCGAGGCCGGGCACATCGTCGGGCGGATGCAGCGGGTCATCTTCTACGTGCCCGGGGTCAAGGACACCAACTGGTCGGTCACCGCCCCGGTCACCGGGCCCGACGGGGTGACCCGCCGCTGGGTCTACCTGCACTACTTCAAGGAGGGCCAGCCGTCGATCAACTGGCTCGACCCCACCTTCGCGGGGATGCGGCTGGTCATCGGTGACGCGCTGCACAGCCTCGGCGACCTCGGCTCCGGGGGGCTGCGGCTGGACGCCAACGGCTTCCTCGGGGTGGAGCGCAGCCACGAGGACGACCCGGCCTGGTCCGAGGGGCACCCGCTCAGCGAGGCGGCGAACCAGCTCATCGGCTCGATGGTGCGCAAGGTCGGCGGCTTCACCTTCCAGGAGCTCAACCTCTCCATCGACGACATCCGGGCCACCTCCGAGGCGGGTGCCGACCTGTCCTACGACTTCGTCAACCGCCCCGCCTACCACCACGCGATCGCCACCGGGGACACCGAGTTCCTGCGGCTGACGCTGCGCGAGGCGCACGCGCAGGGGGTGGACGCGGTGCAGCTGGTGCACGCCCTGCAGAACCACGACGAGATGACCTACGAGCTGGTGCACTTCGCCAGCGAGCACCGCGACGAGATCTACACCTTCCGCGGCGAGGAGGTCACCGGCGAGCAGCTGGCCGAGATCGTCCGCGCCGACCTCACCGCCGCGCTCACCGGCGAGCACGCCCCCTACAACCGGGTCTTCACCACCAACGGCATCGCCTCGACCACGGCATCGGTGATCGCCGCCTCCCTCGGGATCAGCGACCCGGCGGTGATGGACGAGGAGCAGGTCGAGCAGGTGCGTCGGGCGCACCTGCTGCTGGCGATGTTCAACGCGCTCCAGCCGGGAGTCTTCGCGCTCTCCGGGTGGGACCTCGTCGGCGCCATGCCGCTGCCCGGGGACCACCCGGCGATCGCCCCGCTGCTCGACGGTGGCGACACCCGGTGGATCCACCGCGCCGCCTACGACCTCATGGGCACCGGTGAGGAGGGGCGCGGCTCGTCCTCGGGCATGCCGCGCGGCCAGGTGCTCTACGGGCCGCTGCCGGAGCAGCTGGAGGACCCGCGCTCCTTCGCCAACCGGCTGCGCGAGATCCTCCACCTGCGTGGCTACTTCGCGCTGGCGACGACCTCGCAGGTGGACATCCCGGACGTCTCACACTCGGCGATGCTCGTCATGGTCCACGACTACGACCAGATCGAGGGTCAGGGGCAGGTGACCGTGCTCAACTTCTCCACCGAGCTGATCGCCGGCACCGTGATCAGCGAGCACCTCGCGCCGGGGTCGCGGCTGATGGACATGGGCGACGGCAGCATCGTCGGCGAGGTGGACCAGCTGCACGGCTTCCACGTCGAGCTCGGCCCGCACGCCGGGCTGGCGCTGCTGGTCACCGCGCCGAAGGGGTGAGCCCGGCGCCCTTCCGCCCACGGCGAACATCACCCGGGGCCGGGAGTGCGGCGTCCGACCCGGGCGTTAGGTTTGTCGACGGACCACGACGCGCGAGGACTTCGACGCGTGACGACCACGAGAGCGAGTGAGCGTGAGCAACAGCAGCGACATCGTCGCCGCCGGACCCCAGGGCGGGCCGGGGCTCGACGACCACATCTACCAGCGGCTCCTCAAGGAGCGGATCATCTTCCTCGGCTCGGACGTGCGTGACGACAACGCCAACGCCATCGCCGCCCAGATGCTTCTGCTCGCCGCCGAGGACCCCGAGAAGGACATCTGGCTCTACATCAACAGCCCCGGCGGCTCGATCTCCGCGGGCATGGCGATCTTCGACACCATGAAGTGGATCCCCAACGACGTCGCCACGGTGGCCATGGGCCTGGCCGCGTCGATGGGCCAGTTCCTGCTGTCGGCCGGCACCCAGGGCAAGCGCTACGCCACCCCGCACGCGCGGGTGATGATGCACCAGCCCTCCGGCGGCATCGGCGGCACCGCCTCGGACATCAAGATCCAGGCCGAGCAGATGCTCTACGTCAAGACCCAGATGGCCGAGCTCATCGCCGAGCACACCGGCCAGAGCGTCGAGCAGATCACCAAGGACTCCGACCGGGACCGCTGGTTCAGCGCCCAGGAGGCCAAGGAGTACGGCTTCGTCGACCACGTCTTCGAGAGCGCCAGCCAGACCGGGGGATCGGGTGCCTCCGACGGCAACCCGGTCACGGACGACCAGGCCTGAGCGGCCCGCAGAACGTCAGGAGAGACACATGAACCTCGACCCCCAGGCGCGCACCCACATGCCGGGCGACGCCCCGATGCGTCCCGGGCCCTCCAGCCGCTACATCCTGCCGAACTTCGAGGAGCGCACCTCGTACGGCATGAAGCGGATGGACCCCTACACCAAGCTCTTCGAGGACCGGATCATCTTCCTCGGGGTGCAGGTGGACGACGCCTCCGCCGACGACATCATCGCCCAGCTGCTGGTGCTGGAGTCGCAGGAGCCGGAGCGCGACATCCTCATGTACATCAACAGCCCCGGCGGCTCCTTCACCGCGATGACGGCGATCTACGACACGATGCAGTACATCCGCCCGGACATCCAGACCTTCGTCATCGGCCAGGCCGCCTCCGCCGCGGCCGTGCTGCTGGCAGCGGGCACCCCGGGCAAGCGCTTCGCGCTGCCGAACAGCCGCATCCTCATCCACCAGCCGGCGCTGGCCGGCGGCGACTACGGCCAGGCCAGCGACATCGAGATCCAGGCCAACGAGGTGCTGCGGATGCGCACCTGGCTCGAGGAGGCCTGGGCGAAGCACTCCGGCAAGACCGCCGAGGAGGTCCGCTCCGACATCGAGCGCGACAAGATCCTCGGCGCCGAGGAGGCCAAGGAGTACGGCCTCATCGACGAGGTGCTGACCCCGCGCAAGGCGTCCGCCGAGGACTGACCGGGCGCGCCGGCACCGACCGGCTCCACGACGGCCACCACCCGATCCGGGTGGTGGCCGTCGTGCTGCGCCCCGGCGGTCCGCCCCCGGCGGTCCGCCCCGTCGTCCCACCCCGTCGACTCCACTCCTGTCTGTCCCCTCTATCCCCAACTGCCTAGGCAAGTCCCATCCGCTCAGCTTGCAGGCTGAGCGAACACGGTTGCCTAGGCAGTTGGGTCGAAGGGGTGGAGTCGGGAGGGTGGGGTCAGGGGAGGGGGAAGGGGGTTGCGCTGACAGCGGACAGGCGCGACGCGCCCGCCCGGCGGGGTGTCCAATGAGAGCGGCGGCGGAGCCCGGCGGGTAACGTCGGCGACGCTCCCGGAGGTCATCCGGGCCCCCACGGACGACGGCGAGAGGACTGGCAGTGGCACGAGTCGGCGAGAGCGGCGACCTGCTCAAGTGCTCCTTCTGCGGCAAGTCGCAGAAGCAGGTCAAGAAGCTCATCGCAGGCCCGGGGGTGTACATCTGCGACGAGTGCATCGACCTCTGCAACGAGATCATCGAGGAGGAGCTCGCCGACTCCTCCGAGCTCGGCCTCGACGAGCTGCCCAAGCCGCGCGAGATCTTCGACTTCCTCGAGACCTACATCATCGGCCAGGAGAAGGCGAAGAAGGCGCTGGCCGTCGCCGTCTACAACCACTACAAGCGGATCCAGGCCGGGGCCACCGGTGCCGCCGCCAAGCGCGACGACGACCACGTCGACATCGCCAAGTCCAACATCATGCTCATCGGGCCCACCGGCTGCGGCAAGACCTATCTCGCCCAGACCCTCGCCCGGATGCTCAACGTCCCCTTCGCCATCGCCGACGCCACCGCCCTGACCGAGGCCGGCTACGTCGGGGAGGACGTCGAGAACATCCTGCTCAAGCTCATCCAGGCCGCCGACTACGACGTCAAGAAGGCCGAGCAGGGGATCATCTACATCGACGAGGTCGACAAGATCGCCCGGAAGTCGGAGAACCCGTCGATCACCCGGGACGTCTCCGGCGAAGGGGTGCAGCAGGCCCTGCTGAAGATCCTCGAGGGCACCGCCGCCTCGGTGCCACCGCAGGGCGGGCGCAAGCACCCGCACCAGGAGTTCATCCAGATCGACACCACCAACGTCCTCTTCATCCTCGGCGGCGCCTTCGCCGGGCTGGAGAAGATCATCGAGGGCCGCCGTGGCAAGAAGGGGCTCGGCTTCGGCTCCGAGCTGCACTCGCCCGGCGACGTCTCCGAGATGATCACCGACGTCATGCCCGAGGACCTCATGAAGTTCGGGATCATCCCCGAGTTCATCGGGCGCCTGCCGGTCATCACCACCGTCGCCCCGCTGGACCAGGCCGCGCTGGTGCAGATCCTCACCGAGCCGCGCAACGCGCTGGTCAAGCAGTACCGCAAGATGTTCGAGATCGACGGCGTCGAGCTCGAGTTCACCGAGGACGCGGTCGAGGCCATCGCCGACCAGGCGCTGGCCCGCGGCACCGGTGCCCGTGGCCTGCGGGCGATCCTCGAGGAGGTGCTGCTGCCGGTGATGTTCGACGTCCCCAGCGACGAGGGCATCAAGCAGGTCGTCATCAACCGCGAGGTCGTCATGGACAACGTGCTGCCGACGATCGTGCGGCACGAGGAGTCCCCGAAGCGCAAGCAGAAGCGCTCCGCCTGACCCGGTGCCGGACATCGGCCGCGACGGCGCTTGACCCTGACACCGTGTCAGCCGGTGGAGTGATCTCGTCATGTTGAGCATCGGAGAGTTCGCCAGGCTGGTCGGGGTGTCGGTGCGGATGCTCCGCCACTACGACCGGCTCGGCCTGCTCGTGCCGGCGCACGTCGATCCCAGCTCCGGGTACCGCTCCTACGCCGCCGACCAGCTCGACCGGGCCAACCGCCTGGTCGCGCTGAAGGACCTCGGCTTCTCGCTCGAGGAGGTCGGGCGGCTGCTGGACGCCCCGGACGGGTCCGTGGAGATCGCCGAGCTGCTGCGGCAGCGTCGGCGGGACCTGCGGGAGCAGATCGCGGTCGACGAGCAGCGGCTGGCGCAGGTCGAGGCGAGCCTCCGACTGATCGAGAGGAAGTCCACGATGTCCACGATCACCATCACCGAGACCGAGCTGCCGGCGGTCAGCGTCGCCCAGCTGTCGACGACGGTCACCGAGATGAGCGAGGCGGGACCGTCCGTCGGCCCGCTCTTCCAGCAGCTCACCGCGGCGCTCGCCGACGCCGGTGCGGCGCAGGCGGGTCCGGGTCTGGCCACCTACACCGGGGGCGAGGACGACGAGAGCCTCGTCGTCACCGCGGCCGCGCCGGTCGCGGGCCCGGTGCCCGAAGGGGTCGAGGAAGGCGAGCTGCCGTCCGCGCCCCGTGCGCTCACCGCGCGCTACGCCGGTGACGACCTCGCCGGCCTGCCCGAGATCTGGCAGGCGATCACCGAGGAGGCGGCCCGGCGCTCGCTGACCCCGGCCGGGACCAACCGGGAGGTCTACCTGGCCACCCCGTTCGACCCGGACGCCGAGGGCGCGGGCTGGCTGATCGAGGTGCAGATCCCGGTCGCCTGATCGCGCGCGGGCGACGACGCCGCCACCGGCACCGAGGCGGTGCCCGCGGGCGGACGCACCGGATGCGTCCGCCCGCGCTGGCGCCGGGCCGCCGATGCGGCGAGGATGACCGGGTGAGCGCGAGCTTCCGGCTGCGGGCAGGAGACCACGGGCCGACCCAGCAGTCGGAGGTCACCTGCGGGGCGGCCTGCCTCACGGTCGCCCGGATGCTCGTTGACGTCCCCTTCGCCGCCTGGATCGAGCGCGGCGAGGGGCACCCGGTACCGGGGGCCGAAGGAGCCACCCGGGACGAGCGCTTCGCCGCCTACGAAGGGGTCGTGCACGCCCGCACCACCGCCGGGCACCTCGGGGCGACGGGGGCCCGGCTGCCGTGGCCCCGGGCGCTGGGCACCCCGCCGTGGGGAGCCAGGGCCGAGCTCGAGTCCGGGGCCTCGGCGGTCGGTACGCGGTACACCACCGACCTGCTGCGCCACCGCGACCGGGCCGGGCTGGCCGCCGCCTTCGCCGGTCTCGTCACGCTCGTCGCCGACGGCCAGCCGGCGCTGCTCTACGTCGGGGACCGCTGGCTGCCGCGGCACGTCACGTTGGTCCTGCCCGGCGACGGGCGCTCGCGGGTCGAGGTCTACGAGCCCGCGACCGGTCTGGTGCGCCCGGTGCGTCGCCCCGACCTCACCGGGGCACGGCTGCGCCTCGGCGGCTGGGACCAGCCCTGGTTCCTCGTCCGACCGACCGGGCACCGCGCCGTCAGGGCGGGCGCCGGAGCGCGGGTACGGCTGCCGCGACTCGCCCGGGACCCCTCGCCAGAGGCGCTGCACCGCCGCTGACGGGCCGAAATGGCCAGGATGCCCAGCCGGAGGCGCTACCGTGGCCGGACTGTTACCCTGTCGTCACCGGCGCACCCGGCGGCGGCCCGACGGAAACCCGGAGCGCATGTCTCGTCCCCCCAAGGCCCTCGCGGCCGCTGCTGCCCTCACCCTCGGCCTCACGGCGTGCGCCGGTAGCGACTCCGGCGGAGAGCCGGCCGACGGTTCGTCCTCGAGCTCGACCACCCCGCCGACCGAGTCCTGGGAGTACGTCACCGAGCCGGAGCTCTCCCCGCCGGTGATCGACGTCCGCACGGACGAGGAGGGGGCCGTCCTCGGCGAGGAGGACACCTACGCCGCGATCGGCCCCAAGGACGAGGACAAGGGCTCCTCGATGGTCGGCTCGATGCTCGTCGACTCCGCCGGGGAGCCCGTGTGGGTGCTGGACGCCACGGAGGGCACCCAGGCCGACCTGCAGGTCCAGGAGTACGAGGGCGAGCCGGTGCTCACCTACTGGGAGGGACAGGCGGTCGTCGGCGTCGGCGAGGGCGAGATGGTCATCCTCGACGAGAGCTACGAGGAGATCGCCCGCCTCGGCATGACCGGCGACCTCGACACCAACCAGACCGACATGCACGAGACCCGGATCACCGAGGACGGCACCCTGCTGGTGGCCGCCTACGTGCCGGCCGAGGCCGACCTCAGCGAGGTCGACGGGCCGGAGCAGGGCTGGGTCTACGAGGCCGTCATCCAGGAGATCGACCTCGAGACCGAGGAGGTGCTCTTCGAGTGGAGCTCCCTCGACGAGGTCCCGGTGACCGACTCGCAGTACGAGATGCCGGACGGCGGCGGCACCGAGGAGAAGCCGTACGACTACTTCCACATCAACTCGATCAACTTCGACGACGACGGTGAGCTGCTCATCTCGGCCCGCAACACCAGCGCGCTCTACAAGCTCGACCACGAGAAGCAGGAGATCATCTGGACCCTCGGCGGCGAGAGCAGCGACTTCGAGGTGCCGGAGGAGGCGACCTTCGCCTTCCAGCACGACGTGCAGCGCGCCGAGGACGGCACCCTGACCCTCTTCGACAACGCCAACGAGACCGACCACACCTCGCGCGGGCTGCGCCTGGACGTCGACGAGGAGGCGATGACCGTCGAGATGGCCGCGGAGTACACCAGCGACGACGAGCGCCAGGCCGACACCCAGGGCAACCTGCAGGAGCTGGAGAACGGCAACGTCGTCATCGGCTGGGGCCAGCACCCGGCCTACTCGGAGTACACCGCCGACGGCGAGCTGCTCTACGACGCCAGCTTCGGCGGCGGCACCAGCTACCGTGCCTACGCCGTGGAGTGGACCGGGCAGCCGACCCAGCCGCCGAAGGCGGTGCGCCAGGACGGATCGGTCTTCGCCAGCTGGAACGGCGCCACCGAGGTCGCCTCGTGGGAGGTGGCCAGCGGCAGCGACGCCGAGAGCGCCGAGGTGGTCGCCGAGGGCGAGCGCGACGGCTTCGAGACCGAGCTCGAGGTGTCCGACTCCGACCTCGGTGAGTACACCGAGATCCGCGCCCTCGACGCCGACGGCGAGGTCCTCGAGACCGCCGAGGTCAGTGCCGGCTGACCCTGGCTGTCACCTGACGACGAGAGCCGCTCCCGAGATGTCGGGGGCGGCTCTCGTCGTCAGGTGGGACGGGTCGCGTCCGGCCCGGCTCCAGCGGCGCGGATCAGCCCTGCGGCTGCTTGGCCGGCTTGACGAAGGGGATGAGCTCGACGTCGCGCAGCGCCACCTCGTCGCCGACGGCGTGGTCCAGGCTGCCGGTGAGCCGGCCCGCCGCGCGCAGGTCGGCCTCGGCCAGGCGCACCCGCTCCGCCGTCGCCGACGGCGCGACCAGGGTGACCGCGGTGATCTCGCTGCGCATGCCGACCTTGGCGTCGGACTTCGCCTTGCGCACCTGGGTCAGCGCCTCGCCGACCGCGCCGAGCACCAGCGGGTCGGGGCGGTCGCCGCTGAGCGCCAGCTCCTCGGTGGTCGGCCACGTCGCCCGGTGCACCGAGCCGGTGCGCCACCACGACCAGACCTCCTCGGTGGCGTACGGCAGGAAGGGCGCCAGCAGCCGCAGCAAGGTGCCCAGCGCCAGCCGCAGCGCGGCCCGCGCCGAGGCGTCGCCGGAGTGCGCGCGGTCCTTGACCAGCTCGATGTAGTCGTCGCAGAAGGTCCAGAAGAAGGTCTCGGTGACGTCCAGGCTGCGGGTGTAGTCCCACCGCTCGAAGCCGGTCGTCGCCTCGGCCACCACCCGGGAGAGGGCGGCGATCATCGAGCGGTCCAGCGGCTCGGTGATCTGCTCGGCGAGGCTGCCGGCGGTCCCGTCGGGGGCGCCGAAACCGAGCGCGAACTTGCTGGCGTTGAGCAGCTTGATCGCCAGCCGGCGGCCCACCTTCATCTGCCCGGTGTCGTAGGCGGCATCGGTGCCCAGCCGCCCGCTGGCCGCCCAGTAGCGCACCGCGTCCGCGGAGTGCTCGACGACGACGTCCTCGGGGGTGACGACGTTGCCCTTCGACTTGGACATCTTCTTGCGGTCCGGGTCGAGGATCCAGCCGGAGATCGCGGCGTTGTCCCAGGGCGCCCGGCCGAACTCGAAGTGCCCGCGCACCACCGAGGCGAAGAGCCAGGTGCGGATGATGTCGTGCCCCTGGGGGCGCAGGCTCATCGGGAAGACCTTGGCGAAGAGGTCGCTCGTGCCGGCCTCCTGGCCCCGCCAGTCACCGGCGATCTGCGGGGTCACCGAGCTGGTCGCCCAGGTGTCCATGACGTCCGGGTCGCCGGTGAAGCCGCCCGGCTGGTCGCGCTGGTCCTCGGTGAAGCCCGGGGCCGGCTGTGCCGCCGGGTCGACCGGCAGGTCGGCCTCGGCGGGCACGATCGGGGCGTCGTAGTCGGGCTGGCAGTCGCCGTCGAGGCGGTACCAGACCGGGATGGCCACGCCGAAGAAGCGCTGCCGGCTGATCAGCCAGTCGCCGTTGAGCCCGGCCACCCAGTTCTTGTAGCGGGCCCGCATGAAGTCGGGGTGGAAGGCGATCTCGTCGCCGCGGGCCTGCAGCGCCTCGTTGAGCTCGGCCTCGCGGCCGCCGTTGCGGATGTACCACTGCCGGGAGGTGACGATCTCCAGCGGCTTCTCGCCGCGCTCGTAGAAGTTCGCCTTGCGCTGGGTGGCCTGCGGCTCGCCGTCGAGGTCGCCGGAGGCGCGCAGCGCGTCGACGACCACCTCGCGGGCGGAGTGCACGGTCTTGCCGGACATCTCGGTGAAGACCTCGACGCCCTTCGCCCCGGCCTGCGTCGTCCCGGCCTCGCGGACCCAGGCGGGGACCTCGCCGGTGATCCGGCCGGCGCGGGTGACGATCGAGCGGGTCGGCAGCTGCAGCTCGCGCCACCAGGAGACGTCGGTGAGGTCGCCGAAGGTGCAGCACATGGCGATGCCGGCGCCCTTGTCCATCTCGGCGGCGGCGTGGGCGAGCACCGGCAGCTCGACGCCGAAGACCGGGCTGGTCACGGTGCTGCCGAAGAGCGGCTGGTAGCGCTCGTCGTCCGGGTGGGCGATCAGCGCCACGCAGGCCGGGAGCAGCTCGGGGCGGGTGGTCTCGATGTGCACCGGCTCGCCGGTGCCGCTGCGGTGGAAGGCGACCCGGTGGTAGGCGCCGGGGTAGTCGCGGGCCTCCAGCTCGGCCTGGGCGACCGCGGTCTGGAAGGTGACGTCCCACAGCCCGGGGGCCTCTGCGGTGTAGGCCTCGCCGCGGGCCAGGTTGCGCAGGAAGGCCTGCTGGCTGGTGGCCCGGGAGTGCTCGTCGATGGTGCGGTACTGGATGCCCCAGTCCAGGCTGAAGCCGAGGCGGCGGAAGAGGGACTCGAAGGCGGCCTCGTCCTGCACGGTGAGCTCGTCGCACAGCTCGATGAAGTTCTGCCGGTTGATCGGCACCTGGTCGGCGGCCTTGATGCTCTTGGTGGTGCCGCGGAAGGGGGGCTCGAAGTCGGGGTCGTAGGGCAGCGAGGCGTCGCCGCGGACGCCGTAGTAGTTCTGCACCCGCTTCTCGGTGGGCAGGCCGTTGTCGTCCCAGCCGATCGGGTAGAAGACGTTGGCCCCGGTCATCCGCTTGTACCGGGCCATGCAGTCGGTGTGGGTGTAGCTGAAGACGTGCCCCATGTGCAGCGAGCCGGAGGCGGTCGGCGGCGGGGTGTCGATGGAGAAGACCTGCTCGCGGTCACCGTCGCGGTCGAAGGCGTAGGTGCCCTGCTCCTGCCATACCGCGCCCCACTTCTCCTCGAGCCCGTCCAGGGACGGGCGATCGGGGATCGCGGTGGTCGGCGTGCTGGCGTCGGTCATGGCCCCGATCTTCCCATCGTCCCGCGCGCGCCTGCCAACCGGTGCGGCGCTGTCGGTCGTGGCGATCGTCGCCGGTCGAGATCGTGGTGATCATCATGGTGATCGTCGCCGGGCCGATCGTGGCGTTCGCTGCCGGTCCGGGGACGGCGCCGGTGACCCGCCCGTAGGCTGGGCGCCATGCGCCGCCCCGAACCGCTCTACCGCGCCGTCATCGTCTTCGCGCGGATGCTCTTCTTCGCCAACGGCTACCGCTTCACCCTGACCGGGCGGCAGCACGTGCCCAAGCGCGGGGGAGCGGTGATGGCGATCAACCACACCGGCTACATCGACTTCGTCTTCGCCGGGCTGGGCGCGCGCAAGAGCAACCGGTGGGTGCGGTTCATGGCGAAGAAGTCGATCTGGCAGCACCCGGTGGCCGGCTTCTTCATGCGCGGGCTCAAGCACATCCCGGTGGACCGGCACGCCGGGGCCGGGGCGCTCGCCGCGGCGACCGAGCAGCTGCGGGCCGGGGAGATCGTCGGGGTCTACCCCGAGGCGACGATGTCGCGCTCCTTCGAGATCAAGGAGCTGAAGTCCGGGACGGCGCGGATGGCGCGGGACGCCGGGGTGCCGATCCTGCCGACGATCATCTGGGGCGCGCAGCGGATCTGGACCAAGGACGTGCCGAAGCGGCTGGGGCGCACCGGCACCCGGATCGCCGTCAGCGTCGGCGAGCCGATCCATGTCGGGCCCGAGGACGACATCGCCGAGGTCACCGAGCGGCTGCGCGAGGTGATGAAGGAGATGCTCGACGAGGTCATCGCCGCCTACCCCGAGCCGCACGGCGACGAGCTGCGCTTCCACCCGGCCCGCCTCGGCGGCACCGCGCCCACCTACGAAGAGGCCTACGAGCGGGACCGCTCCGACATGACCCGCAAGAAGGACCAGTTCACCCGCAAGACCGCCTGACCCCCCGAGCCTTTATCGGGTAACCCGATAATCGCTCGTCTGCCGGGGAAGGCTTCTCCGGTGAACGAGAGGTTCTCTGCAGCAGGGGGTCGCGAGCTCGGCGGACGGTGCCCGTGGCCTCGTCCCGTGAGGCGAAGGGGGCTCAGCCGCGCGAACGGAGGCATAGCGGGACGTCTGGGCCCGCTTGACCCCCTTCGGTGGAGGTATCCCGGGTGTGTGGAGGTATCTCGACGCGCCGGGGCGCGTGCCATCACCTCCACCGATGGTGATGAGCGAAGGGGTGGAGGTGTCTCGACGCGCCAGGGAGCGTGCCATCACCTCCACCCAGCGCGCTCCCCGGGCCGAGCCGCTGACGATGTGCGAGAACCTCTCGAAAGCACGACAAGCCTTCTCCGGCGAAGGAGCCTTTATCGGGTAACCCGATAAAGGCTCGGGGTGACGGGGGTGACGGGGTGTGCGAAGGGAGGGTGAAGGGGAGTCAGAGGGTCTGGCCGAGGTGGGCCAGCACCTGGCGCAGCAGCACCGCGTGCCCGCCAGCCATCTCGGCCTCGACGTCGGTGCTGGCGGCCTCGGAGGGGGTGAGCCAGGCGAGCTCGAGCGCATCCTGCTGCGGCGCGCAGTCCCCGTGCACCGGCACGGCGAAGACCAGCGCCACCGCGTGCTGACGCGGGTCGTGGTACGGCGTGACCCCCGGCGTCGGGAAGAACTCGGCCACCGTGAGCGGCTGCGGCGAGACCGGGATCCGCGGCAGCGCCATCGGCCCGAGGTCCTTCTCCAGGTGGCGGACCAGCGCGTCCCGGATCCGCTCGTGGTAGAGCACCCGCCCGGCGACGAGCTCGCGCTCCATCCGCCCGGTGTCGCTCGCCCGCAGCAGCAGCCCGACCTGGTCGAGATCGCCCGCCTCGCCGACCCGCACCGGGACCGCGATGACGTAGAGCATCGGCACGCGCCCGCGCACGTCCTCCAGCTCGTCGCGGGTCAGCCAGGACTCTTCACGCTCGGTCTCGGTGGGCATGGCCCGATCCTGCCAGAGCCACCGGACGCGTCCCGGCCAGACCGCCCCTTGCCAGACCGCGCTGCGCCAGACCGCATCCCGTCACGACACCCCAGCCCAGGCCTCTCGTTCACCCGATGTTCACGCCCAGCGCACAGCCACCCCGCAGGACACGCACCGCCGAGGTGGAGTTGGATGGGGGTGTCGACGTTTCGGAAGGGACACCAAATGACGCACACCGCACCTGACCCTGCTCGCACGACGGGCACCTGGCCCGTCCGCGAGGTCGCCGACCTGGACGAGGCCACCCTGGAGCGCCTCGACCGCTGGTGGCGAGCCGCCAACTACCTCTCCGTCGGGCAGATCTACCTGCTGGACAACCCGCTGCTGCGTCGCGAGCTCGTCGCCGAGGACATCAAGCCGCGCCTGCTCGGGCACTGGGGCACCACCCCGGGCCTGAACTTCCTCTACGCCCACCTCAACCGGGCCATCGCCGAGCGCGACACCTCGACGATCTACATCACCGGCCCCGGCCACGGCGGCCCCGGCCTCGTCGCCAGCTCCTACCTCGAGGGCACCTACACCGAGACCTACCCGGACATCACCGAGGACGCCGAGGGCCTGCGCACCCTCTTCCGGCAGTTCTCCTTCCCCGGCGGCATCCCCAGCCACGTCGCCCCGGAGACGCCCGGCTCGATCCACGAGGGCGGCGAGCTCGGCTACGCCCTCTCGCACGCCTACGGCGCCGCCTTCGACAACCCCGACCTGCTGGTGGCCACGGTCATCGGCGACGGCGAGGCCGAGACCGGTCCGCTGGCCACCGCCTGGCACGGCAACAAGCTGCTCAACCCTGTCCACGACGGGGCGGTGCTGCCGATCCTGCACCTCAACGGCTACAAGATCGCCAACCCCACCCTGCTCTCCCGGATCCCCTCCGAGGAGCTGGCCGACCTCATGCGCGGCTACGGGCACACCCCCTACGAGTTCGTCGCCGGCTTCGACGACGAGCCGGCCGCCTCGATCCACCAGCGGTTCGCCCGGATGCTCGACGAGGTGCTCAACCAGATCGCCGAGATGAAGGCGAGCGCCGCCGCCGGGGAGACCGGGCGCCCGGCCTGGCCGATGATCGTCTTCCGCACCCCGAAGGGGTGGACCTGCCCGGCCGAGATCGACGGCAAGCCCGCCGAGGGATCCTGGCGGGCCCACCAGGTGCCGCTGGCCAACGCCCGGGACACCCCGGAGCACCTCGCGGTGCTCGAGGGCTGGCTGCGCTCCTACCGCCCGGACGAGCTCTTCGACGAGGCCGGCGCCGTGCAGCCGGACATCGCGGCGCTGGCCCCCGAGGGGGAGCTGCGGATGAGCGCCAACCCGGTCGCCAACGGTGGGCTGCTGCTGCGGGACCTGCGGCTGCCGGACTTCCGCGACTTCTGCGTGGACGTCCCGGCGCCGGGCGCCACGGTCGCCGAGGCCACCCGGGTGCTGGGCACCTGGCTGACCGAGGTGATCCGCCGCAACCCGGACACCTTCCGCATCTTCGGGCCCGACGAGACCGCCTCGAACCGGCTGCAGGCGGTCTACGACGACACCGACAAGCAGTGGAACGCCGACTACCTCGACGCGGACGAGGACAACCACCTCGCCCGGGTCGGCCGGGTCGTCGAGGTGCTCAGCGAGCACCAGTGCCAGGGCTGGCTGGAGGGCTACCTGCTCACCGGCCGGCACGGCCTCTTCAACTGCTACGAGGCCTTCATCCACATCATCGACTCGATGTTCAACCAGCACGCGAAGTGGTTGGACGTCACCCGGGAGATCCCCTGGCGGCGCCCGATCGCCAGCCTCAACTACCTGCTCAGCTCGCACGTCTGGCGCCAGGACCACAACGGCTTCAGCCACCAGGACCCCGGCTTCCTCGACCACGTGCTCAACAAGAAGCCCGAGGTGGTGCGGGTCTACCTGCCGCCGGACGCCAACACGCTGCTCTCGACCTACGACCACCTGCTGCGCAGCCGGGACTACATCAACGTCGTCGTCGCCGGCAAGCAGCCCGGGCCGCAGCTGCTCGACGCCGACCAGGCGGTCGCGCACTGCACCCGGGGCCTGGGGATCTGGGAGTGGGCCGGCACCGAGGTGGTCGGCGAGGACCCCGACGTCGTGCTCGCCTGCGCCGGCGACGTGCCCACCCTGGAGGTGCTGGCCGCCGCCGACCTGCTGCGCCAGCACCTGCCCGAGCTGAAGGTGCGGGTGGTCAACGTCGTCGACCTCATGCGGCTGCAGGACGAGAAGGAGCACCCGCACGGGCTGTCCACGCGCGACTTCGACACGATCTTCACCACCGACCGGCCGGTGATCTTCGCCTTCCACGGCTACCCCTGGCTGATCCACCGGCTGACCTACCGCCGCACCGGGCACGCCAACCTGCACGTGCGCGGATACAAGGAGGAGGGGACGACGACCACCCCCTTCGACATGGTCATGCTCAACGACCTGGACCGCTACCACCTGGTGATGGACGTCATCGACCGGGTGCCCGGCCTCGGGTCGCGGGCGGCGACGCTGCGTCAGCAGATGGCCGACGCCCGGCTGGCGGCGCGCCAGTACACCCGTGAGCACGGCGACGACCTGCCCGAGGTGCGCGACTGGGTGTGGCCGGACGCGGCCAGGGTGCAGGCGGCCGGCGGGACGCCGACGCTCGCCGACGGCGCGGTCTCCACCGGCGGGGACAACGAGTAGCGTCGCCGCACCGACGTGACGAAGGAGGCGAGGGTGGCCCGCAGCATCTATGTGACCTCCCCGGAGGGCAGCACCGGCAAGTCCACGGTGGCGCTGGGGCTGGTCGAGCTCCTCGCCGCCCGCGGGCGGGTCGGGGTCTTCCGGCCGGTGGCCCGGTCCGAGGACGGCCGCGACCCGGTGCTGGAGGTGCTGCTGGAGCGGGACACGGTCGACCTCGGCTACGAGGAGTGCCTCGGGGTCACCTACGAGCAGGTGCACGAGGACCCGGGCGCGGCGCTGGCCCGGATCGTCGAGCGGTACCGCCGGATCGAGGACCGCTGCGACGCGGTGGTCATCCTCGGCTCCGACTACACCGACGTCGCCGGTCCCACCGAGCTCGCCTACAACGCCCGGGTCGCCGCCAACCTCGGCTCGGTCGTGGTCCTCGTCGTCTCCGCGCTCGACCGGTCACCCGGTGACGTGCGGCAGATGGTCGAGGTGGCCACGGCCGAGCTGGGCGCGGCGCACGCCGAGGTGGTCGCGGTCGTCGCCAACCGCGCCGCCCCGGACGAGCTCGAGCGCGTCCGGGAGGCGCTGGCCGACGTGCCGCTGCCGACCTGGGCGCTGCCCGACGTGCCGCTGCTCATCGCCCCGACCGTGGGCGAGCTCATGGCGGCCGTCGACGGTCGGCTGGTCACCGGCGACCCGGACCTGCTCGAGCGCGAGGTGGAGGCCCGGGTGGTCGGCGGGATGACCATGGACCACATCCTCGACCGGCTCGTCGACGGCGCCGCGGTCATCGTCCCCGGCGACCGCTCCGAGGTGGCCCTGGCGATGGTCGCCGCGCACGCCGCCGAGGGCTTCCCGTCGCTGGCCGCGCTGGTGCTCAACGGCGGCTTCGACCTCTCCCCGCAGGTGGCCCGGCTGGTCGACGGGCTGCCCCAGCGGCTGCCGATCCTGGCCACCGACCTGGGCACCTTCGAGGCCGCCGAGCGGGCCGCGCACGCCCGCGGGCTGGTCTCCCCGCGCTCGCAGCGCAAGCTCGACGTGGCCCGCTCCACCTTCGCCGCGCACGTCGACACCGACGCCCTGCTGGCGGCCGTCGACCTGCCCCGCTCCGAGGTGGTCACCCCGCTGATCTTCGAGTACGACCTCATCGAGCGGGCGAGGGCCGACCGGCGGCACGTCGTGCTGCCCGAGGGCGACGACGACCGGGTGCTGCGCGCCGCCAGCACGCTGCTCGCCCGCGAGGTCGCCGACCTGACCATCCTCGGCGAGGAGAGCAGCATCCGGGCCCGGGCCAGCGAGCTGGGCCTCGACCTCACCGAGGCCGCGATCGTCTCGCCGCGCGACCCGGAGCTGCGAGAGCGCTTCGCCGCGGAGCTCGCCGAGCTGCGGGCGGCGAAGGGGATGACCCTCGAGCGGGCCCGGGAGGTGGTCACCGACGTCTCCGTCTTCGGCACCCTCATGGTCCACCTCGGCCTGGCCGACGGGATGGTCTCCGGGGCGCGCCACACCACCGCGCACACCATCACCCCGGCGCTGCAGATCATCAGGACCGTCCCCGACGTCAGCACCGTCTCCTCGGTCTTCTTCATGGCGATGGAGGACCGGGTGCTCGTCTACGGCGACTGCGCGGTCATCCCCGACCCCACCAGCGATCAGCTCGCCGACATCGCCGTCTCCGCGGCCGGCACCGCCACCCGCTTCGGGGTGGACCCGAAGATCGCCATGCTCTCCTACTCCACCGGCACCTCCGGCTCCGGCGCCGACGTCGACAAGGTGCGCGCGGCCACCGAGCTGGTGCGTCAGCGCCGGCCGGACCTCGACCTCGAGGGGCCGATCCAGTATGACGCGGCCGTCGACGCCTCGGTGGCCAGCACCAAGCTGCCGGGCTCGACCGTCGCCGGTCACGCCACCGTCTTCGTCTTCCCCGACCTCAACACCGGTAACAACACCTACAAGGCGGTGCAGCGCTCCGCGGGGGCCGTCGCCATAGGCCCGGTGCTGCAGGGTCTGCGCCGCCCGGTCAACGACCTCTCCCGAGGAGCCACCGTGCAGGACATCGTCAACACCGTGGCGATCACTGCGATCCAGGCGCAGGCGGTGCAGGCATGAGCGCCCCGGTGCTGGTCATCAACTCCGGCAGCTCGTCGTTGAAGTACCGGGTGGTCGACGCCGAGCGGGCCGAGGCGCTCGCCGTCGGGCTGATCGAGCGGGTCGGCGACCCGAAGGGCGGTCGGCTGACCCACACCGTCGACGGGGAGCGGCACGCCCGCGACGTCGCGGTGCCCGACCATGCCGCGGCGATGGAGGCGATGACCGACGCCTTCGCCGCCTACGGCCCGGACCTGAGCACGCTCGACCTCGTCGCGGTCGGGCACCGGGTGGTCCAGGGCGGCGCCCGCTTCGGCCGCTCGGTGGCCATCGACGACGAGGTGGTGGCGACCATCGAGGAGCTGGCCGACCTGGCGCCGCTGCACAACCCGGCCAACGCCGCCGGCATCCGGGTGGCCCGCGAGCAGCTGCCGGACCTTCCGCACGTCGCGGTCTTCGACACCGCCTTCCATCTGAGCATGCCGGCTGCGGCGCACACCTACGCCATCGACCGCGACGTCGCCCGGAAGCACCGGATCCGCCGCTACGGCTTCCACGGCACCTCGCACGCCTACATCTCCCGCGAGGCCGCCCGGCTGCTCGGCCAGGAGCCGGAGGCGACCAACGTCATCGTGCTGCACCTGGGCAACGGCGCCTCCGCCTGCGCCGTGCGCGGCGGGGAGTCGGTGGAGACCTCGATGGGTCTGACCCCGCTGGAGGGGCTGGTCATGGGCACCCGCAGCGGGGACATCGACCCGGCGGTCGTGCTGCACCTGGAGCGCACCGCCGGGATGGACGTCGCCGATGTCGACGACCTGCTCAACAAGCGCTCCGGGGTGCTCGGGCTCAGCGGCCACCAGGACATGCGCGACCTCGTCGCCGCCGCCGAGGCCGGGGACGCCGACGCGGAGCTCGCGCTGGAGGTCTACTGCCACCGGCTGCGCCTCTACCTCGGTGGCTACACCGCGGTGCTGGGCCGGGTGGACGCGGTCGTCTTCACCGCCGGGGTGGGGGAGAACTCGCCGCAGGTGCGCGAGCGCGCCCTGGCCGACCTCGAGGTGCTCGGTATCGAGCTCGACCAGCAGGCCAACGAGGAACGCTCGAGCGCCGCGCGGGACATCGCCACGCCGGGCTCGCCGGTGCGGGTGCTCGTCGTGCCCACCGACGAGGAGCTGGAGATCGCCCGTCAGGCGATCGCCGTCGTCGGCGGCTGACCCGCCCGGGGCCGTGGGCCGGTCGGCCGGCTCCCGCCGCCTCCCCGCCGCGGCCGCCTCGTGCGTCACGGCCGGCTGCGGTATCGGTTGGCGGCCACCGCCGCCCGCGCCGTAGACTCCCCGGCACAGGCGTTCGAGCCGTCATCAGCGGCGAGCCTCCGGAAGAACGGGTCGACGATCGAAGGGTCGGTCGGCCTCACTAGACCCGGACGGGTGGGCCCGTCACCGCCTTCGACCAACAGTGGTCGCCGGACCCAGGGCCGGCGACAAGCGAGGTGGTACCGCGGCCCCGCGCCTCCCGGCGCGGGTCGTCCTCGTGCAGACCGGCACGAGCACGACCCGATGGAGCGGCCCGAGCATGACCTACCCCAAGGTCTCCCACGTCACCCCCGGCACCGGCAGCAGCGCCGGCGTCCCCGCCAGCCCGCGCTTCCCGGCGATCGAGGAGGCGGTGCTGGGCTACTGGGACCAGGACGGCACCTTCGCCGCGTCCGTCGAGCAGCGCGACCCCGGCCTGGACCGGGACGGCGAGTTCGTCTTCTACGACGGGCCGCCCTTCGCCAACGGTCTGCCGCACTACGGCCACCTGCTCACCGGCTACGTGAAGGACGTCGTGCCGCGCTACCAGACGATGCGCGGCAAGCGGGTCGAGCGGCGCTTCGGCTGGGACACCCACGGGCTGCCCGCCGAGCTCGAGGCGATGAGCCAGCTCGGGCTGAAGACCACGGACGAGATCCGTGAGCTCGGCATCGAGACCTTCAACGACGCCTGCCGCGCGTCGGTGATGCGCTACACCGACGAGTGGCGCGACTACGTCACCCGGCAGGCCCGCTGGGTCGACTTCGACCACGACTACAAGACGATGAACCCCGACTTCATGGAGTCGGTGATCTGGGCCTTCAAGAGCCTCTTCGACAAGGGCCTGATCTACCAGGACTTCCGGGTGCTGCCGTACTGCTGGCAGGACGAGACGCCGCTGAGCAACCACGAGCTGCGGATGGACGACGACGTCTACCAGATGCGGCAGGACCCCGCGGTGACCGTCGGCCTGCGGCTGACCGAGACCGGCGAGGACCCGGTGCTCGACGGGGCGCTGGCGCTGATCTGGACGACGACCCCGTGGACCCTGCCGAGCAACCTCGCGGTGATGGTCGGCCGCGAGATCGACTACGTCGTCGTCGAGGGACCGGTCCCGGGCACCGAGGAGACCGCCCGCTACCTGCTCGCCGAGGCCCGGCTGCCCGCCTACGCCCGCGAGCTGGCCGCCGGCGGCGACGTCGCCGAGCTCGAGGTGCTCGGCCGGTACACCGGGGCCGACCTGCTCGGGCGTTCCTACACCCCGCCCTTCGGCTACTACCTCGGGCACGAGCACGCCTTCCGCGTCGTCGACGGCGGCGACGAGGTCACCACCACCGACGGCTCCGGCCTGGTGCACAGCGCCGGCGCCTTCGGCGAGGTGGACAAGGAGGTCACCGACCGCGAGGGCATCGCCGCGGTCATGCCGGTCGGCAAGGACGGCCGCTTCACCGCGCCGGTCGCCGACTACGAGGGCCTGCAGGTCTTCGAGGCCAACGGCCAGATCATCGACGCCCTCAAGGCCACGACGAAGGGGGCCGGCAGCGACCAGCCCGGCACCGGCGGGGTCACCACCGGCACCGTGCTGCTGCGCCACGAGACCTACGACCACTCCTACCCGCACTGCTGGCGCTGCCGGCAGCCGCTCATCTACAAGGGCGTCGAGTCCTGGTTCGTCGAGGTCACCGCGGTCAAGGAGCGGATGCTGGCCGCCAACGAGCAGATCACCTGGGTGCCCGAGCACGTCAAGCACGGCCAGTTCGGCCGCTGGCTGGAGAACGCCCGGGACTGGTCGATCACCCGCAACCGCTTCTGGGGCTCGCCGGTGCCGGTGTGGGTCTCCGACGACCCGAACCACCCGCGCACCGACGTCTACGGCTCGTTCGCGGAGATCGAGCGCGACTTCGGCCGCCTGCCGCTGACCGCCGACGGCGAGCCGGACCTGCACCGCCCGTGGGTGGACGACCTGACCCGGCCCAACCCGGACGACCCGACCGGGCAGAGCACGATGCGCCGGGTCGAGGACGTGCTCGACGTCTGGTTCGACTCCGGGTCGATGAGCTACGCCCAGGTGCACTACCCCTTCGAGAACCAGGACTGGTTCGAGAGCCACTTCCCGGGCGACTTCATCGTCGAGTACATCGGGCAGACCCGGGGCTGGTTCTACACGCTGCACATCCTGGCCACCGCGCTCTTCGACCGGCCGGCCTTCTCCAGCTGCATCAGCCACGGGATCGTGCTGGGCAACGACGGGCAGAAGATGTCCAAGTCGCTGCGCAACTACCCGGACGTCTCGGAGGTCTTCGACCGGGACGGCGCCGACGCGATGCGCTGGTTCCTCATGTCCTCGCCGATCCTGCGCGGCGGCAACCTCGTCGTCACCGAGGAGGGCATCCGCGAAGGGGTGCGTCAGGTGCTCATCCCGCTGTGGAGCTCCTGGTACTTCTTCAGCCTCTACGCCAACGCGCTCGGCGGCCCGGACGGCCCCGGCTACGAGGCGCGCTTCAGCACGGACTCGCCGCACCTGCTGGACCGCTACCTGCTGGCGAAGCTGGGGGAGTACGTCGCGGACAGCCAGGCTCGCCAGGACGCCTACGACATCGCCGGCGCCTGCGAGGCCACCCGCGGCTTCACCGACGTGCTGACGAACTGGTACATCCGCCGCAGCCGGGAGCGGTTCTGGGCGGCCGACGGCGACGAGGCGGCGCGGGCCGAGGCCGAGCACGCCTGCAACACCCTCTACACCGCGCTGGAGACGCTGTGCCGGGTGGCCGCGCCGCTGCTGCCGCTGGTCACCGAGGAGGTCTGGCGCGGGTTGACCGGCGGGCGCTCGGTGCACCTGACCGACTGGCCGGACCCGCCCGACTACCCGGCCGACCACGAGCTGGTCGTCGCCATGGACACCGCCCGGCAGGTCTGCTCGGTCGCCTCCTCGCTGCGCAAGGCGCACCAGCTGCGCACCCGGCTGCCGCTGCGCGACCTCACCGTCGTCGTGCCCGGCGCGGCCGCGCTGGCCGAGCTCGGCACGGTGATCGCCGAGGAGGTCAACGTGCGCCAGGTCAGCCTGCTCGACCTCGACGACCCGGCCGCGGCCGGCTTCGGCGTCAGCGAGCGGCTCACCGTGCACGCCCGGGCGGCCGGGCCGCGGCTGGGCAAGCAGGTGCAGCAGGCCATCAAGGGCAGCAAGTCCGGCGACTGGTCGGTCGCCGACGACGGCACCGTCACCGCCGGCGGGATCACGCTCGTCGAGGGGGAGTACACCGTCGAGGCGGTCGCCGAGGACGACGGCTCCGGGGCGCGGGCGACCGCGGTGCTGCCCGGCGGCGGCTTCGTCGTCCTCGACACCGAGGTCACCGAGGAGCTCGCCGACGAGGGCCTGGCCCGCGACGTCGTCCGGGCCGTGCAGGACGCCCGCAAGCAGGCCGGGCTGGACGTCTCGGACCGGATCAGCCTCACCGTGACCGGCACGGGCCGGGTGTGGGAGGCGGTCGTCGCCCACCAGACGCTCGTGATGAACGAGACCCTGGCGGTCCAGTTCGGCTCGGCCGGCGACCTCGACGTGCTGCCGCTCGGCGACGGGGTTGTCCAGGCCGAGCTGGCCGGCGGCGAGACGGTGCGGGTGCGCCTGGACAAGCGCGCCTGACCCTCGCGCCCCGGGGATCGACAGTCCTAGGACTGTCGCCCTGGACCGCGCGCGCGGCCGGTCCGGGCAGACAATCCTAGGACTGTCGCCCGGGCGCGAGCGCGACCCGTCCTGGCGGACGTAAGCGGTCCTGGGGCGCTGGGAGACACGGGCGGTACCCAGGGGTGGCTGGCTCGGCCTCCTGCCGGGCGCGGTCTGAGCGAGCGCTATGCTCGCTGGGTCGGTCGCACGAGAGTGCCAGGGAATCCGGTGCGAACCCGGAGCTGACGCGCAGCGGTAAGAGGGACGTCCTCGGCACGACGCCACTGACCCGAAGGGGTCGGGAAGGCGCCGAGGGCGGTCGATCTCGAGTCCGAAGACCTGCCGACGCATGTCCATCCGTCGGTGAGCCTCGCGACCCAGGCTCCGAGAGAGAGAAGCCCTCTGTGCTGCCACGCACCGTGCTGCCACGCACCCCTGCCACCCTGCTGTCCCTGACCTGCGCGCTCGCCCTGGCCGGCTGCGCCGGTGCCCCCTCCGAGGGCGAGGACGGCTCGTCCTCGGACGCCTCGGCCCGATCCGTCACCTACACCAGCTGCGGCCAGGAGCGGACCCTGGACGAGGCGCCGACCGCTGCGGTCACCCTGAACCAGGGCGCCACCGAGGTCATGCTGGCGCTCGGCCTCGAGGACCGGATGGCCGGCACCGCCTACATCGACGACGGCGTCTCCTCGCGGTGGCAGGAGGCCTACGACAGCGTCCCGGTGCTGGCCGAGGAGTACCCCAGCCTGGAGCAGCTGCTCTCCGTCGAGCCCGACCTGGCCTACGCCTCCTACGGCAGCGCCTTCGCCGACGACGGGGTGGCCAGCGAGGATGAGCTGGAGCAGGACGGCATCGGCACCTACCTCAGCCCCTTCGGCTGCGGCGACGACGCGGAGCGGCCGGAGACCACCTTCGAGAACGTCTGGTCCGAGATCGAGACCGTCGGCACCATCTTCGGCGTCGAGGACACCGCCACCGAGCTCGTCGACGGCCAGCGCGAGCAGCTCGACGAGGTGCGCGAGCAGGCGAGCGGCGAGGGGACGGACATCCTCTGGTACGACTCCGGCGACGACACCCCCTTCGTCGGGGCCGGCGAAGGGGGCCCGCAGCTGCTGATCGACGCCGTGGGCGGCACCAACATCTTCGCCGACCTCGAGGGCGGCTGGGCGGACGGCTCGTGGGAGGACGTCGTGGACGCCGAGCCGGACGTCATCGTCGTCCCCGACGCGGCCTGGTCCAGCGCCGAGGAGAAGGTGGAGCACCTCGAGTCCGACCCGGTGCTCTCCGAGCTGGACGCGGTGCAGCAGGACCGGATCGTGGAGATCACCTACAGCCAGGCCACCCCGGGCGCGACCATGGTCGAGGGGGCGCAGAGCCTGTCCGACGGGCTCGCCGAGCTCGACGCCTCGTGACGCCGAGGGTGCGCGGGGCGGCCGTGCCGGCCGTCGTGCTCGCCCTGCTGCTGCTCGGCAGCGTCCTCGTCGCGGTCGGTCTCGGCTCGGTCCGGCTGCCGCCGGCCGACGTCGCCGCGGTGGTGCTGCGCCGGATGCACCTGGTCGCCGGCGACGGGGTGAGCGCCATCGACGACCGCATCGTGTGGCAGCTGCGGCTGCCCCGCGTCGTGGCCACCGCCGCGGTCGGGGCGGTGCTGGCCCTCTGCGGGGTGGTGCTGCAGGCCCTGACCCGCAACGACCTCGCCGACCCCTACCTGCTGGGCATCTCCAGCGGCGCTGCCGTCGGCGCGGTGCTCGTCCTCGTCTTCGGCGTCGGGCTCTCCAGCCTGGCGCTGCCGGCGGCGATGACGCTCGCCTCCTTCGTCGGCGGCCTGGTCGCCCTGGCCCTGGTGCTGGCCATGGCGACCGGCCGGGGCGGGGACCTGCCGCCCAGCCGCACGATCCTCGCCGGCGTCGCCGTCGCGCAGCTGGCCGGCGCCTTCACCTCGCTGGCGATCATGGTCTTCGGCGAGCGGGACCTCGCCCGGCAGGTGCTCAGCTGGACCCTCGGCTCCTTCGCCTCGGTGCGCTGGACGCAGGCGCTGGCGCTGCTCGTGCTCGGCCTCGTGGCGGTGCTCGTGCTGGTCGCGGCCGCCGGGGTGCTGGACGCCTTCGCCTTCGGCGACGTCTCGGCGCAGGCGCTGGGCATCCCGGTCACCCGGGCACGGTGGACGCTGCTCGTGCTCACCGCGCTGCTGACCGCCGGGACGGTCGCGGTGGTCGGGCCGATCGGCTTCGTCGGGCTCACCGTGCCGCACCTGGTGCGGATCGTCGTCGGGCCGACGCACCGGGCGCTGCTGCCGTTGAGCGCCCTGGCCGGGGCGCTGCTCATGGTCTGGGCCGACACCCTGGCACGCACCGTGCGCGAGGGCGAGGAGATCCCGGTCGGGGTGGTGACGGCGGTGCTCGGGGCGCCGCTGCTCGTCGTGCTGCTGCGACGTCAGGCCAGGCGCGGATGAGGATCGTCGCCCAGGAGCTCGGGTGGAGCGTCGGCGAGCGGCCGATCCTCGCCGGCGCGAGCCTGTCGGTGCGCCCCGGTGCCCTCACCACGGTGCTCGGGCCGAACGGCACCGGCAAGACCACCCTGGTGCACCTGCTGGCCGGGCTGCGCACGCCGACCACCGGCCAGGTCACCTACGACGAGCAGCGGCTGGACGGCATCGCCCATCGGGAGCGGGCCCGGCGGGTGGCGGTGGTCGAGCAGCAGCCGAGCACCGGTCTGGAGCTGACCGTGGACCAGGTGGTGGCGCTGGGGCGGATCCCGCACCGGCGCAGCCTGCGCGGTCTGGGCCGGGGCGACGAGCAGGCCTGTGCCGAGGCGATGGCCCGGACCGGGACCGAGCACCTGGCCGGACGCGCCTGGAGCACCCTGTCCGGGGGCGAGCGTCAGCGGGTGCAGCTGGCTCGGGCGCTGGCCCAGCAGCCGGAGGTGCTCTTCCTCGACGAGCCGACCAACCACCTGGATCTGCGGCAGCAGCTGCGCTTCATGGAGACGGTGCGGTCGCTGGCGATCACGACGGTCGCGGTGCTGCACGACCTCGACCTGGCGGTGGCCCACGGCGACGACGCGGTGCTGCTCTCCCGGGGCGAGGTCGTGGCCGCCGGCGCGGTCGGCGACGTGGTCACCGTGGAGCAGGTCCGGGAGGTCTTCGGCGTGGAGACCGAGATCAGCGAGCACGACGGACGCCACCGGCTGCGGTGGCAGAGGGTGACGGAGGATCGATGAGCACGGACGAGACCGCCCCGGGCGCCAGCACGGAGTCTGCGGAGCCGCCGACGGAGAGCCGGCTGCTGGTGGCGATGGCCTTCACCGACACCCGGCACGAGGACGAGCTGCTGGCGCTGGCGGCGGAGTGCGACGCCACCCTGTGCTACCTGCAGGGCGAAGGGCGACCCACCCTCCCAGCAGCCCTGGACGACCTCGCCGCCGACGGACGGCAACGGTGCACGATCGTGGCCTCCACCGGCCCGGACGGTCTGCGGGCCGGATCCTGGGTCCGGCGGGTGGCCGGCGACTGGGTGCGACGGCACGACGGCCGGCTCGCCGTGAGGATCGCCATGGCGCCCTCCGGCCGACCGGTCACCGCGGCGAGCTACGCGCTGCCCAGCCGACCGGTGCTCGGCACCGAGGCCCCGCTCACCTCGCCGGCGTGGGAGCAGCCCCCGGACTACCACCACCACGTGCTGGTCTGCCGCGGCCCGCGCTGCACCGCTCGCGGGGCGGACGAGACCTGGGACGCCCTGCGCGAGGAGATCGCGCGGACCTGCGAGGGCGACGAGATCCTGGCGGCGCAGACCGGCTGCCTCTACCCGTGCAACCAGGCCCCGGTGGTCAAGGTGTCACCGGGCGAGGCGTGGCACGCCGAGGTCGACGCCGAGCGGGCCCGGGAGCTGGTGCGCGCGCTCTCGGTCGACGGGTGACCGTCGGGCCCAGCAGGTGACGCTCAGGCGTCAGCCATCGGCGGAGCCGTCGGGTCGTCGTCGCTCCCGCTGAGCTCACGCTCGACGTAGTTCTCGATGTCGTTGAGGTCGTCGCCGCTGCGCTGCACCACGGCCAGCAGGTCCTGCATCGTGGCGACCTCCTCGACCTGCTCCTTGATGAACCACTGCATGAACTGCTCGGCGGCGAAGTCGCCCTCCTCGCGGGCGATCTGGGTCAGCGTGTGGATCTGCTCGGTGACCCGGCGCTCCTGCGCCAGCGCGAGCTCGACCGGCGGGACGACCCCGTCGAAGACGCTGGTCGGGGCCTCGACCGCGGGGATCTCCACCGGGGCGTCGACGTCGAGGAGGTAGCGGATCATCATCATGGCGTGGCCGCGCTCCTCCTTCGCCTGACGGAAGAAGAGACCGGCCATCTGCGGCATGGTCAGGGCGTCGTAGTGCGCGGCCACCGCGACGTACTGCTGGTGGGCGGCGAACTCCTCACCGATCTGGGTGTTCAGCTGGGCGATGAATCGAGAGGTCATGCCTCGAGAGTAGGGCGGAATCCCGGGCGTGTCTTGTGAGGTGAGGCGAGCCAACCTGCGCTCAGGTGAGCCTGTCCTGGCCTGGGAGAGAGCGGATCTCAGGCGATCTCATGCGCTCTCAGCCGGTTCAGGCGGCGGTGCGGGTGGCCTTGGCGCGCTCCTCGCGGAGCTGCTTGGCCTTCGCGCTCTTCTTCGCCTTCTTCTTCACGGTGACCAGCTTGCGCTTGTGCACGGTGTAGCCCGGCGGCAGCCGACCCTCCTTGAGCAGGCGCACCGGGCAGCTGCTGCAGCGCTTCTTGCTCACGCAGCACTTCTGCTTGATCTTCAGCGACCCGACCCGGACCTTCTTGCCCACGAGGACAGGGTAGCCATACCTGACCCTATGAGCCATTCCCGCTGGTCGGGTGGGCGCGCCGATGCCGTCCACGCCTCGTGCGGCCCCTCGGACGTGCCCGACCACGCGTGGCACAGTGGCCAGCGTGACTCTTCCCGACCAGCTCCGCGGCCGCCTGCGCCTGCCCGTCATCGCCTCGCCGATGTTCCTCGCCTCCGGGCCCGACCTCGTCATCGGTACCTGCCGTGCCGGTCTGCTCGGCACCTTCCCGGCGCTCAACCAGCGCACCACCGAGGGCTTCGAGGAGTGGCTGACCCAGATCGAGGAGGCGCTGGCCGCCCCCGCCGACGGGGGCCGGGAGGCCGCCCCCTTCGGCGTCAACCTCATCGTGCACCGCACCAACAAGCGGCTCGAGGCCGACCTGGAGCGGATCGTCGCCCACCAGGTGCCGCTGGTCATCACCAGCCTCGGCGCCGTCAAGGAGGTCGTCGACGCGGTGCACTCCTACGGCGGGCTCGTCTTCCACGACGTCACCAACGCGGGGCACGCCGCGAAGGCCGCGCAGGCCGGGGTAGACGGGATCATCCTCGTCAGCGCGGGTGCGGGCGGGCACGCCGGGGCGATCAACCCCTTCGCGCTCATCGCCGAGGTGCGCCGCGTCTGGGACGGGCCGCTGGTGCTCGCCGGCGCCCTCTCCACCGGGCGGGACGTGCTGGCCGCGCAGGCGGCCGGCGCCGACCTGGCCTACATGGGCACCCGCTTCCTGGCCACGCAGGAGGCCACGGTGACCACCGACTACAAGGAGATGATCACCAGCCACGGCGCCACCGAGATCGTCTACACCCCCTCGATCAGCTCGATCCCGGCGAACTTCCTCCGAGGCAGCATCGTCTCGGCGGGCCTCGACCCGGAGCGGCTCGCCCAGCCCGACCGGGTCGACCTCGAGCACGTCACCAACCCGCACGACGGGGCGGCCAGCGACAGCAAGGCCTGGCGCGACATCTGGTCCGCCGGCCAGGGGGTCGCGGCGATCGACGAGGTGCTGCCGGTGGCCGACCTCGTCGAGCAGCTGTGCACCGAGTACGACGAGGCGGCCACCCAGCTGCGGGCCACCATGGACGAAGGGAGCGCCCGATGACCGACGGCACCTACGAGACCCTGCGGTACGCCGTCGACGAGGACGGCATCGCGACGATCACCCTCGACCGGCCGGACGCGCTGAACTCCTTCACCGTGCAGATGCACCACGAGCTCATCGACGTCATCACCCGGGCCGGCCAGGACGACAGCGCACGCGCGGTGATCGTCACCGGCGCCGGCCGGGCCTTCTGCGCCGGGATGGACCTCAGCGCCGAGGGCAACGTCTTCGGGATCGCCGAGGACCGCGAGCCCACCCCGGCCGAGGTCGCCGAGCGGCCCACCGACCCGGACATGCTCGACGGCATCCGGGACACCGGCGGCAAGGTGACCCTGGCGATCTTCCGCTGCCCCAAGCCGGTCATCGCCGCCATCAACGGCCCGGCCGTCGGCATCGGCGCGACGATGACCTGCGCCATGGACTTCCGGCTGGCCTCCAGCAGCGCGAAGATCGGGTTCGTCTTCGGCCGGCTCGGGATCGTCCCGGAGGCTGCGAGCAGCTGGTTCCTGCCGCGGATCGTCGGCCTGCAGACCGCCCTGGAGCTCTGCTACACCGCCGAGGTGCGCGGCGCGCAGGAGATGGCCGACCTCGGCTTCGTCCGCTCCGTGCACGAGCCCGACGAGCTGCTGCCGGCAGCCAAGGAGCTGGCCCGCCGCCTCGTCCAGGGCCGCTCCCCGGTCGGCGTGGCGCTGACCCGGTGGATGCTCTACCGCAACTCCGCGGCCACGCACCCCTTCGAGGCGCACGCCGTGGAGTCGATCGCCATGCAGCAGACCTCGATGGGCGACGGCAAGGAAGGGGTGGCCGCCTTCCTCGACAAGCGGGAGGCCGAGTTCACCTCCCGGGCCAGCGAGCTGCCCGCCTTCGTGCCCTGGGACCCGCGCGACCAGATCGTCCCCTGATGGGGGACACCGACGGCGACAAGGGAGACGGGGGGAGCGGCGCTGCCGCCAGCGAAGGCCGCGAGAACCGGGTCGTCATCGAGGAGGTCTCGGTCGCCATCGACCGGAGGCCCTTGCTGGCGCCGGTCAGCGCGACCGTCGAGCCGGGCACCTGCCTGGCGGTGCGCGGCGAGAACGGCTCCGGCAAGACCACGCTGCTGCGGGTGGTCGCCGGGCTGCTGCGCCCGAGCAGCGGCCGCGTACGGATCGGCGACCAGGTCGTCGACGAGCGGCTGCCACGCACCCGGCAGCAGGTGGCCACCCTGCTCGGCGGCAGCGCCGCCTACCGCGACCTGACCGTCTGGGAGCACCTGCTGCTCATCGACGCCTCCTGGGGCGGGGACGAGGCGAGCGTCGACCACCGCGCCGGGCGGGTGCTCGACCTGCTGCGGATCGAGGGCCTGGCCGACCGCTTCCCGCACCAGCTCTCCTCGGGGCAGAGCCACCTCGTCGACCTCGCGCTGGTGCTCTTCCGGCCTGGTGACGTGCTCGTCCTCGACGAGCCCGAGCAGCGTCTGGACGACGAGCGTCGCGCGATCGTCGCGGACGTGCTGCGTGATCGCGCAGACGCCGGCGCCACGGTGCTCATGGCCACCCACGACGCCGAGCTGACCGAGGCGGTGGCCGACGAGGTGCTCACCCTGACCACCGCCGACCACGAGGCCGCCGGTGGCTGAGCAGGCCCCTGCCCTCGACACGGCCGTCGACGCCGCCGGCTCCCGGTCCCGGGTCGCTGGCGCGCTGACGGTGCTGCGACGCGGCTCCTCGGCCGGGTCCGCCGGCGGGGTCGCCTACGTCGTCTACGTCGTCGCCCTGCTGGCTGCGGTCTACGGCTTCCCCTACGGCCGGACGATCTTCGCCTCCCTCGGCAGCGACCAGGTCGAGCGCCTGGCCCGCGACCCGCTGACCATCGTCCTCGTGGCCGTCGGCTATCTCGGGCTGCTGCTCGTCGCGCTGCGCGGCGCCCGGATCACCGGGCCGGTGGCGCCGCCGCCGGTGTGGACCCGGCACGTCGTCGCCGCACCGGTGGACCGGGCGCTGGCGCTGCGACGGTGGTGGTGGTTGGCGCTCGGCGGGGTGGTCGGCACGGGGCTGGTGCTCGCCCTCTTCCTCGGGCTCTCGCTGTGGTCCGCCGGGGTGACCGGCCCGCTGGGTGCGGCCCTGTGCGCGCTCGTCGGTGCGCTGGCCGGGCTCCTCGTGGCCCGGGTCTGGCTCACCGGTCAGGCGCTCGTCGAACCCGACCTGGCCGGGCAGAGCGCCTGGCGGCCGGCCGGTCAGCTGCGTCGGCTGTCGGTGACCTCGCTGCTCGCCCAGGCCGAGCGCACCACCCTGGTCGCCGGGGGCGCGCTGCTCGGCCAGAGCTCGGTGCTGCGCGAGCAGCTCGTCCGGTCGCCGCGCGCCGGTCGCGCCCGGCTGCGGCCGGGCCGGGGGATCGTGCTGCGCCGCGACCTGCTCGCGGTGCGCCGCGGCACCGGCTGGGTCGTGCCCAGCCTGCTGCTGCTCGTCGCCGGCTGGGTGCTCGCCCGGACGGTGCTCGACGACCTGCCGCTGCTGCTGCCGGTGGGCGCGGTGCTGCTGCACCTCGGGGTCTCCGGCTGGAGTCTCGGGCTGCGCGCCCAGGCCGACCGGTCCGGGGCGCCGCCGCTGCTCGGCTGGTCCGCCGAGGGGGAGGCGCTGCGGCACCAGGCCCTGCCCGCGCTCGCCGGGGTGCTGCTGCCGACGCTGGCGGCGGCAGCGGTCCTCGTCATCGGTGGCTCGCCGGGCGGGCGAGCGGTCGACGGGGTGTCGTGGGCCGGCGCCCTGCTGCTCGCGGCGGCGCTCGTGCCGGTGTGCCTGGCTGCGGTCACCTGGGCCGCCTTCCGCTCGCCGCCGGCCATCCAGGCCGTCCCGCCGCGCTCGATGATCATCATGCTGATCCTGTGGTGGCTCGGGCCCATGCTGCTCGTCGTCGCCGTGGCCGGGGTGGCCTGGTGGTGGGGTGGCGGCAGCCTGGCGGCGACCAGCGTGATCGCGGCGGGGCTCGGCGGCGGGCTGCTGCTGCTCGTGCTCGTCACCGTCGTCGGGCCGGGGAGGGCGACGATCCTCGGAGGGTGACCGCGGCCGCTGCGACCCCCGCCGCCACGGCCAGGCGGGTACGCCCGTTTCCGTGGTGCGCCGCGCTCCTGGGAGGATGCTCGGCATGCCCGCACCCGACTCCGCCCAGCGCGAGGCCGCCCGACAGCTCGAGCTGCGCAAGCAGGTTCGCGAGCTCGAGGAGGCGATCCTCGCCCGTGCCCCCGAGCACGACCTGCAGCCGAGCCTGGAGCGCATCCAGGCGGTGATGGACCTGCTCGGGGAGCCGCAGCGGACCTACCCGGTGATCCACCTGACCGGCACGAACGGCAAGACCTCCACCGCGCGGATCGCCGAGTCGCTGCTGCGCGAGATGGGCCTGAAGGTCGGCCGCTTCACCTCGCCGCACCTGCACGACATCCGCGAGCGGATCACCATCGGTGGTGAGCTCATCAGCCGCGAGGCCTTCCTCGCCGCCTGGGCGGACGTCGCCCCCTTCGTCGAGGCCGTGGACTCCCGCTCGGTCGCCGAGGGTGGGCCGCCGATGACCTACTTCGAGGTGCTCGTCGCGATCGCCTACGCCGCCTTCGCCGACGCCCCGGTCGACGTGGCGGTGGTCGAGGTCGGCATGGGTGGCTCGTGGGACGCGACCAACGTCGTCGACGCCCCGGTGAGCGTGGTCGGGCCGATCGCGCTGGACCACCAGCACTTCCTCGGCGACTCGGTGCTGGACATCGCCGAGGAGAAGGCGGGGATCATCGCGGCCGACGCGATCACCCTCGTCGGGGTCCAGGAGGACGAGGACGTCATCGGCGTGCTGGTCGAGCGCGCCGAGCAGGTCGGTGCACGGATCGCCTTCGAGGGCAACGACTTCGGGATCACCGAGCGGGACGTCGCGATCGGTGGCCAGCAGGTCTCGATCAAGGGGCTGGCGGCCGAGTACAGCGACGTCTTCCTGCCGCTGCACGGCGAGCACCAGGCCAGCAACGCGGCGGTCGCGGTGGCCGCGGTCGAGGCCTTCGTCGGCGGCGGCGAGCAGCCGCTGGAGGAGGACGTGCTGCGCGCCGGGCTGGCCGCGGCGACCTCGCCGGGCCGGCTGGAGATCGTCCGGCGCAGCCCGACGGTGCTCGTCGATGCCGCGCACAACCCGCACGGAGCACGGGCGCTCGCGGCGGCGCTGAAGGACTCCTTCACCTTCGTCCGGCTCGTCGGGGTGCTCGCCGTGCTCAAGGACAAGGAGGCCACCGAGATCCTCGAGGCCCTCGACCCGGTGCTCGACGAGGTGGTCATCAGCCAGACCACCTCGCCGCGGGCGATGTCGGCCCGCCAGCTGGGCGAGCTGGCCGTCGGGGTCTTCGGCGAGCACCGGGTGACCGTGGTCCGCGACCTGCCGGACGCCCTGGACCGGGCCGCCGAGCTGGCCGACGAAGGGGGCGTCGCCGGCGGCGTCGTCGCCACCGGGTCGGTGATCACGGCCGCGGAGGTGCGGATGCTGCTGGGCACGGAGAGCACCGAGGACCTGCCCCAGGGCTGAGCGCGCTCAGCGTGCGCCGACCGTGGTCGGCTCAGTGCGCGCCGACGGTCGCCGGCTCGGTCCGCCGCACCGGCTCCGGCGGGGTGCTCGGCAGCCCCGCCGCATCCTTGGTGCCGAGCCTGGCGACCTCGTCCAGCCAGCCCTGCCGGCCCGCCAGATCGGAGCTGCGCACCGGGCCGTAACGGGTCACCCGCACCGGGGAGACGCCGCTGAAGCCGAGCGTGCCGCGGCCCACCTGGCGCTCGGTCGGGCGACCGCTGAGCAGGTTGAGGTACCAGCCGGGGGAGTCGGTGGTGAGGATCAGCCGGGCGGTGCGGCCCTTGAGGTGGCCGACCGGCAGGCCCCGCGGGCTGTAGTGGTAGGCCCAGCGCACCTCGAAGACCCGGTCGAAGAAGCCCTTGAGCAGGGCCGGCACCGAGCCCCACCAGATCGGGGCGACGACCGCCAGGTGCCGGGCGTCGGAGATCTCCTGCTGGGCGCGGACGAGGTCGGGCTCCAGCGGCTGCGCGCCGCGCAGCCCCTGGTGCAGCACCGGGTCGAAGTCGAGGTCGCGCGGGGTGAGCCGGGCGACCTGCGTCCGGTCGGACGCGCCCTGGGCGTACCGGTCGGCGAGGGCGGCGCACAGCGAGTCGGGGTCGGGGTGGGCGTCAATGACGAGCAGCTGGGTCATCGGGGTCTCCATCTCGGGACGGGCGGGTTCGCGGCTCGGCCCTGCATGCAGGAGGGCCGTCGCGCCTCGGCGTGGGGCCGAGTCTCACCCTGATCTAGTCACTGTCTAGTTCGGGTGATCCTGAGCCTGACGTAGGATCTTGCGCATGTCAAGATCTGTCTCGGAGGTCTCCGCCGGCGAGGGCTCGGCCGATGCTGAGGGAGTCGTCGGCCGCGATGTGGCCGGCCACGACGCCGTGGACACCGCCCAGGGGAGCGCGTCGACGCCCTACCATCACGGCAACCTGCGGCAGGCGCTGCTCGACGCCGCCCTCGAGCTGCTCGTCGAGACCCCCGCGACCCGGCTCAGCCTGCGCCAGGTGGCCCGAGCGGCCGGCGTCTCGCACGGGGCGCCCTACCACCACTTCGCCGACAAGGACGCGCTCGTCGCCGCCTGCGGCACCGAGAGCCTGCGGCGGCTGGCGGCGCACCAGCACGACAGCGTGGCCGGGCAGGACGACCCACGGGAGCGGCTGCTCGCCTTCGGCCGGGCCTACCTCGACTTCGCCGTGCGCCGACCGAGCCTCTTCGCCCTCGTCTTCGATCCCGAGCTGTGCGACCCGGCCGACCCGAAGCCGGAGAACATCCCCTACCTCACCCAGCTCGACACGGAGCTTGCCGAGGTCGTCGCCGAGGGGCAGCGCGCCGGGCTGCTGCCGGCGGGGCCGACCGAGGAGATCGCGCACGCCCTCTGGGGCACCGTCCACGGGCTGGCGCTGCTCGTCTCAGCCGGGCACCTCAGCGCCGCCCAGGCCGAGGCCGCCCTGGTCACGGTGGTCCGCGACTGACATCGCTCTGCGACCGGGGCAGCACGCACCTCTCGGCGACGCCCTTCGTCAGGACGCCCTTCGCCAGCCGGTGTCGAGAACCTCTCGGTCCCCGGACAAGCCTTCCCCCGACAACGAGCCTTTATCGGGTTACCCGATAAAGGGGAGGTGAGGGGGTCGCCTAGGGTGAGCGGCATGCGGGCCCCTGGCAAGTTCACCTGGCGGATGCTCGCCACCGTCCTCGGCGGGCAGGCGCTGGTCATCTTCTTCGGCGCGCTCGTCGCCCGCGGCCTGCGGGTCGAGGAGAGCAGCGACCTGCCGCTCGGGCTGACCCCCTTCGTCGTGATGTGCGCGGTCGCCGTGCTCGCGCTGCTCGCCGCCGGGATGGTGCGCCGACCCGGCGGTCCGGTGCTCGGCTGGGTGGTCCAGGGGCTCACCCTGCTCAGCGCGATCTGGGTGCCGACCATGCTGGCGATCGCGGTGGTCTTCGGGGCGCTCTACGGCTACTGCCAGTGGCAGGGGACGAAGATCGACGCCCGCACCGCCGCCGCGGAGGCCGGACCGGCCTCCCAGTAGGGTGGGCCGCGTGACCGAGATCGACCGCTCCCTCGTCCTGATCAAGCCCGACGGCTACCGCCGCGGCCTCACCGGGGAGGTGCTGCGCCGGATCGAGGCGAAGGGGTACACCCTGGTCGCCCTGCAGGTCACCTCCGCCACCCGGGAGCAGCTCGCGCAGCACTACGCCGAGCACGAGGGCAAGCCCTTCTACGAGCCGCTGCTGGAGTTCATGTCCTCCGGACCGCTGACCGCGGCCGTCATCGAGGGGCACGGCTGCATCCCCGGCTTCCGCTCGCTGGCCGGCGCCACCAACCCCACCGAGGCCGCGCCCGGCTCGATCCGCGGCGACCTCGGCCGTGACTGGGGGCTGGCCGTCCAGCAGAACATCGTGCACGGCTCGGACTCCCCGGAGTCGGCCGCCCGGGAGATCACCATCTGGTTCCCGGGCATCGCGTCCTGACCGACGCCGACGTAGCATCCTCCCGTGGCAGGTCGTCGGTGGTGGGTGGGCGCTGACCTGGCGATCGACCTCGGGACCGCCAGCACCCTGATCCACCGTCAGGGCGAGGGGATCGTCCTCGACGAGCCCACCGTCGTCGCCCTCGACGCCGCCTCCGGCGCGCTGGTCGCCGCCGGATCCCGCGCCAAGGAGATGCTCGGCCGCACCCCGGGCACCATGCGCGCGGTCCGCCCGCTACGGCACGGCGTCGTCTCCGACCCGGACGTCACCGAGCAGATGCTGCGCTACTTCACCGACCAGGTCGGCATCTCCCGGGTGCTGCGCCCCCGGATGGTGATCTGCGTGCCCAGCGAGGTCACCGGGGTCGAGCGACGGGCCGTCGAGGAGGCCGCCCTGCGGGTCGGCGCCCGCTCGGTCTACCTCGTCGAGGAACCGGTGGTCGCCGCCATCGGCGCTGCCCTCCCGGTGACCGACACCCAGGCCAGCGTCGTCGTCGACATCGGCGGCGGCTCCACCGACGCCGCCATCCTCGCCCTCGGCGGCGTCGTCGCCTCGCGCAGCGCCCGGGTCGCCGGCGACGCCCTCGACGAGGCGATCACCCAGCACGTCAAGAGCGAGCTGTCCCTGCTGCTGGGGGAGCGCAGCGCCGAAGAGGTGAAGATCGCCGTCGGGTCGGCCTACCCGCTGGCCCAGGAGCACAGCACCCGGGTGCGCGGACGCGACCTGCTCACCGGGCTGCCGCGGACCGTCGAGCTGGGCTCGGGGCAGGTGCGCCGGGCGATCGACCCGCCGGTCCGGCAGATCATCGACCTCGTCCGCGCCCTGCTGGACCGCTGCCCGCCGGAGCTCTCCGGCGACGTGCTCGGTCGAGGCGTCACCCTGACCGGCGGCGGGGCGCTGCTGCCCGGGCTGGAGGCGCGGATGCAGCACGAGCTCGGGGTGCCGGTCACCGCCGCCACCGACCCGCTGCGTGCCGTCGCCCGCGGTGTCGGGCGCTGCGTCGACGACTTCGCCGCGCTGCAGCCCGTGCTCGTCGACGGCCACCGCTTCTGATGCCCCGCTCGCTGCCCGGCCGCCTGCTCGCCGCGCTGCTCGGGCTCACCCTGCTGGTCGTCGTCGCCGACGTCATGGGCGCGCCGCTGGGACCGCTGCGCGGCGCCGGCTCCAGCGTCCTGGGGCCGCTGGAGCGCGTCGTCGCCCCGGGCGCCGACGCGCAGGACCGGCTGGCCGAGGAGAACGCCCGCCTGCAGGAGCGCGTCCGCACCCTGGAGGACGACGCGGCCACCGCGGAGCAGCTGGCCGACCTGCGCGGCTCGGCCGCTGCCGGCGACCACGAGCTGCTGCCGGCCCGGGTGGTCGGCATCGGCCGGGCCGGGGCGGCCGGCCCCACCCAGGTCACCCTCGACGCCGGGTCCCAGGACGGGGTGGTGGACGGCAGCGCGGTGATCACCGCGGACGGGCTGGTCGGCCGGGTGGTCGACGTCACCGGACGCACCAGCGACGTCGAGGTGCTCGGCTCGTCCCGGGCCCAGGTGGCGGTGCGGGTCGGGCCCGACCGGGTGCTCGGCTCGCTCACCGGCGCCGACCCCACCACCGAGCGCGCCGCGGACGAGCTCGTCGTGACCTCCCTGGCCCGCGACCGGGTCGAGGCCGGCGACGCGGTGGTCACCCTCGGCAGCCCCGGGCAGAGCCCCTACCCGCCGGGGGTCGCGGTCGGCGAGGTGGTCTCGGTCCCGGACCGCCCCGGATCGCTCACCGACACGGCCGTGGTCGCCCCGTCGGTCGACCTCGCCGGGGTCGACGTCGTCGGGGTGCTGATCCCCCCGGCCGGCACCGAGGACGGCTCATGAGCCGGGTCGGTCCCGGCGTCAGCTCCCGGGTCGGCTCCGGTGCCGGCGCCCTGCTGCGGCTGCGCTGGTCGGTGCGGGTGCTCGCGGTGCTGCTCGCCCTCACCCTCGTGCTCGCCCTCGCCGCCCGCGGCGTGCTCGCCCCTCCCGACCTGGTGCTGCTCGTCGTCGTCGCCGCCGCGCTCGTCTCCGGCTCACGCGCCGGCGCCGGCCTCGGTCTCGTCGGCGGCTGGCTGCTCGACCTCGCCCCGCCCGGCGGGGAGCCGCTGGGGCTGACCGCGCTCACCCTCGGGGCGGCCGGCTGGGTGGCCGGGACCGCGCACCGCCGGGCCGGGCACCCGTGGTGGTGGCCGGTGCCGGTGGTCGCGCTGGCCTTCCTCACCTCCCGGCTCGTGCCGGTGCTGCTCGACCTCGCCGTCGGCCGCCCGGTGGCCTGGGGATCGCTGACCTGGCAGCTGGTTGCCACCGCGACCCTCGGCCTCGTCGTCGTGCCCCTGCTGGAGCGTCTCGACGCCGCTCTCGTCCGACGCCGGTGGGCCTGATGCGCCGCGCCCCGCACCTGCAGGTGCGCATGCTCGGGCTGCTCACCGTGCTCGCGCTGCTCGCCGCGCTGCTCGTCGGCCGGCTCGGTCAGCTGCAGGCGAGCGGGCCGGACGAGGCGGCCGGGGCCGCAGCCGCCCCGGACACCCGGACGGTGGCCGTGCCCGCGCTGCGCGGCCGGATCCTCGACCGGGACGGGGTGCCGATCGCCGACAACGACCGTCGCACCGACGTGACCATCGACCGGCGGGTGCTCGCCGACAGCGACGACGGCGGTCGCGCGCTGGTGCGGCGGGTCGCCGAGGCGCTGGACCGGCCCGTCGACGAGCTGTGGGCCCGCACCACCCTGTGCGGCGCACCCGGCGCCGCCGACCCGCCACGCTGCTGGCCCGGCTCCGCCTACGTCCCGGTGCCGGTGGTCGAAGGGGTGGCCAAGACGGAGGCGTTGGCGCTCACCGAGACCCCCGAGCGCTACCCGGGTGTGCAGGTCGTCACCAGCCCGGTCCGCAGCTACCCGAGGATCGCCGGCGGGGGCGGGGCGCCGCAGACGATCGGCTACCTGACGCGGGCGGACGCCGAGACCGTCGCCGAGAGCGACGGGACGCTGGCCGAGGGCGACCTGGCCGGCGCCGCCGGGCTGGAGCAGCACTATGACGAGGAGCTGCGCGGTCGCCCCGGGCAACGGGTGGTGCGCGTCGACGGACGCGGCGTGGTCGTCGAGGAGGTCTCGCGGACCGCCGCGCAGCCGGGCCGGGACCTCGTGACCACCCTCGACGTCGGCGTGCAGCGGGCCGCAGAGCGGGCCCTGGCCGACGGGATGGCCGACGCCCAGGACCGGGACCGGCCGGCCACCTCCGGCGGTGCGGTCGTCCTCGACCTCGCCGAGGGCGGCGTGGTCGCCTCGGCCAGCCGGCCCACCTACGACCCCGCGGTGTGGAGCGGCCCGGTCACCCAGGAGCGCTACGAGCAGCTGACCTCCGGCGGCGACAACCCGCTCGTGGACCGGGTGCTGGGCGTCGCGCAGCCGCCGGCGTCCACCTTCAAGGCGGTCACGCTGCCGGGCGCGGTCCGGGCCGGGGTCGACCTCGAGCGACCGGTGCCGTGCACCGCGAGCTACCGGATCGGGGACCGCGAGTTCCGCAACTTCGAGTCCCGGGCCTACGGCACGATCAGCTGGCACCAGGCCCTGGTCGTCTCCTGCGACACCGTCTTCTACCGGGTGGCCGAGCAGGTGTGGCGCGACCAGGGCGGCATCGACGCCGAGAGCGACCACGGCGACCCGCTCATCGAGACCGCCCGCTCGTTCGGGCTCGGCGAGGCCACCGGCGTCGACCTGCCCGGGGAGGTCGACGGACGCATCCCCGGCCGCGAGTGGAAGCGGGAGTACTGGGAGCAGACCAAGGACGAGGCCTGCGCCCGGGCCGAGGACGGCTACCCCGGGATCGACGACGAGAGCCGGGCCGACTACCTCACGAGGCTCGCCGAGGAGACCTGCCGCCGCGGCTACCGCTACCAGCCCGGCGACGAGGTCAACCTCTCCATCGGCCAGGGCGACGTCACCACGACCCTGCTGCAGATGGCCCAGGTCTACGGCACCATCGCCCGGGCCGGCAGCGAGCCGCAGCCGCACCTCGGCGACGCGCTCGTCACGGTCGACGGGCAGCAGGAGGAGCTGCCGGCGCCCGAGCCGGAGCAGGTGGACATCCCCGAGGGGTCCGGCGCGCTGATCCGGGACGCGCTGGCCGACGTGGTCACCGAGGGCACGGCGGCCTCGGCCTTCGCCGACGCCGACCTGCCCGCCTGGTCGGTGGCCGGCAAGACCGGGACCGCGGAGGTCTTCGGTGAGGAGGACACCTCCTGGTTCGTCTCCTGGGGGCCGACCTCCGACCCGCGCTACGTGGTCGCCGTGGTCGTCGACGAAGGGGGTACCGGCGGCTCGACGGCGGCCGGGATCGCCGCCGACATCCACGAGCACCTGGCCGCCCACGAGCGCGGCTGAGCGGTCCCAGCCCGAGGACGAGGGTGCGGCTCGGTACCCCCATGGGCTAGCGTCCTGCCTGCACCATGGGAGGGCAGGGGACGGTCCGCGGACCGCGTCCGGCAGCCGTGCAGGCTGCCGGTGCGCGTCCACGGGTGGCCGGGGCTCCCAGCAGGACCGTGGCGCGTCCCGTCCTGAACCCAAGGAGCCACACCATGCAGCGCACCCGTCGCACCGGCCTGTCGGTGCTCATGTCCCTCGCCCTCGTCGGCGGCCTCGCCGCCTGCGGCGACGACAGCGAGGAGACCGCCACGTCTACCTCCAGCTCGGCCGAGTCCAGCTCGGAGGACACCGCCAGCGAGACCTCGGAGGACACCGCGAGCGAGACCTCCAGCGAGACCCCGGAGGAGACCAGCAGCTCCTCGGAGAGCACGTCGGAGACCTCCAGCTCCTCGAGCAGCGCGGCCGCCGACTCCGGCGAGAAGCCGCCGAAGCAGGACGTCATCGACGGCTACAGCGCCATCGTCACCGAGATGATGAGCAGCCTGCCCGAGGACGCCGTCGACCAGGCCACCACCTGCCTCGTCGACGAGATCTACGACGACGCCTCCGTGCAGACGCTGCAGGCGCTCGCCGACAGCGAGGTCAACAACGTCAACCCCGACGACGTGAGCCTCTTCCAGGACGCTCAGACCACCTGCACCGAGTCGCTCAGCCAGGGCTGACCCGCACCCGCGGGAGCACGCGAGCCGCCGGGCGATCTGCCCGGCGGCTCGCGCGCGTCCCGGCTGCATGCGCGGCCCCCGCCCGCACTAGGGTGGAGCCATGTCTGACTTCGATGTCGTGGTCCTCGGTGCCGGTCCTGGTGGGTACGTCGCGGCGATCCGCGCGGCCCAGCTCGGGAAGAAGGTGGCCGTCGTCGAGAAGAAGTACTGGGGCGGGGTCTGCCTCAACGTCGGCTGCATCCCCAGCAAGGCGCTGATCAAGAACGCCGAGCTGGCGCACACCCTGACCCACGAGAAGAAGACCTTCGGCATCGAGGGCGACGCCACGATGTCCTACGGCCCGACGCACGCCCGCTCCCGCAAGGTCAGCGCCGGCATCGTCAAGGGCGTCCACTTCCTCATGAAGAAGAACAAGATCACCGAGATCGACGGCTGGGGGACCCTGACCAGCCCGACCTCGATGGACGTGGACCTCAACGACGGCGAGACCCAGAGCATCACCTTCGACAACCTCATCATCGGCACCGGTGCGGTCACCCGGATGCTGCCGGGCGTCGAGGTCAGCGAGAACGTCGTCACCTACGAGGAGCAGATCCTCGACGAGGAGCTGCCCGGCTCGATCATCATCGCCGGCTCCGGCGCGATCGGGGTCGAGTTCGCCTACGTCATGAAGAACTTCGGCGTCGACGTCACCATCGTCGAGTTCCTCGACCGGATGGTCCCGACCGAGGACGAGGAGGTCTCCAAGGAGCTCCTCAAGCACTACAAGAAGCTCGGCGTCGACGTGCGCCTGGGCACCAAGGTCGAGCAGGTCGAGGACACCGGCTCCGGGGTCAAGGTCACCGTGACGAAGGGGGAGGAGAGCGAGGTCCTCGAGGCCGACAAGCTGCTCTCGGCGATCGGCTTCGCCCCCCGGGTCGAGGGCTTCGGCCTGGAGGACATCGGCGTCGAGCTCACCGAGAAGGGCGCCATCGCCATCGACGAGTACGGCCGCACCAACGTCGACGGGGTCTACGCCATCGGCGACTGCACGGCCAAGCTCATGCTGGCGCACACCGCCGAGGCCCAGGGCGTCGTCGCCGCCGAGCACCTGGCCGGCGCCGAGACGATGCCGGTGGAGTACGACTTCATCCCGCGGGCGACCTACTGCCACCCGCAGATCGCCTCCTTCGGCTACTCCGAGGAGCAGGCCAAGGAGAAGGGCTACGACGTCAAGACGGCGAAGTTCCCCTTCAGCGCCAACGGCAAGGCGATGGGCCTGGCCGACGGGGTCGGCTTCGTCAAGGTCGTCGCCGACGCCGAGCACAACGAGATCATCGGCGCGCACATGATCGGGCCGGACGTCACCGAGCTGCTGCCGGTGCTCACCCTCGCCCAGAAGTGGGACCTGACCGCCGACGAGGTGGCCCGCAACGTCTTCGCGCACCCGACGTTGACCGAGTCGGTCAAGGAGGCCGTCGAGGGCATCGCCGGCCACATGATCAACCTCTGAGCGACCCGGTCCGAGGGCGACCGCCCTCGGACCGGGTGCGTTCGTGGCTACTGCATGTCCTCCAGCTCCTTGCCCTTCGTCTCCGGCACGAACCTCATGACGAAGAAGAAGGACAGCAGCGCGAAGAAGGTGTAGAAGCCGTAGGCGAACCACAGCCCGATGTCGGCCATCGACGGGAAGCTCGTGGAGATGGCGAAGTTCGCCAGCCACTGCGCGGCCGCGGCGATCCCGATGGCCAGCGAGCGGATCGTGTTGTTGAACATCTCGCCGAGCAGCACCCACACCGCCGGGCCCCAGGACGCGCCGAAGAAGACGACGAAGGCGTTCGCCGCGACCAGCGCGGTCATCGCCGCCGAGTCCGAGAGCACGGGCACCGACTCGCCGGCCGAGTTCACGACGATGTCCGCCTGGCTGAAGACCCAGGCCATGATGCCGAGGCTGACCGTCATCCCGGCCGAGCCGATGAGCAGCAGCAGCCGGCGGCCGATCTTGTCGATGAGCGCGATCGCCACGACGGTGACGACGATGTTGGTCACCGAGGTGATGACCGTGCGCTGCAGCGCCTCGTCCTCGGAGATGCCGACCGCCTGCCACAGCGTCGTCGAGTAGTAGAAGATGACGTTGATCCCGACGAACTGCTGGAAGACCGACAGCGCGACGCCGATCCACACGATCGGGAGCAGGCCGCCCCCGGGCTTCTTGAGGTCGGCGAAGGAGGAGCGCCGGTCCGCGGCGATGGTGCGCTTGATCTCCTTGATCCGGGTGTCGATGCCGGTGGTGAGCACCTCGCTGAGCACCTCGCGCGCGGTGCGCTCGTCGCCCTGGCGGATGAGGAAGCGCGGCGACTCGGGGATGGTCAGCGCGAGCACGCCGTAGGCCACCGCCGGGATCGCCTCGGCGATGAACATCCAGCGCCACGCGGCCAGCCCGAACCACAGCTCCTCGGCGGCGCCGCCGGCCGCCGCGGCCAGCGCGAAGTCCGAGAGCAGCGCGACGAAGATGCCGATGACGATCGCCAGCTGCTGCAGCGAGCCCATCCGGCCGCGGATCGGGGCGGGGGAGATCTCGGCGATGTAGGCCGGTGCGATGACCGAGGCGGCGCCGACGCCGAGGCCGCCGAGGACCCGCCAGAAGATCATGTCCCAGGCGCCGAAGGCGAGGCCGGAGCCGATCGCCGAGATGGTGAAGAAGCCGGAAGCCAGGACCATCACCCGGATCCGGCCGATCCGGTCGGCCAGCCGACCGGCGAGGTAGGCACCGGCCATGCAGCCCAGCAGCGCCGAGGAGACGGTGAAGCCGGTCATCCCGGAGCCTAGGCCGAACTCGTCGGCGAGCGGGTCCACCGCGCCGTTGATGACCGAGGTGTCGAAGCCGAAGAGGAAGCCGCCGAGCGCGGCCACCACGGCCAGCTGGACGACCTTGGCGATGTGGTAGCCGCCGTCGGCACCGGGTGCCGGGGCGGTGGCGGGTGAGGTCATGGCGTGCCTCCGGGCCGTCGGGACCGACGCGCCTGAGGCTTGCTCACCGCGTCGGTGCAGGTGAACGGCTCAACGGTAGACCTCCCGGACCCTTCGTGCGCGTCAGCGAGCCTCGGGTCGTCGGGCGAGGATCTGGTCGACGCCCATCCGGCCGTCCCGGAAGGCCTGCCGGCCGCCGACGAGGTAGAGCCGCCACACCCGGGCCATCTCCTCGCCGACCAGGTGGACGATCGCGTCGTGGTTCTCCTCGAAGCGGGCGATCCAGCCGTCCACGGTGCGCACGTAGTGCTCGCGCATGGCCCGCACGTCGCGCACCTCGAGGCCGCCGGCCTCGATGAGCTCGACCGTCTCGCCGAGCGGGCGCATGTGCATGTCCGGGGCGATGAACGACTCGATGAAGGCCCCGCCGCCCGGCCGGGTGCGCCGCGACATCTGCTGGATGAGCACCCGGCCGCCGGGCCGGACGTTGCGCCGCAGCGCCTCGACGTAGGTCGGGTAGCTGCCCTGGCCGACGTGCTCGCCCATCTCCAGCGAGGCGGCCGCGTCGTACGGGCCGTCGTCGACCTCGCGGTAGTCCTGCAGCCGCACCTCCACCCGGTCACCGAGCCCGCGCTGCTCCACCCGCGCCTGGACGAAGGCCTGCTGCTCCGCCGAGATCGTCACGCCGGTGACCCGGGCGCCGACGTGCTCGGCGGCGTGCAGGGTGAGGCTGCCCCAGCCGCAGCCCACGTCGAGCAGGTGCATGCCCGCGCGCAGACCGATCGCGCGGCAGACCAGGTCGAGCTTGGCCCCCTGCGCCTTCTCCAGCGCGGCCTCCTCGGCGGCCGGGTCGAGCGCGTCGGCCAGGACGCCGTCAGCGGCGAGGTCGTCGCCGTACCAGCCGCAGGAGTAGGCCATCTGCGGGTCGAGCACGAGCTCGTAGAAGTCGGTGGAGACGTCGTAGTGGTGGCTGATCGCCCGACGGTCCCGCCCCAGGGTGTGCAGCCGGCCGCGCAGCACCGCCTGCGTCGCCGGCGGCGGCAGCGGGCGACCGAGCGCGCCGTGGTCCTTGGCGATCCGGCCCAGCGCGGCCAGCGTCCGGGCCAGGTCGGTGGGGGAGGGGCGGGTCAGTCCGCGCTCGGCGACCGCCGCGCGGCCCCGGTCGAGTGCCTCGCCGAGGTCCCCGTCGACGTCCACCGCGCCGGTGACGAAGGCCTGGGCCGCGCCCAGCTCGCCTGGGCTCCACAGCAGGCGTCGCAGCGCGTCCGGGCGGTGCACGAGCACCGTGGGGCCCTCGGCCGGTCCGGCGACGGACCCGTCCCAGGCGCGCAGCCGCACCGGGAGGCCGCCGCGCAGCACCGGGCGCAGCGCCTCCTCGAGGGCGGAGGCCACGGGCTCCCGGCCACCTGCGGTGCCGGGCGCCGGGGCGTCGGCGGGTCGGGTCTCGGCGGACGGTGCGGTCATCGCTCTCCTGCTCTCGGTGCGTGGTGGTCCGGGGGTGCCGCGGTGCCGGGCGGCTCGCGGATCGACCTGGCCTTCGGCGCCGCCTGGCCCCTCGGATGGGCGATTATGGCCCGTGGGCCTGCGCCCGGTATCGTTGAGGGTGCCGTGAGATCGGCCGCGGACCGACAGAGCCCCGGTGGACCAGCCCGGGCGCGCCGCGCAACGACCCAGACAAGGAGCAGTGTCCCAGCATGCCGCTGACCGCTGACGTGAAGAAGCAGATCATGGACGAGTACGGCACCGGCGACGGTGACACCGGCTCCCCGGAGGTGCAGGTCGCCCTCCTGACCCAGCGCATCAAGGACCTCACCGAGCACTCCCGCGAGCACAAGCACGACCACCACAGCCGTCGTGGTCTGCTGCTGCTCGTCGGCCGCCGGCGTCGTCTGCTGCGCTACCTCGAGACCACCGACATCGAGCGCTACCGCTCGCTGATCAAGCGGCTCGGCCTGCGCCGATGACCTGACGCGAAGGGGGCGCCTCCCGATCACCCGGGAGGCGCCCCCTTCGCGCGCAACCACCCAAGCTCCCGTGCGCGCGGCACGGTCCCGACCGGCGAGGACGCCGGACCCCGGGGAGGGCGGCCGAGGCCGCCCGTCCGCGCAGACCAAGAGACACCTCCCGGCACAACGACGATGACCGGGACCGCTAGAGAGAAAGCGAGGGCCCAATGGAGGGTCCAGAGATCCAGACCGCCGAGGCGACCATCGACAACGGTTCCTTCGGCACCCGCACCGTGAAGTTCGAGACGGGCCGCCTGGCCAAGCAGGCCGGGGGCGCCGTGGCCGCGTACCTCGACGAGGAGACGATGCTCCTGTCGACCACCGCGGCCGGCAAGACCCCGAAGGACCACTTCGACTTCTTCCCGCTGACCGTGGACGTCGAGGAGCGGATGTACGCCGCCGGACGTATCCCCGGCAGCTTCTTCCGGCGTGAGGGCCGCCCCGGCACCGACGCCATCCTCACCTGCCGGCTCATCGACCGCCCGCTGCGCCCGTCCTTCGTCAAGGGCCTGCGCAACGAGGTCCAGGTCGTCATCACCGTGCTCTCGGTCCACCCGGACCACCAGTACGACGTGCTGGCGATCAACGCCGCGTCCGCGTCCACCCAGATCTCCGGTCTGCCCTTCTCCGGGCCGATCGGTGCCGTGCGCGTCTCGCTCATCGACGGCCAGTGGGTCGCCTTCCCGAACTTCTCGGACATCGAGCGCTCCACCTTCGACATGGTCGTCGCCGGGCGGATGGTCGGCGACGACGTGGCGATCATGATGGTCGAGGCCGAGTCCACCGACGCCACCTGGGACCTGGTGACCAACCAGGGCAAGCAGGCGCCGACCGAGGAGGTCGTCGCCGAGGGCCTCGAGGCGTCCAAGCGCTTCATCCAGGTCCTCTGCGAGGCCCAGGCCGACCTCGCCGCCCGGTCGGCGAAGCCGGTCGAGGAGTTCCCGATCTTCCTCGACTACGAGGACGACGCCTACGCCGCCGTCGAGCAGGCCGTCTCCGGCCCGACCGCGGAGGCGCTGACCATCGCGGCCAAGCAGGAGCGCGAGGACCGGCTGGACGAGATCAAGGACGGCCTGAAGGCCGACCTGGCCGGCACGCCGGAGGCCCCCGGGGCCTTCGCCGGCCGCGAGAAGGAGATCTCCGCCGCCTTCCGCAGCCTGCAGAAGGCGCTGGTCCGCCAGCGCATCCTGCGCGACAAGGTCCGCATCGACGGCCGTGGCCTCGCCGACATCCGCGCCCTGGGCGCCGAGGTCGAGGTGCTGCCGCGGGTGCACGGCTCGGCGCTCTTCGAGCGCGGCGAGACCCAGATCATGGGTGTCACCACGCTCAACATGCTCAAGATGGAGCAGCAGATCGACTCGCTGAGCCCGGTCACCAAGAAGCGCTACATGCACAACTACAACTTCCCGCCGTACTCGACCGGTGAGACCGGCCGGGTCGGCTCGCCGAAGCGCCGCGAGATCGGGCACGGTGCGCTCGCCGAGCGTGCCCTGCTGCCGGTGCTGCCGAGCCGCGAGGAGTTCCCGTACGCGATCCGTCAGGTCTCCGAGGCGCTGGGCTCCAATGGCTCGACGTCGATGGGCTCGGTCTGCGCGTCCACCCTGTCGCTGCTCAACGCCGGTGTGCCGCTGCGCGCCCCGGTCGCCGGCATCGCCATGGGCCTGGTCTCGGACGAGGTCGACGGTCAGACGCAGTACGCCGCGCTGACCGACATCCTCGGCGCCGAGGACGCCTTCGGCGACATGGACTTCAAGGTCGCCGGCACCAAGCAGTTCGTCACCGCGATCCAGCTCGACACCAAGCTCGACGGGATCCCGGCGTCGGTGCTGGCCGGGGCGCTGACCCAGGCCCGCGACGCGCGTCTGCACATCCTCGACGTGATGAACGAGGCCATCGACACCCCCGACGAGATGGCCCCGACCGCCCCGCGGATCATCACCGTCCAGGTGCCGGTCGACAAGATCGGTGAGGTCATCGGCCCGAAGGGCAAGATGATCAACCAGATCCAGGACGACACCGGCGCGGACATCTCCATCGAGGACGACGGCACCGTCTTCATCGGCGCCACCGACGGCCCGTCCGCGGACGCCGCGCGGAACGCGATCAACGCGATCGCCAACCCGCAGATGCCCGAGGTCGGGGAGCGCTTCCTCGGCACGGTGGTCAAGACGACGACCTTCGGCGCGTTCGTCTCGCTGCTGCCGGGCAAGGACGGCCTGCTGCACATCTCCGAGGTGCGCAAGCTCGTCGGCGGCAAGCGGATCGACGCGGTCGAGGACGTCCTCGGCGTCGGCCAGAAGGTCCAGGTCGAGCTGAAGGAGGTCGACCCGCGCGGCAAGCTCAGCCTGGCCGCCGTGCTGACCGACGAGCAGCAGGCCGAGCTGGACTCCGGCCAGGGCGACCGCGGCGGTGACCGTGGCGACCGCGGTGGTCGTGACGGCGGTCGTGACGGCGACGGCGAGCGTCGTGAGGGCGGCCGACGCCGCCGTCGCGGTGGCGGCCGTGGCGACGAGGGCTCCGACGCCTCCGGCGAGGGCGACGAGGGCTGACCTCGTCCCTCGGACCACGACGACGGGCCGGCTCCTGCACGACGGGAGCCGGCCCGTCTCGTGCGTTCGGCGGGGCCGGGCACGACCCAGTGGTGGGCGGCGCGGCGGCTGCCCGCCCGGACGCACCTCGGACGCACCCCAGACGCAGCTCGGCCCCGTCACCGGTGCGGTGACGCGGCCGAGGCGAGGCAGCGGGCGTGCTGCCGACGATCCGTGGTCAGGCGGCCGAGCGACGGCTGGCGCGACGGGTGTTGTCGGTCCAGCGCATCTCCATGCGGGTCCGGCCGTCCGCACCGCGGACGGGCACCCAGGTGAGCGTGAGCCGCTCGGAGCGCTGGGGCGTACGAAGCGTGGTGACAGTCATGGTGGACACCTCCTGTTCATCTTCCGTTCACCAAAGACTAGCACCAAGGTGAACGAAAGGTGAACACCGCCGGGATCGCTCGGCGTGTCCTGCCGGGTGCCCGTCCGCTGAGGCGGGCTCTCCGCCGGGCAGCCGGGCGCGTGCCGAGGGGGTGGGTCCGGGCTCACTAGAGTGGCGTCATGACGATCCAGGTGGCAGTGATCGGCGCCGGCGGGCGCATGGGTGCGACGGTCTGCGAGGCGGTCGAGGCCGCCCCGGGCACCGAGCTGGTGGCCCGGTTCGACGAGGGGGACGACCTCGGCGACCTCGGCGGCGCCCAGGTCGCCGTCGACTTCACCGTCCCGGACGTCAGCCCCGGCAACGTCGCCCGCTGCGTGCGCCAGGGGGTGCACGTCGTCGTCGGGACCAGCGGCTGGGGTGAGGAGAAGCTCTCGGCGCTGCGCGAGCAGCTCGCCGAGCGGCCCGAGGTGGGCGTGCTCATCGCGCCCAACTTCGCCATCGGGGCGGTGCTCATGATGCAGTTCGCGCAGCAGGCGGCGCGCTTCTACGAGTCGGTCGAGGTCGTCGAGCTGCACCACCCGCGCAAGGTGGACGCCCCCAGCGGCACCGCCGCGCGCACCGCCGAGATGATCGGCCAGGCACGCGCCGAGGCCGGCCTCGGCGAGGTCCCGGACGCCACCACCGACGACCCGGACGGGGCGCGCGGTGCCCTGGTGCACGGCGTGCCGGTGCACGCGGTGCGGCTGCGCGGCCTGGTGGCTCACCAGGAGGTGCTGCTCGGCGGCGAGGGGGAGCAGCTGACGATCCGGCACGACTCCTTCGACCGGGTCTCCTTCATGCCCGGGGTGCTCACCGGCATCCGCGAGGTGGGCGCGCACCCCGGCGTGACCGTGGGGCTGGAGCACTACCTCGGGATCTGAGCCTGGCCCGCTGCTGCGCGGACCGGCCGGTCACTCCTGCGTGGGCGCGTCGAGGGTGGCGACGAGCCGCACCTCGCGGGCCGTGGCGCCCTCCGGCGAGACCACCCGGTCGCGGTAGGCGCCGTCCGGGGTGAGCCCGGCGCCGCCGAGGAAGGCGCGCACCCCTTCGTGCCGGGCCAGGGTCCAGGCGGCGACGTGCTCGGCCCCGGCCTCGCGCAGCAGGTCGACGGCGGCGTTGAGCAGGCGGGAGCCGTGCCCCTGCCGCCGGGCCTGCGGGTGCACGCCCATCGCGGTGATCTCGCCGGTGGCCGGCGAGGCGTCCGGGTCCTGGCTCGGGCCGATCGCCGCGAAGCCGACGACCTGCTCGCCGGCGCAGGCCACGAGCAGCCGGTGCACCCCTTCCGGTGGCCGGCGCAATGACTCCCGCCAGGCGGTGGCGAAGGACTGCGGCTCGAAGGCGGCGTGCACCTCCGGGGGCACCACCCCGTCGTAGGCCTCCTGCCACACCAGCGCCTGGACCAGCCCGACGGCCGGGGCGTCGTTCTCGGTGGCGCCGCGGACGCTGGCGTCGGCGTGCGGTGCCATCAGCGGCCGCGGAAGGTGGGGGAGCGGCGCTCGGCGAAGGCGGCCCGGCCCTCGGCGAGGTCCTCGCTGGCCCAGGCGGCGGCGAAGGCCTCCTCGTAGGCCCGACCGTCCTCGCCGTCGGCGAGGTCGAGCCCCCGCTTGGAGCCGGACTGGGTCAGCGGCGCCAGCGGGACCGCTCGCGCGGCCAGCTCCTGGGCGCTGCCCAGGTCGCCGCGACGCTGGGTCAGCCCCAGGCGCCAGGCGTCGTCGGCGTCGAGCACCTCGGCGGTGAGCACCATCGCCCGGGCGGTGCCCTCGCCGACGTGCCGCCGCAGCCGGTCCAGGGTCCACCGGTCGACCATCAGCCCGAGGCGGGCGACCGGCACGGCGAAGCGGGACCCGTCGGCGACGACCCGCAGATCGCAGGCCAGGGCGAGCTGCATGCCCAGGCCCATGCACGAGCCGGAGATGGCGGCCACCGTCGTGATCGGGAGCGAGGCCAGGTGCTGCAGCACCTCGCCGAGGCGGACGGTGAAGGAGACGTCCTCGAGCTCGGTGAGGTCGGCGCCGGCGCAGAAGTGCCCGTCGCTGCCGGTCAGCACCAGCGCCCGGGCACCGTCCGCGACCGCCTGCCGGACCGCGGCGTCGAGCTCCTCGAGGTGGGCGAGGTTGAGGGCCCCGCGGCGCTCGGGCCGCTCGATGGTGATCGTCGTGACCGCGGCGTCGGTGCTGGTTCGGATGGGCACGCCGCCAGCATAGGTGGGACGTTCCGCGTTCCTCAGGACGGTCCCGGGCGGCCCGCATAGGCTGGTGTCATGGCCGTCTGCTCGCCCGTCACCCGTCCGCTCACCGTGCTCGGGGTGCCCGGGCCGGGCGCCGAGGACGTGCTCGTCGCCGGGGACGGCACCGTCTGGACCGGTACCGCCGACGGGTGCATCCACGCCGTGGACCCCGAGGGGGCCGGGACCCGCCGGGTGGTGCGCACCGGCGGACGTCCGCTGGGCCTGGAGTGGCTGCCCGACGGCCGGCTGCTGGTCTGCGACGCCCGGCGCGGGCTGCTCGCCGTGCGGCCCGACGACGGTCATCTCGAAGAGCTGGTGACCGAGGTCGACGGGGTGCCGCTGCGCTTCGTCAACAACGCCGCCGCGGCCGAGGACGGGACGATCTGGTTCACCGACTCCTCCCGCCGCTTCGGCATCGAGCAGTGGGAGGACGACCTCATGCAGCACACGTGCACCGGTCGGCTGCTGCGGCGCAGCCCGACCGGGCACGTCGAGACCGTCCTGGACGGGCTCGCCTTCGCCAACGGCGTCGCCCTGGCGGCCGACGAGTCGGCCGTCTACGTCGCCGAGACGGCGCTGCGCCGGGTGCGGCGGGTGGGTCTGGTCGACGGTCGTCCGCTGGCCGGTCACGAGCCCGGGCAGGCCGGTCGGTCGAGCGCCCCGAGCGACGGCGGGCTGCTCTGCGCCGACCTGCCCGGCTACCCGGACAACATCAGCCGCGGCAGCGACGGGCTGGTGTGGGTGACGGTCGCGGCCCCGCCCGACCCGGCGCTCGGGATGCTGCAGCGCTCGCCGGGGCTGGTGCGGACGCTGGCGCGCCGGGTGCCGCAGGTGGCCAAGCCCCGACCCCGCCGCAGCGTCCGGGTGGTGGCCGTGGACGCCGGCGGCACGGTGGTGCACGACCTGGGTGCCGACGCCGCCGGCTGGCACATGGCCACCGGGGTGCGGGAGCAGGACGGGCGGGTGTGGCTGGGCAGCCTGGCCGAGCCGGCCATCGCCTGGCTGCCGGTCGACGCGGGCTAGCCAGGTCATGAGCAGGCAGGCCGCGGGCCGCCAGGTCGCGAATAGGCAAGAGTAGTTGAACACCGCCCAGTAAATCCCTGGGCAGGGAGGACGGGCTGCAGCGCAGCCCTTCGGGTCGTCGATCCATGTCATCTCCGGATCCCGAACACCATCACCACGCGGGGCAGGTGCCCCCGAACCCGAAGAGTGCGCCACATGGCCATGTCCCGAAACACCAAGTCCGTCGTCGCCGTGGGCGCGGGGATCGTCCTGCTCACTGCTGCCGGCGGCACCTTCGCTCAGTGGAGCGAGTCGGAGAACCTCGACGGCGGCACCGTGACCGCCGGTCACCTCGACATGGAGGTGAGCGCCGGGACCTGGTACGACACCAAGGGCACCACGGCCACCGGCGACGACACCGAGCTCGACGCCAGCACCTTCCGCGTCGTCCCGGGTGACACCATCGAGTACCGCGCGACGATCACCCAGGACCTCGTCGGCGACAACCTCGAGGCCGAGCTCGAGAGCGACCTGTCCACCGCCACCGGTGAGCTCGCCGACTTCGTCACGACCATCGCCACCCTCGACGGCGCGGCGACGCAGACCCTGACCCCGGACAACAGCGGGGAGTCCTTCGACGCCGTCGTGCGCATCGAGATGCCGTTCGGCGAGGGCACCGTCACCGACCCCGACGGCGGCGAGGACACCTCCCTCGACCTGAGCTCGATGGAGATCTCGCTGGTCCAGACGCCGAACCCTTGATCCCGGTGAGCCCGTCAGCCCGGCTGGTCCGAGCCGCCGCGGCCGCGGCGCTCGGGCTGGTCGTGCTCACGGGCACCGGCAGCACGAGCGCCTCTTGGGTGGACCGGGTCGAGCGCGAGCCGGGCACGATCACCTCCGGCGGCGTCAGCACGACGAGCGAGCCCTCGCGCGCCGAGCTGCACTCGCGGCAGCCGGTCGGCTCGCGCACCTACGCCTCGTCCACGGGATGCACGCCCGACGCGGGGTTCACCGAGTGTCGCGTCATCACCGGCACGATCGCGCGGGAGGCCCTCATCCCCGGGGACCGGGTCGTGGTCATCGAGCGGGCCACGCTCACCGCCACCGGGGACAACCTCACCGGCACGATGCAGATGGACGCCCGCGGGCTCACCTCGGCATCGCTGTCGCAGCTCAGCGGCAGCGCCACCACGAGCACGACGACCACACCACCCTCCGGGGGCCCGGTCACCGGGTCGACCGCCACCTTCCCGGTGTCGGTCGCCTCCGGCCAGGGCCTCGGGACGTACACCGTCCGCGCGGCGATCACCGTGCCGCCGTCGCGCTCCGGTACCGCCTGGGGCAGCGCGCTGACCAGCCAGCAGCTCTACGACGGCACCGTCAGCTTCACCTTCACCCAGACCTGAGGAGGGCCCGTGGCGCGCAGCCGCACCTTGACCACCGCCGCCGCGGTGGCGCTCGCCGGCGGCCTCGTCGTGACCCTCGGCCCGTCCGGGGGCACCGAGGCGCAGTGGCGCGACACGGCGTCCTCTCAGGTCACGGGACCGAGCTCGGACACCTTCGCGATGACCGCGACGAACGTCCCCGACGGGGTCACGCCGACCTGCCCGGGCGCGGCCTGGAAGAGCTCGGCCGCGATCACCCTGAGCAACCGGTCGACGCGGCACTCCAGCTGGGTCGACGTGAAGAGCACTCGCGTCACCAAGGTCGTGGGCGGCGACAGCAACACCATCCTGAACCAGACCGCGCTCGACTACACCATCGGCACCGGTGCCTGCGGCACCGGCTCGCAGTCCAGCTACTGGCAGGCACGGGGCCAGGGCAGCATCACCGACGGCACCACCTACACCCGGCCCTCGACGAAGGTGGCCGGCGCCACCCTGGCCCCCCAGGGCAGCCAGACCCTGTGCCCGCAGGTGCGGCACGGCTACAACACCGACACGACCGCGGGCCAGCGCTCCCTGCTGCTCAACCACGCCGGTCGCGCCCTGGACATCACCACCGTCGTCGGCCAGCGCTCGGAGGCGCCGGCTACCTGGGCCTCGCCGGAGCAGACCGTCACGAGCCGGTACCGCCTGGCGATGCCGTCGCCGGTCACCCCGGCCACCTCCGACGTCTGCCGGACCACCTACCCCTCCGGCGCCCCGTCAGGCAGCGGGTACTACGGCGGGTTCTTCTGGGGCTGGCCGGATGCGCCGACCGACAGCTACGTGAACCCGGTCGCGACGCCTGCCATGGCCGGGGGCTGGGACATCATGCGCCAGACCTCCAACGGCGGCTGGGAGGTGTGGGACTCGGTCGCCTCCGGCAGCGAGCGCAGCATCGCCGGTCTCTATGCCGGCGACATCGACAACAACTTCAACGTCATCCGCAGCTTCAAGCTGCGCGGCTACCCCTTCGCCGGCGACAAGTCCCGCTACGTCGAGTCGTCGTGGATCGCCCGGGCCGAGGCGGTCAGGCTCTTCGGCTTCCTCTGGCGGTGGCAGTGCCACACGCCGCTGCAGAACCCGGACGCCGGCCCGCACAACATGCCATGACCTCGACGACGCCCTCCGAGCCGGGGACCGAGGACGGCCGACGCCCTGGTGCGCTCGGCAGGGTCCTGCGGTGGCCGCTCCTCGTGCTGCTCGTCGTCCTCTGCCTCGTCCTCGTCGTCACGGTGGCCTACCCGCGCGCCCGCGGCTACGTGCCGCTGACGATCCTGTCGGGCTCGATGGAGCCGACCTACCCGGCCGGCAGCCAGGTCTTTGTCGAGCCCGTCGAGACGGTCGAGGAGGCCGAGGAGAAGATCGGGGTCGGCACCACGATCACCTTCATGCCGTACCCGGACGACCCGACCCTGGTCACCCACCGGGTCGTCGAGGTCTCCTACGGCACGGACGGGAAGCCCCGGTACACCACCCAGGGCGACGCCAACGAGACTCCGGACGAGACCGAGATCGGCCAGCAGCAGGCCCGCGGCGTCGTCCGCTACCACGTGCCGTGGATCGGGCACGTCGCCTCCAGCATGGACGCCGAGCGCAAGGGTCTCCTGGCGACCGGGCTGGCCGTGGCCCTCTTCGCCTACGCGCTGTGGAACCTCGGGTCCGCGGCCCGGGACCGCCGCCGGCACCAGGCGGTGAGCGACGATGCGGACTGAGCTGCTCGGAGCCGTGGGGGCGATGGTGCTGCTCGCGCCACCGGCGGCGGCGGCCGAGCCCAACCTCCTGCTCTCCCGCGACGGTCAGACCTGGGCGCCCTCCCTGTCGGGGTCGCTGCTCGACGAGGACGCGCGGATCGTCCCCGGGGGATCGACCCGGGCAGACCTCTGGGTGCGCAACGACTCCGACGAGACCACGACCCTGAGCGTCATCACCCGTGGCGTGACCACCTCGCTCCCGGCGGGCACGGCGGAGGACGACACCTTCCGGGTCCGGGTGTCCGGAGTGAGCGTGCCCGCCGAGCAGCCGGACGGCTGCCGGCTGCTGACGACCGGACCGCTGGCTCCGGGGGAGCGGCGTCCGATCCCGGTCTCGGTCGAGCTGCCGAGCACCTCGGGCAACATCAGCGAGCGGGAGTCGGTCACGCTGGGCATGGAGGTGCGGCTGGCTCCGGGACAGACGGGCACCCCGTGCGTGCAGCCCGGATCCGGCGACGGTGACGGCGACGGGGACGGCGACGGCGACGGTGACGGCGACGGCGACGGCGTGGGCAGCGGAGACGGTGCAGGCAACGGAGACGGCGCTGGCAGTGACGATGGGGCGGGCAACGGCGACGGCTCGGGCAGCGCTGGTGGCGGCTCGGGCAGCGACGACGGCGCGGCCAGCGCTGGTGGCGACAGAGGTGGCGTCGGGACGGGCGAGCCGACGGGGACCGCCGGTGACGGTGGCAGCGAGACGACGCCGCAGACGCCGGGGCAGGTCGCGACGGACGGCGGCCCCTTCGCGCGTGGCGCCTGGGATCAACCCCTCGGGCTCGGCGTGATCGTCGCCGCGGTGGCGGTGTGGCTCAGGAGGCGAGCGCGAGAGCGGTCAGCGCCACCAGCCAGCTGACGAAGCTGCCGACGAGGAAGTACTCGGTGACCTTGTCGATGCCGCTCGGCCCCGCCGCGGTATCGTCCGGCCGGTCGCTGGACCCGGCTCCGGGGGAGGGGTGCGCGCGCAGCTCCGGCCACCGGATCAGACCCTTGGCGGCGATGACCAGACCGGCCGCGGTGACCTCGCCGGCCAGCCCCAGGCCGAGGATGAAGAGGCGCTCCAGCGGTCCGAGGAGCCGCCCGCCGCGCAGCTCCTGATCGGCCCCGTCGACCGAGGGCGCCGCCTCCATCGCCCCGGTCGCGACGAGCACCAGCCGCACGACGACGTTGCCCGTGGCCAGCTGCACCAGGGCCAGGCCGAGCACGAGCATCGCCTGCTCCGGCGCGACCTCCCAGGGCAGGTCTGCCCACCGGGCCCAGCCGTCGATCCAGCCGCCCACCGGCGGTGCCCACCCGGCGAGCGCCAGCTGCAGCACCAGGCCGAGGCCCAGGGCAGCGAGCGGCAGCACGTAGCCCACGGACCCGGGTACCCGCGGGCCGACGTCGCCGACCAGGGCGGCGCGGCTGAGCAGCATCCAGCTGACGAGCGAGACGACGGCCAGGAGGGTCAGGGCGATACCGCCGACGACGGCGAGCAGACCGGCGGCCGCGGCGAGCGCGAGGACCGTCACGACCCCGACGACGGTGGCGACCAGCCAGCCGCGGCGGCCCTGGCCGTCGCTGCCCGGCGGGCTGTCCGGGGCGGCCAGCGCGGCGCGCACCAGGTCGGCCAGGCCGACCCCGACGAGCAGCACGGCGAGGACGCTCATGCGCCTGGCTCCGTCGACCGCCCGGGCGCGGTGGTGCCGTCCGTGCCGGCGCCCACGCTCGCCAGCGAGGCGATCACCTGCATCAGCACCCCGACCTCGCCCCGGTAGCGCTGCGAGACCGCGGAGGGCGAGATGCCCTGCTCGGCGGCGATGTCGGACTGGGTACGGCCTGCCATGAGTCCCTCGAGGATCTGTCGGGAGCGGTCGTCGAGCGAGCCTGCCAGGTAGTCCCGACAGCGCAGGGCGGCGTCGACCGCGGCCGGGTCGGGGGCGTCGTCGGCGCGGCTGCGGTAGGCGGTGCGCAGGCCGGTCCACGCCTGCTGTCGCTGCTCCTGCGCCACCGCGGTGATCGCCTCGCGGGCGTCCCACCAGCCCGGCCCGTCCTGGATCTCGTCGTCGAGGGCGGTCACCGGGCCCCAGCCCAGGCCGAAGCGCATGTCGACCTCCGGGGCGAGCGCGGCGCGCAGCCGCCAGGTGGCCTGCAGGGCCGCCCCGAGGGTGGCGTAGGTCGCCTGCAGCTCGTCTCCCACGGTGACCCGGGGCGGCTCCAGCACCCCGTCGTCCGCCGCGACCTCGGCGAGGGCTGCGGTCAGGCGCCGGTGCAGCGCGGCCCGGTCGGGGCTGCGGCGCGATCCCACGACGTCCCCGATGAGCGTCGCGACAGCGACGGCCTTCATCTCGCTCATGTGAAGAGCATATCTTCATTTCGCCCAGATGAAGCCTGTGGCTTGTGTCAGCCCGTGCCGGCGCGCCGCCGCTCCACCCAGGCGAAGCCGTCGCGCTGCTCGCGGTGCACCTCGGGCCAGACCGCCTCGTCGAGCTCCGGGTAGGTCACCGAGCCGGCGGGTGCCAGGTCCACCTCGGTGAGCAGCAGCCGGTCGGCCCGCTCCAGGGTCTGCCGGTAGATCTCGCCGCCACCGACGACGAAGACCTCGTCGCCCCCTTCACCGTCGGCGGCCAGCGCCAGCGCTTCGTCTACGCTGCGTGTCACCCGCACCTGCTCCCCGGCCGGGGCGAGCGAGGGGTCGCGGCTGAGGACGATCGAGCGGCGTCCGGGCAGCGCGCCCATCGAGTCGAAGGTGCGCCGGCCCATGATCATCGGGTGGCCCATGGTCTGGCGCTTGAACCAGCGCAGGTCCTCGGGCAGGTGCCAGGGCATGCCGGTTCCGTCGCCGATGACCCGGTTGCGGCCGAGGGCGGCGATGTGGGTGATCCGCGGTCCGGCTGGCATGCCCGCTCCTCAGACCGCGATCGGGGCCTTGATGCCCGGCTCGGCGACGTAGCCGACGAGCCGGAAGTCCTCCAGCTCGTAGGCGTCGATGCTGGGCCGGGGGGCGATCTCCATGGTCGGCAGCGGGTGCGGCTGCCGGGTGAGCTGCAGGTCGGCCTGCTCGAGGTGGTTGAGGTAGAGGTGCGCGTCCCCGAGGGTGTGCACGAGGTCGCCGACCTCGAGGTCGGTCTGCTGGGCGACGAGCATCGTCAGCAGCGCGTAGGAGGCGATGTTGAAGGGGACGCCGAGGAAGATGTCGGCGCTGCGCTGGTAGAGCTGGCAGGACAGCCGGCCCCGCTCCTGCCCCGGTGCGGGCGGGGCGACGTAGAACTGGAAGAGGCTGTGGCACGGCGGCAGCGCCATCTGGTCCACCTCGGCCACGTTCCACGCCGAGACGATGTGCCGTCGGCTGTCCGGGTTCGTCCGGATGGACTCGATGACCTTGGCGATCTGGTCGACGTGCCGCCCGTCGGGGGTGGGCCAGCTGCGCCACTGGTGCCCATAGACCGGGCCCAGCTCGCCGTCCTCGTCGGCCCACTCGTCCCAGATGGAGATGCCGCGCTCCTGCAGCCAGCGCACGTTGGTGTCGCCGCGCAGGAACCACAGCAGCTCGCCGATGATCGAGCGCAGGTGCAGCTTCTTCGTCGTCAGCACCGGGAAGCCCTCGGTGAGGTCGAAGCGCATCTGGTGACCGAAGACGCTGCGGGTGCCGGTGCCGGTGCGGTCCGACTTCTCCACCCCGTGGTCTCGGACGTGCTCGAGCAGCTCGAGGTACTGACGCATGCGGCGAATCTACCCGGCCGCGCCGCGGTGCCTGGTCAGCGGCCTCAGGGTCAGGCGATACGCTCCGGGCATGCCTGACACCACCCCCTTCGGTCGCGTCGCGACAGCGATGGTGACCCCGATGACCCCCGACGGTGCCGTCGACGAAGGGGGCGTGCGCGCGGTCGCTCGCCACCTCGTCGAGACCGGTCACGACGGCATCGTCGTCAACGGCACCACCGGCGAGTCGGCCACCCTGACCGAGGACGAGAGCATCGAGGCGGTGCGCCTGGTCGTCGACGAGGTCGGTGACCAGGTCGCCGTCGTCGCCGGCGTCGGCTCGAACGACACCCGGCACAGCGTCGAGATGGCTCGCCGCTCCGCCGACGTCGGGGCGCGCTCGCTGCTGCTCGTCACGCCCTACTACAACAAGCCCACCCAGGCCGGGGTGATCGCGCACTGCACCGCGGTCGCCGACGCCACCGACCTGCCGGTGATGCTCTACGACATCCCCGGCCGCACCGCCATCCCCTTCACCACCGAGACCCTCGTCGCGCTGGACGCGCACCCGCGGATCCAGGCGGTCAAGGACGCCAAGGGCGATCTCGCCGCGACGTCCGAGGTGCTCGCCCGCACCGACCACCTGATCTACTCCGGCGAGGACGCCCTCACCCTGCCGCTGCTGGCGATCGGCGCGGTCGGCATGGTCTCGGTCACCGGCCATGTGGCCGGCCGGGAGCACGTCGAGCTGCTCGCCGCCACCGAGCGCGGCGACCTGGCCACCGCCCGCCAGATCCACACCCGCCTGCTGCCGCTGGTCCAGGCGATGATGACCACCTCGCAGGGAGCGATCATGGCCAAGGCCGCGCTCGTCGAGCTCGGGGTGATCGACCACGCCACGGTCCGGCTGCCGCTGGTCGAGGGACCACCGGAGCACCTGGAGATCCTTCGGAAGGGGATGGCCGCCTCCGGCCTGGCGGTGACCGCATGAGCCACCCGCACCCCGACCTCGGCACCCCCCGCAAGCTCTCGAAGCACGCCGTCCGCGTCGTCCCGCTCGGCGGGCTCGGCGAGATCGGCCGCAACATGACGGTCATCGAGCAGGGCGGCCAGCTGCTCATCGTCGACTGCGGCGTCCTCTTCCCGGACGACCACCAGCCCGGCGTCGACCTCATCCTCCCCGACTTCTCCTACATCGAGGACCGGCTGGACGACATCCAGGCGGTGATCCTCACCCACGGCCACGAGGACCACATCGGCGCCGTGCCCTACCTGCTGCGGCTCAAGCCGGACCTGCCGCTGGTCGGCTCCCAGCTGACCCTGGCCCTGGTCGAGGCCAAGCTCAAGGAGCACAAGATCACCCCCTACACCCTCGGCGTGGCCGAGGGGCGCCGGGAGGTCTTCGGCAACTTCGACTGCGAGTTCATCGCCGTCAACCACTCGATCCCGGACGCGCTGGCCGTCTTCGTCCGCACCCCGGCCGGCACCCTGCTGCACACCGGCGACTTCAAGATGGACCAGCTGCCGCTGGACCGGCGGATCACCGACCTGCGCGCCTTCGCCCGGGCCGGCGAGGAGGGGGTCGACCTCTTCCTCACCGACTCCACCAACGCCACCGTGCCCGGCTTCACCGCCCCGGAGAAGGACATCTCGCAGGCGATCGACAAGGTCTTCCGCGGGGCCGAGCGGCGGATCATCGCCGCCTGCTTCTCCAGCCATGTGCACCGCGTGCAGCAGGTGCTCGACGCCGCCGAGAAGGCGGGCCGCAAGGTCGCCTTCGTCGGCCGCTCGATGATCCGCAACATGGGCATCGCCTCCGAGCTGGGGCACCTGCACGTGCCCGACGGGGTGCTCGTCGACGTCAAGCAGCTCGACCAGCTGCCTGACGACAAGGTCGTGCTCATCTGCACCGGCAGCCAGGGCGAGCCGATGGCCGCGCTGAACCGGATGGCCAACCGCGATCACCGGATCGACGTCGGGGTCGACGACACGATCATGCTGCTGTCCTCGCCGATCCCCGGCAACGAGGGCTCGGTGTGGCGGGTCATCAACGGGCTGATGCGCCTCGGTGCGCACGTCGTGCACAGCGGCGGGCCGGACCGGGTGCACGTCTCCGGGCACGCCAGCGCCGGCGAGCTGCTCTACATCTACAACGTCGTCCAGCCCAAGAACGTCATGCCGGTGCACGGCGAGTGGCGCCACCTGGTGGCCAACCGCGACCTGGCGATCGCCACCGGGGTGCACCCCGACCACGTGCCGCTGGCCGAGGACGGGGTGGTCGTCGACCTCGTCGACGGGCGGGCCCGGGTGGCCGGCGCGGTGCCCTGCGGCTACGTCTACGTCGACGGCTCCAGCGTCGGCGAGACCGACGAGGACCTGCTCAAGGACCGGCGCATCCTGCGCGACGAGGGCTTCATCTCGGTGATGGTGGTCGTCGACTCCACCACCGGGAAGATCGTCGCCGGCCCGGAGATCACCGCCCGCGGCTTCTCCGAGGGCGAGGAGATCTTCGACCAGGTGCGGCCGAAGATCGTCAAGGCGATCGAGGATGCGGCCGCCAAGGGCACCACCGATCCCCACCAGCTGCAGCAGGTGGTGCGTCGCGCCGTCGGCAGCTGGGTCGGCGGCAAGATCCGTCGCCGGCCGATGATCCTGCCGGTGGTCGTCGAGGCCTGAGCCCCGCGCACCGCTGCGCCCCCGTCACCTCGGTGGCGGGGGCGCAGCGGTGTCGGTGCTGGTGGGGCGGGTCGGGCCCGGGAGGGTCACCAGGGGAGCGGCGCCTCCTCGGCGGCACCGACGCCGACCGGCTGCCAGGTGCCGTCCGCGCCGCGGGCGTACTCCCAGCGCGGGCCCGCGCCGGCGAGCTCGCGGATCGCGGCCACGAGACGGGTGACGTGCTCGGGCCGGTTGCCCAGGCCGAGGCTGACCCGGACGGCGGTCCCGGCACCGGTGCCGTCGACCGGGCCGGCGCAGCCCCCTTCGCTCTGGTCCTGGAGCAGCTCGGTCACCAGCGGGTGCGCGCAGAACTTGCCGTCGCGCACCCCGATGCCGTGCTCCCGGGAGAGGGCGGTGGCGACGAGGTCGGCGGGCAGCCCGTCGAGCGTGAAGGTCACCACCGGCACCCGCGGCTGCGCGGACGAGAAGATGCTGTACGTGCGGACCCCGTCGATCGCCTCCAGGGCGTCGACCAGCCCGTCGAAGAGGTGCGCCTCGTGGGCCTCGATCGCCTCGCGGTGGCGGCGGAAGGTGGCGCAGGCGGCGGCCAGGGCGACCGCGCCGAGGACGTTCGGGCTGCCCCCTTCGTGCCGGGCCGCGCCGGTGCGCCAGGTGGCGCCGCTGGGGCCGACCTCGGCCGTGGCGCCGCCCCCGGGCAGGTAGGGCGGCGCCGCGTCCAGCCAGTCGGCGCGACCGACGAGGACGCCGGTGCCGTAGGGGGCATAGACCTTGTGGCCGGAGAAGGCGAGGTAGTCGGCGCCGAGCGCGGTCAGGTCCACCGCGCGGTGCGGGGCCAGCTGGGCCGCGTCGACGACGATGCGGGCGCCGTGGGCGTGGGCGAGGTCGGCCAGGCGGCGGACCGGCCACAGCTCGCCGGTGACGTTCGAGGCGGCGGTGACGACGACCAGCACGGGCCGGTCGGTCCGCGCCTGCAGCGCTCGCTCGAGCGCGTCGGCGGCGGCGTCCTCGCTGCGCGGGACCGGCAGGCGGGTGGTGCGCCCGGCCGGCCAGGGCAGCAGCGAGGCGTGGTGCTCGGAGTCGAAGACGACGACCTCGGTGCCCTCGGGCAGGGCCCCGGCGAGCAGGGTCATGGCGTCGGTGGTCTGCCGGGTGAAGATCACCTCGTCGCCGGGGCGGGCGCCGACGAAGCGGGCCACCTCCTCGCGGGCCGCCTCGTAGTAGCGGCTGGAGACCTGGGAGGCGTGCCCCTTGCCGCGGTGCACCGAGGCGTAGCTGCGGGTGGCGGTGTCGACGGCCTGCTTGACCGCGGTCAGCGCCGGTGCGGAAGCGCCGTGGTCGAGGTTGGCGTGCTCCACCGTGCGCCCGTCGAGGGTCGCGCAGGGCAGCCCGGCGGCGACGGTGGCCGGGACGGGGGTGCCCGTCACGGCGTGCAGCAGGGGAGCCTCGGTGCGGTGCGGGCGGGTCTGGGTGGCCACTGACATGTGCGTCTCTCCTGGTCCTCACCGGACCCGGGCGGTGACCTCGAGTCCGCGCTTGCCGCGCGACGGTCGACGCACGGCCTGGTCGTCACCCGGAGCACCCCACCGCGGTTGGAGGGTTGCCGGCCAGCGAGCCGGGGCTTTGCGCTGGCGCTCATGACCTGTGCAGGAGAGTAGCAAGGTCTGGGCGGGCCGTCGTGCAGGGTGCGGCGCGTCTTGGCATCCGGGACGCGGGGCAGGGGGCTTGTCGTGGGCGGGTCGTGGGTGGAGGTGATGCGCCGCCCTTCGCTCGGGTGGAGGTGATGGGGCGCGCTCTGGCGCGTGCGGACACCTCCACCGGGGTCGCCCTTCGATCGGGTGGAGGTGATGGGGCGCGCTCTGGCGCGTCGGGATACCTCCACCCGCACGCCCTTCACCCGGGTGGAGGTGATGGGGCGCGCTCTGGCGCGTGGGGATACCTCCACCGGGGTCGCCCTTCACCCGGGTGGAGGTGATGGGGCGCGCTCTGGCGCGTGGGGATACCTCCACCGATGCGAAGGAGAGACGAAGCGAGGGGACCCGGGTCAGCTGACGAGCAGCAGCGTGACCAGGCTGCCGACGAGCAGGTAGGGCCCGAAGGCGAGGTGGGTGCTGCGGTCCGCCCGTCGGGTCGCCACGAGGGCCAGTGCGGCGAGGCCGCCGAGCAGGAACGAGCCGTAGAGGCCGAGGAGCACCGGGGACCAGCCGAACCAGGCCAGCAGCGGGGCCAGGGTGAGCACCAGCTTGGCGTCGCCCATGCCGAGCCCGCGCGACCCGGTGAGCAGGCTGGCCAGGACGAAGAGGCCGCCCAGGACGAGCAGTGCCAGGCCGGCGCGGCGCAGGTCGGGCCACCGGTCGGTCGTGGCCGCCGCCATCGTGAGCAGCGCCCACGTCGTCGGGGCGAGCGGCAGGGTGAGGACGTTCGGCAGACGGTGCACGTCGGCGTCGACGGCGACGAGGGTGGGGCTGACCGCGGCCAGCAGCATCGCCGCCGCAGCGACCCCCCAGGGCTGGTCCGCGGCGGCCACCGCGAGCGCGGCGACGATCAGCGGGGTCGCGGCGAGGACCCAGGTGTGCCGCGGCAGCGGGCCGGTCTCGTCCTCGCGGCGGTACCGGCCGGTGCGCGTCCAGGTGCCGGCGAGCGCGAGGCCGGCGAGGCCCACGGCGACAGCGGTGACGGCGATCAGCACGGTGGCAGCGTAGTCAGCGGCCTCGTGCACGGCGGGTCGGTCGGTCTCGGCTGTGGACGAGGTGACGTTCCGGTGCGGTCGCGGTGCCCCCTTCGCCAGCTCGGCCGGAGGGCCCACGAGAAGGTGCCTCGGCGGCACCCGCACCCGAGAACCTCTCGCTCCCCGGAGAAGCCTTATGAGGTGACCGAGCCTTTATCGGGTTACCCGATAAAGGGGTGACGGGAGGGGTGGTGCGCGTGGGACACGTGTGAAGAGGGTGACGATCGCCTACCCTGCCAGCATGGCCACACCTACCGGCAGCTCCACCCGGTCCCGCGACGGCGCCTCCCGCGGACCCGGGCGGCCGGCGCGCTCGACCTCGACCCGCCCTACCGCGACGACCAGTCGCGCCAAGGGGAGCGGGCGCACCTCGGGGGGCAGCGCAGGCGCGGCCCGCAAGACGTCCGCCAAGACCACCTCTGCCAAGGGCTCGGCCCGCAAGAGCACCGGCAAGGGCACCAGCCGCCCCACGACCTCCCGCACCAGGACGGCGAAGGGCGGCGGCCTCCCGCTGCCGGTCCAGGCCGTGACCGCCACCTGGAACGGGGTGGCCGGCGCCGCTGGCGCCAGCGTCCGCAAGGTGGGCCAGAGCGCCAGCGAGCTCGACCCCGAGCACCGCCGCGACGGTCTGGGGCTGCTGCTCGTGGGCCTCGCCGTCGTCGTCGCCGCCCGCGAGTGGTGGGGTCTGGACGGTCTCGTCGGCGACGTCGTGCACGCCGTCGCCGCCGGCACCTTCGGCCTCGTCGCCTACGCCCTGCCGGTGGTACTCGTCGCCCTCGGCTGGCGGCTGCTGCGCGGCGCCGACCCGGTCGCCAGCGGACGGGTCGGCCTCGGCCTGGGCATGCTCGCCCTCTCCGTCTGTGGCCTCACCCACATCGTCGAGGGCCTGCCCCAGCCGCCCGACGGCGCCAGCGGCATGCGCTCGGCCGGCGGGATCGTCGGCTTCCTCGCCTCCGACCCGCTGGTCACCGGCCTGACCACCTGGCCCGCGGTCATCCTGCTCGTCCTGCTGGGCCTCTTCAGCCTGCTCGTGCTCACCGGCACCCCGCTGCGCGAGGTGCCGGTCCGGGCCGCCTACTTGCGGGCCGCGGTCACCGGCGAGCCCCCGCAGCAGGCCGCGCCGCCGGTCGAGGACGCCCCGCAGCAGGCCGTCCGGCGGGCACGCCGACGCCGCCCCGACGACGACGCCGCCTCCGGCGAGCGGGACGGGGACACCGCCTACGAGCAGGCCGCCGAGGTGGCCCCGGCCGAGCAGCCGCGCCGCAAGAAGGCCCGCCCGGCGAGCACGGCCGTGCCGGAGACCGCCGAGCCCGACCAGGTTCCGGCACCGGTCGCCGACGGCCCCCGGCCCGGCGAGAAGCGCCCCATGCCCAACGCCGTGCAGCCTGCCGCCGGGTCGAAGGGGGAGGACAAGACCACCCTGCAGGCGCCGCCCACCGCGCAGCTGCCGCAGCGCGTCGAGCAGCTCGCGCTGGCCGGCGACGTCACCTACACCCTCCCGGACAGCACCAACCTCAAGCAGGGCGCGCCGCACAAGGAGCGCTCCGCGGCCAACGACCAGGTCGTCGAGTCGCTGACCACCGTCCTCGACGAGTTCGGCATCGACGCCCAGGTCACCGGCTTCCACCGCGGTCCCACGGTCACCCGGTACGTCGTCGAGCTCGGCCCCGGCGTCAAGGTCGAGCGGGTCACCGCGCTGAGCAAGAACATCGCCTACGCGGTGGCCTCGGCCGACGTGCGCATCCTCAGCCCGATCCCCGGCAAGTCGGCCATCGGCATCGAGATCCCGAATGCCGACAAGGAGATGGTCTGCCTCGGCGACGTGCTGCGCAGCGACGTGGCCCGGCACAACGAGCACCCGATGGTCATGGGTGTCGGCAAGGACGTCGAGGGCGGCTACGTCATAGCCAACCTGGCGAAGATGCCGCACATCCTCGTCGCCGGCGCCACCGGCTCCGGCAAGAGCTCCTTCGTCAACTCGATGATCACCTCGATCCTCATGCGGTCCACCCCGGACGAGGTGCGGATGGTGCTCATCGACCCCAAGCGCGTCGAGCTGACCGCCTACGAGGGCATCCCGCACCTCATCACCCCGATCATCACCAACGCCAAGAAGGCGGCCGAGGCGCTGCAGTGGGTCGTGCGCGAGATGGACATGCGCTACGACGACCTCGCCGCCTCCGGGTACAAGCACATCGACGACTACAACAAGGCCGTGCGGGCCGGGAAGGTGCAGCCGATCCCGGGCAGCGAGCGGGTCATCCAGCCCTACCCCTACCTGCTGGTCATCGTCGACGAGCTCGCCGACCTCATGATGGTCGCCCCCCGCGACGTCGAGGACTCGATCGTCCGGATCACCCAGCTCGCCCGGGCCGCCGGCATCCACCTCGTGCTGGCCACCCAGCGCCCGTCCGTGGACGTCGTCACCGGCCTCATCAAGGCCAACGTGCCCAGCCGGATGGCCTTCGCCACCTCCAGCCTCGCCGACAGCCGGGTCGTCCTCGACCAGCCCGGCGCGGAGAAGCTGCTCGGGCAGGGCGACGCGCTCTTCCTGCCGATGGGCAAGTCCAAGCCGATGCGTGTCCAGGGCGCCTGGGTCGCCGAGAGCGAGATCCACGACGTCGTGGGTCACGTCACCGGCCAGCTCACCCCGAGCTACCGCGAGGACGTCGTCCCGGACGCCCCGAAGAAGCAGATCGACGAGGACATCGGCGACGACCTCGACGTGCTGCTGCAGGCGGCCGAGCTGGTCGTCAACACCCAGTTCGGGTCGACCTCCATGCTGCAGCGCAAGCTGCGCGTCGGCTTCGCCAAGGCCGGCCGGCTCATGGACCTGCTGGAGTCCCGCGGCGTCGTCGGCCCCTCGGAGGGCTCCAAGGCCCGCGACGTGCTGGTCACCCCCGACGACCTGCCGACCACGCTGGCCCGGATGCGCGGCGAGGAGGTGCCCGACGCCGACGAGCCCGCCGCGGCATCCGCCGACGGTGCCGACGAGGCAGGCGACGAGACCGGTCCGGCCGAGGGCGACGAGCCCTTCGCCGAGCCGGGCGCGGCCGAGGCCGAGACGACCGCGGCGGCGACCCCGGACCGCTACGCCGAGGACCCCATCGGCACCGACATCCCCGCCGACGACGACGAGGACGAGGACGCGTGGCAGCTCACCGGCCGGTGAGCCCGCCCACCTAGTCTGTCGTCATGTCCCAGCAGGAGTGGTACGCGCCCAAGCAGCCGCTGTCCGGGCGCGCCTACTGGATGGCGGTCATCCGCAAGCAGCCGTCGGCGATCCTGCTGGCCGTCCAGCTCTTCGCCGTGCTCATGCTGCCCTTCCTCGAGGGCCAGTTCTGGGGGCGGCTCGCCTTCGTCGTCATCAGCTTCGTCGCGGTGACCACCGCAGCCGGGGTCATCCGCTCCACCGACGCGCTCAGCTGGCTGGCCCTGGGCATCGGCCTGCCCGCCGTGGCGATGGAGGCCTGGAGCGTCATCGACCCGGACAACACCATCGTCGGGGTCACCGGCCACATCGCCCTGGCGGTCTTCTACTTCTACGTCGCCTACGGGCTGGTCAGCTACGTCTTCTCCGACAACTGGGTGACCAGCGACGAGCTCTTCGCCGTCGGCGCCGCCTTCACCGTGCTGCTGTTCGGCTTCGCCTACCTCTACGTCGGCATCCAGAGCGCCTGGCCGGGCTCCTTCAGCGGCTACGACGGGGAAGGGCGGCGCTCCTTCCTCGAGCTGCTGTACTTCTCCGGGGCCAACCTCACCGGAGTCGGGCTGACCGACGTCGGCGCGGTCAAGCCGCACGCCCGGGCGATCACCATCGTCGAGCAGCTCACCGGCGTCATGTACGTCGCCATGGTCATCTCCCGCCTGGTCGCGCTCACCGTGGCCAAGGCGCGCCGCTGAGGAGAGCGCCCGCGCGCGCCACCTAGAGTGGTGCTCATGCCTGAAGCCCGCAGCGTCGCCGTGGTCACCCTCGGCTGCACCCGCAACGACGTCGACTCCGAGGAGCTCGCCGGTCGGCTCGCGGGGGAGGGCTGGACGCTCGTCGACGACGCCGCCGACGCCGACGTGGCCGTGGTCAACACCTGCGGCTTCATCGAGCAGGCGAAGAAGGACTCCATCGACGCCATCCTCGAGGCCGGGGACCTGCGCGGCCAGGCCCGCACCCAGAAGGTGGTGGCCGTCGGCTGCCTCGCCGAGCGCTACGGCGCCGAGCTCGCCGAGGAGCTGCCCGAGGCGGACGCGGTGCTCGGCTTCGACAGCTACGCCGACATGTCCAGCCACCTTCGCGCCGTGCTCGACGGGCACGCCCCGCCCGCGCACACCCCCGGCGACCGGCGCACGATGCTGCCGCTGTCGCCGGTCGAGCGCGACGCCAGCACGGTCGCCGTGCCCGGGCACGGGCAGCCCGGCGGCGACTCCGCGCACGCCCGCGGCGCCACCCGGCGCCGGCTGGACGACCGCCCGTGGGCGCCGCTGAAGATCGCCAGCGGCTGCGACCGGCGGTGCGCCTTCTGCGCCATCCCCACCTTCCGCGGCGCCTTCGTCTCCCGACGTCCCACCGACGTCCTCGACGAGGCCCGCTGGCTGGCCGGCGAAGGGGTCCGCGAGCTCTTCCTGGTCAGCGAGAACTCCACCTCGTACGGCAAGGATCTCGGCGACCTCGACCTGCTCACCGCCCTGCTGCCCGAGCTGGCCGCGGTCGAGGGCATCGAGCGGGTCCGGGTCTCCTACCTGCAGCCCGCCGAGATCCGGCCCGGGCTGCTCGCCGCGATGGCCGCCACCGAGACCGTCCAGCCCTGGTACGACATCTCCTTCCAGCACGCCTCCGGGCCGCTGCTGCGCCGGATGCGCCGCTTCGGCGACACCGCCTCCTTCCTCGGGCTCATCGAGGAGATCCGCGGCCGCGAGCCCGAGGCGGGCATCCGTAGCAACGTCATCGTCGGCTTCCCCGGCGAGACCGAGGAGGACGTGCAGGTCCTCGAGGACTTCCTCGTCCGCGCCCGCCTCGACGTCGTCGGCGTCTTCGGCTACTCCGACGAGGATGGCACCGAGGGGGAGCGGCTCGGCGACAAGCTCGACCCCGAGGTCGTCGCCGCCCGGGTCGAACGCGTCCAGGGCCTCGTCGAGGAGCTCACCGCGCAGCGCGCCGAGGAGCGCATCGGCTCCCTCGTCGAGGTGCTCGTCGAGGAGCACGACGAGGACACCGGCGAGGCCGTCGGTCGCGCAGCCCACCAGGGCCCCGACGTGGACGGCACCACCCGGCTGCTGGACAGCGACGAGGACACCCCGGTGGGCGCCACCGTCCTCGCCCGGGTCGTCGCCACCGAGGGCATCGACCTGATCGCCGAGGTCGGGCCGTGAGCCAGGCGCCGACCGGCAACGGCGCGACGGGCGCCGCGCAGGCCGCCGAGCCCAGCCCGTGGAACCTGCCCAACGCCCTCACCGTGCTGCGGATCGCCCTCGTCCCGCTCTTCGGCTGGCTGCTCATGCGTCACGGAGGCGAGGACGCCGCCTCCCGCTGGTGGTCCTGGGCGGTCTTCTCCCTGGCCATCGCCACCGACCGCATCGACGGCGACCTGGCGCGCGCCCGCGGGCTGGTCACCACCTTCGGCAAGGTCGCCGACCCGATCGCCGACAAGGCGCTCGTCGGCACCGGCTTCGTCGGGCTCTCGGTCATCGGGGTCATCCCCTGGTGGGTGACCGTCGTCGTCCTCGTCCGCGAGGCCGGGATCACCCTGATGCGCTTCTGGGTGATCCGGCACGGGGTCATGCCGGCCAGCCGCGGCGGCAAGATCAAGACCTTCCTGCAGGCGCTGGCCCTGGCCATCCTCATGCTCCCGCTGTGGACCTTCCCGCTGGCCCAGCTGTGGGAGGTGCTCGGCTGGCTGGTCCTGGCCGCCGCCGTCGTGGTCACCCTGGCCACCGGCATCGACTACGTGGTCAAGGCGCTCTCGCTGCGACGCACCAGCGAGCGCGCCGAGATGAAGCGCCGTCGGAAGGCCGAGGGTGGCCGCTGACCCCTCGATCTCGTCTGGCGGGGGTGCCGCTCAGGTGCCCTCGTCCGCTGCGGCGGCGGAGCTCGTCGAGCGGTGCCGCCGGGCGGGGCTGGCGCTGGCGACGGCCGAGTCGCTCACCGGGGGCCTGGTGGCCGCCACCATCGTCGACGTGCCCGGCGCCTCCGACGTCCTCCGCGGCGGCGTGGTCGCCTACGCCCCGGCGGTCAAGCACGAGCTGCTCGGCGTCGACGCCGCGCTGCTGGCGCGGGTGGGCACCGTGCACGAGGAGGTCGCCCGGCAGATGGCCGACGGGGCGCGCCGCCGGCTGGGCGCCGACCTCGCCGTGGCCACCACCGGGGTCGCCGGTCCCGGTGCGGCCGAAGGGCACCCGGCCGGGACCGCCTGGGTGGCGGCCGCCGCGGACGGGTGGGCCACGGCCGTCCCGCTGCAGCTCCACGGGAATCGGGAGGCGGTCCGCCGGGGTTGTACCGGTGCCGCCCTGCGGCTGGCGCTCGACGGGGTCTCCCGGTTGTCGCCGCCGAGGGGTACGGTAAAGACCCCGGACGAGGAGAGGTGAGGACCGTGGTGCTGCTGCGCGAGGAGCTCGGCGACGTGCTCCGCGACGCCCGCGCGTCACAGGGACGCACCCTGCGCGACGTCTCCGCCGGGGCCTCGGTCTCCCTGGGCTACCTCAGCGAGATCGAGCGCGGCGAGAAGGAGGCGAGCTCGGAGCTGCTCGCCTCGGTCTGCGCAGCCCTCGACCTGCCGCTGTCCTCGGTGCTCACCGAGCTGGCCGACCGCGCCCGGCGCGCGGAGGAGGCCAGCGCCCCGGTCACGCTGCCGGTGGCCAGCGCCCGCGAGGTGGCCGCACCCGCAGCCTGACGTCCGGCGCCGCCGCGTCCCCTGTGGCTCGGCGAAGCCTCGGCTCCTGTTCTCTCAACGGCGCCGTGCTCTCAGGCGCTGTGCTCTCAGCGGCGCTTCGCGCCCAGCGGCGCCTGCGGTCTCCCGTCGTCGGTCGGCGCGGGACCTCCCTGGCAGCCCGGGCAGGAGAAGAACGGCCGCTCGCGCGGTGGCGCGCCCAACGCCGCCACCCGGACCGTGCTGCCGCAGCGTCGGCACGGTCGTCCAGACCGGGCGTGCACGTAGGACTCCTCCCCCCGGCGACGGACGCCGGTCGAGGACTGCATCGCGTGCTCCTTGCCGCGCAGCATGAGCGTGCGGGCCCGCTCGACGAGCGCCGTCAGCTCGTCCGGCGTCAGCTCACCCACCGCTCGCCACGGGTGGACCCGTTCGGCGAAGAGCGCCTCGCTGGCCCAGAAGGTGCCGATCCCGGCGAGGTGGCGCTGGTCGAGCAGGGCCTCGCCGATCGTCGTGCCCGGGGTCTCGCGCAGCCGCCGCAGCGCCTCGTCGTGGTCCCAGTCCGGGCCGAGGATGTCCGGGCCGAGGTGGCCGACGAGCCGGTGCTCGTCCTCGGTGGGGACGAGGTCGAGGACCCCGAGGTCGAGACCGATCGTCGTCCAGCGATCTGTGCCCAGGGCCGCTCGCACCGCGGGACGGCGCAGCATCCGCGCAGCGGCCGGTGATCCGGCGCGCTCCACCCGCCAGGAGCCCTCCATCCGCAGGTGGGTGTGCAGGCTCCAGCCGGTGTCCGTCCGGTGCAGCAGGTGCTTGCCGCGCGGGACGACCTCGCGGACCACCGCCCCGCGCAGCGGCGCCTCGTCGACCTCGCCCCACCGGATCTCGGCCAGGGTGAGCCGCTCACCGGCGAGCGCGGAGCCCAGCCGCTGCGCCGTGCGCCACACGGTGTCGCCCTCGGGCACGGCTCAGCCCCGCCCGCCGGGGCGCAGCCGCAGCCCGCGCGGGGTGGCGTGGAAGCCGGCGCCCTCCAGGGCCCGGGCGAGCGGTTCGGCAGACCCGAGGACGTCGGCCCCGTCCGCCTTCTGCACGGTGAGCCGGCCCAGCGCACCGCGCTGCACCGCCTCGGCCAGGGCGCCGGCGGCGCGGGCGAGCACCGCCTCGTCCTCGCTCCAGGTCAGCAGGGTGCGTCCGCCCCGCTCGACATAGAGCACCAGCGCGCCGTCCACCGTGACGACCAGCGCCCCGGCCTTGCGCCCGGGCTGGTGACCGCCGTCCCGCTCCGGCCAGCGCAGCGCCGCGCCCCACGGGTTGGCGGGGTCGGTCGCGGCGAGCACGACAGCCCCGTCGGCGCCGCCGCTGGAGCGGACCTGGTCGACCGCCCCGGCCGCAGCGAACTGGGAGGCGCCGAGCCCCTCGACGAAGTAGCCGCGACGCACCTGCCCGGCCTCCTCGGCCGCACCGAGCACCCGGTGCACCGCCGCGAAGCCACCGGGCACATCCTCGGCGGCCACCGCGCCGCGGGTGACCACCCCGTGCCGGTCGAGGAGCCCCTCGGCGGCGGCGTGCGCCCGCACCGTGGGGTCGTCCTCGGCGGCGGGCAGCAGCGACCAGCGCCCGGTGGCCCGGGGCGGTCCGCTGCGGCCGGGCAGCCCGCTGCGTCCCAGCCGGGGCCGCGAGCCGTACCGTCCCCGGCTCGGTGGGCGCCGGCTGGTCCGGTGGCTGCTGCGTCCGCCGGCCAGGCTGGCTCGGACCGGGGCCAGGGTGTCGCCGGTGACCAGGCCGCGGTGCACCAGCGACCACAGCGCCTCGACGAGCCGGTCGTCGCCGACGGCCTCGCTCTGCTCGTCGAGGAACCGACGGGCGACGTCGTCGGCGAGGTCACGGAAGAAGCGGGCCCCGCCGCCGCTCAGCGCCGCCAGCAGCGCCTCCTCGACCGGGTCGAGGTCGTCGCGGTCGGGCAGCGGCAGCGTCTGCGGCGCGGTCTCGGCCAGGTGCAGGCTGACCCACAGATCGTCGCCGGCCATCGCGCCGTGCCCCGACCACAGGATCTCCCCGGCGGCGGTGAGCTCGTCGAGCAGCGGCCCGGCCGGCTCGCCCATCCGGGCCGGCAGCACCAGCGACTCCACGGCGCTGGCCGGCAGCCGGACCCCGGAGAGCTGCTCGACCACCCGCAGCACCCCCTCGCGACCGCGCATCCGCCGCCCGACCCCCTGCCAGGACGGCAGGAAGCGCGCGTACTGGCGCGGGTCCACCGGCTCCACCTCGTGCCGCAGCGCGGCCAGCGAGCGGCGCCGCAGCAGCCGCAGCACCTCCGCGTCGCACAGCTCGCCGCCGCTGCCGCCGCACTCCTCGGGCAGCAGGTCGCCCTCGACCACCCGGCCGCTCTGCACCAGCCGGCGCAGCGCGTCCTGGGCCACCGCCCGCCCGATGCCCCACCAGGTGGCCAGGTCCGCGGCCGCGAAGGGGACGTGCGTGCGGGCGTAGCGGGCGACCAGCTCGCCGAGCGGGTCCGCGGTGGGGGTGAGGACCGACTCGGGCAGCCCCGGCGGCAGCGAGACCCCGAGCGCGTCGCGCAGCCGGGCGGCGTCCTCGATCCAGGCCCACCGTTCCTGCCCGGCGATGCGGACCGGGACGGCCTGGCGGGTGCGGCGCAGCTGCTCCAGCGCCTCCTGCAGCGCGGGGACGTCGAGGGCCTCGGTGCTGCGGGCGTCCAGGTCCGCCAGGCTCAGCGGGCCCAGGACCCGCAGCAGGTCGAGGACGTCCTCGCCGTCCCGGGCGGCCCGCTCGGGCGTCAGGTGCTGCAGCTCGGCCTCGGTGCGGCGCACCGCGTCCGGGTCCAGCAGGTCGGCCAGGGCCAGCTGCTCGCCGCGGCCGAGCAGGTCGGCCAGCAGCGTGGGGTCCAGGGTCAGCGCGGCCGCACGGCGCTCGGCCAGCGGGCTGTCGCCCTCGTAGAGGAACTGGGCGACGTAGCCGAACATCAACGAGGCGGCGAAGGGGGAGGGCCGCGGGCTCTCCACGTCCACGAGGGAGACCTCGCGGCCGGCCACCTTCGTCATGAGGTCGGTCAGCGCCGGGACGTCGAAGACGTCCTGCAGGCACTCGCGGACGGTCTCCAGCACGATCGGGAACTGCGCGTGCCCGCTGGCGACCTCGAGCAGCGCGGCGGCCCGCTGGCGCTGCTGCCACAGCGGGGTGCGGCGGTCCGGGCGGCGCCGTGGCAGCAGCAGGGCCCGGGCGGCGCACTCGCGGAAGCGGGCGGCGAAGAGCGCCGAGCCGCCGATCTCCTCGGTCACCAGCGTCTCGACATCGCTCGGGTCGAGGGTGATCAGGTCGAGGATCTCCTCGGCACGGGCGCCCTGGCCGGGGCCGTCGCCGCCGTCCAGCTCGACGTCGGGCAGGCGCAGCACGATCCCGTCGTCGCCATGCATCGCCTGCACGTCGACCCCGAGCCGCTCCCGCATCCGCGCCGAGATCGCCAGCGCCCACGGGGCGTGCACCTGGGCGCCGAAGGGGGAGTGCAGCGCCACCCGCCAGTCGCCGATCTCGTCGCGGAAGCGCTCCACGACGATCGTCCGGTCGTCCGGCAGGTGGCCGGTGGCCTCGCGCTGCTCGCCGAGGTAGCCGAGCAGGTTGTCCGCGGCCCACGGGTCCAGCCCGGCCGCGGTCAGCCGCTCCCGGGCGGGCCCGGGTGCCAGCGCCCCGACCTCGCGGACGAAGGAGCCGACCGCCGCGCCCAGCTCGGCGGGACGGCCGATCTGGTCGCCGTGCCAGAAGGGCAGCCGACCCGGTTCGCCCGGCGCCGGGGTGACGAGCACCTGGTCGTGGGTGATGTCCTGGATCCGCCAGGTGCTCGTGCCGAGGGTGAAGGTGTCGCCGACCCGGGACTCGTAGACCATCTCCTCGTCGAGCTCGCCGACCCGTCGGCCCGGGCCGTCGGATCCGGCGAGGAAGACCCCGTACAGCCCGCGGTCGGGGATGGTGCCGCCGCTGGTGACGGCCAGCCGCTGCGCGCCACGACGACCGCTGAGGGTGCCGGCGCCACGGTCCCAGGTCAGCCGGGGCCGCAGCTCGGCGAACTCGTCCGAGGGGTACCGGCCGGCGAGCATGTCCAGCGTCGCGTGCAGCACGGTGCTCGGCAGCGAGGCGAAGGGGGCGGCCCGGCGCACCAGCGCCTCGAGGTCGGGGACCTGCCAGTCGTCCAGGGCGCACATCGCCACCACCTGCTGGGCGAGCACGTCCAGCGGGTTGGTCGGCACGTGCAGGGCCTCGATGTCCCCGGCCCGCATCCGCTCGACGACGACCGCCGACTGGACGAGGTCGCCGCGGAACTTGGGCATGACCACCCCGTGGCTGACCGCGCCGACCTGGTGCCCGGCCCGGCCGACGCGCTGCAGACCGGAGGCCACCGACGGCGGCGACTCGATCTGCACGACGAGGTCGATCGCGCCCATGTCGATGCCCAGCTCGAGGCTCGAGGTGGCCACCACGCAGGGCAGCCGGCCGGCCTTGAGGTCGTCCTCGATGAGGTCGCGCTGCTCCTTGCTCACCGAGCCGTGGTGGGCCCGGGCGATCACCGGCGGCGCCCCGGCCGAGGCACCGGACTGGGCCATCATCTCGGCCGGGGGGCGGGCGCCCCCTTCGCCCGCGGTCCGGTCCGACGGGCCCCCTTCGTCGTGCCGAGGCTCGTCGGTGGCGCCGTCAGCGTCCCCCGAGGTCTCGACCTGGCGCTCGGCCCACAGCTCGTTGAGACGGCCGGTCAGCCGCTCGGCGATCCGCCGGGAGTTGACGAAGACGAGGGTGGTGCGGTGGGCGGCGACGAGGTCGACGACGCGCTCCTCGACGTGCGGCCAGATCGAGGCGCGCCGCTCCTCGCCGGCGGCCTGTCCGGTGAGGTCGCCGGTGGGCTCGCCGAGCTGGGTGAGGTCGGCGACCGGGACGACGACGTCGAGCTGCCACTGCTTCGTCGAGGTGGGCTGGACGATCTCGACCGGCCGTCCGCCGGCGAGGAAGCGGGCCACCTCCTCGACCGGGCGCACGGTGGCCGAGAGGCCGACCCGCTGCGCCGGTTGCGGGAGCATCTCGTCCAGGCGCTCGAGGGAGAGCGCGAGGTGGGCGCCGCGCTTGGTGCCGGCCATCGCGTGGATCTCGTCGATGATCACCGTCTCCACCCCCTGCAGCGCCTCGCGGGCGCCGGAGGTGAGCATGAGGAAGAGCGACTCCGGGGTGGTGATGAGCACGTCGGTGGGGGTCTTGGCGAAGGCCCGTCGCTCGGCGGCCGGGGTGTCCCCGGAGCGCACCCCGACGGTCACCTCGGGCGCGTCGAGCCCGAGCCGGGCGGCGGCGTGGCCGATGCCGACCAGCGGGGAGCGCAGGTTGCGCTCGACGTCGACGGCCAGCGCCTTGAGCGGGGAGACGTAGAGCACCCGGCAGCGGGCCAGGGCCTCCTGCGGCGGGGGCGTGGAGGCGAGCCGGTCCAGCGCCCAGAGGAAGGCGGAGAGCGTCTTGCCCGAGCCGGTGGGCGCGACGACGAGGGCGTGCTGGCCGGAGCTGATCGCGTGCCAGGCACCGCGCTGGGCGCTGGTGGGCTCGGCGAAGCTCCCGCGGAACCAGTCGCGGGTCGCGGGGGAGAAGCGCTCCAGGACGTCGGTGCTGCTGGCGGGGGAGTCCGCGGCGCCGGGCGGGCCCGGAGGGTTCGTGTCGCTCATGTCGTCGCCCAGCCTGCCACGCACCTCCGACAGTCCTAGGACTGTCGCGCCGGACCGGCCGCGCGCTCGGTCCTGGGCGACTCTCCTAGGACTGTCGGGGTGGGGAGGGGGTGAGCCGGTGGCCCAGGGCGACGACGGCGACGGTGGTGAGGGCGACCGCGACGACGAAGGCGAGCGCCCCCAGCGGTCGGGTCATGACGAACTGGGGCACCACCCGGTCGGGGATGGCCGCGGCGAAGGCGAAGGCGCCCACCAGGCCGAGCCAGCTGCCGGCCATGTGGCGACGGTGGGCGGAGATCCGACCGCGGCGGGCGTTGACCAGCCCGAGGGTCACCGTGACCAGGGTGACCGTGCTGAGCACGTGCAGCCCGCTGAAGCTGTCGCCGTTGATCCCGCGGATGCCGTAGGACGTCAGGGCGACCGCCAGCATGAGCACCACCCACACCCGGCCGGCGAAGCGGTGCGCCGGTGACCCCTTCGTCCCGCCGAAGAGCTGGTAGGCCCCCAGCGGCAGCGCGACCAGCGCCATGGTGGCGTGCACGGCGATCAGCGGGGTGAGGTGCTCCATGGCTCAGCCCTCCCGCAGCGCGTCGGACAGCCGGGTGACGTCCCGGGAGAGGGCGGCACCGTCGATGCCGAGGGCGGACACGAGGTCGTCGAAGGAGCCACCGACGGCCGCCGACGCGGCCGCGAGCCGCTCCCGTCCGGCGCCGGTCAGCTGCAGCGCCCGCCGGTTGCCGCCGCCGGGGGTGCGGCCCATGGCGACCAGCCCGTCCTCGGCGAGCGAGCGCAGCAGCCGGCTGGCGGCCGGTTCGCTGGCGCCGGTGCGCTCGGCGACCGCCCGCTGGGTGGCGCCGGGGTGCTCGTCGACGATGAGCAGGGTGAGGAAGCGGCGATAGGTGAGTCCGTGCTCGGCCAGCAGCCCGTCGGCGTAGTGGTCCATCCGGCGGACGAGCAGATGCAGCTGGTGGGCGAGGGAGACCATGCGCCCAGTCTTAACCATGCAACTTGCCTATGCAAGTAGGAGGCGCAGGGGCCGTGCACGCACCGGGCCGGGAGCGGCGCGCTCTCAGCCGACCGGCTCGAGGAAGTAGCTCTCGTCCATCGCCGGGTGCGGCCGCACCGGCACCACCCGGTCGCGGGTGCGGTGCTCCTGCCAGCGACGCTGCTCGACGCGCTCGCGAGCCTCGTTGACCGCCTCGCACTGGGCGGCGTCGAGGTAGAACTCCAGCCGTTCCAGAGCGGCGTCGAGGCGGGCGAAGCGCTCGTGCGAGGTGCCGTCGTCGGCGGCCGCGACGAGCCGCTGCACCGCCTGCGCGACGGTGGCCCGACGCACCCGTCGCTTGGGGGTGGGCAGCACGTCGATCCAGCCGTCCTCGCTGACGATGATGACCATCGCCCCACGGCCGGCACGGCCAGGTAGCGGATGGCCGAGTTGTACCGGGCGCCCCGGGAGGGGTCGCCGGTGCCGGTGGCCACCCCGTCGAGGATGACCCCGACCGCGTGGCAGCGGCCGTCGGGCGCGACGAGCACCGCGCCGTCGATGCCGCTGAGGGTGCTCAGCGCCCGTCCGCCCAGGCGGGTCGGGCGGATCGTGTGGGCCTGCGGCAGCAGCCGCTGCCCCTCGGTGGCGGCCTGAGGGTGGACCACGAGGATCGTCCCGTGGTCCTGGCGGGCGCAGGCCTGCGCCATCGACCACAGCGCCGCCGGGTCGGCCTCCGTCGATCCGGCGAAGACCCGGTCGACGACGTCGGCGAAGGTGGTCGGGTCGATCGGCTCCCGGGGCAGGCCGGGGCGGCCGTTGTCCACCCGCAGGAAGGGGGTGTCGGCGTGCCACAGCTCCCACGACCCGGTGCCGACGACCCGGGCCTCGACGACGTCCTCCCGGGGCAGGTCGTCCTCGTCGCGCACCGACCCCAGGCCGTGCACCTCGCGCCCGTCGCTGATCAGGGCCAGGTCGCCGCCGGCCATCTCCAGGGCCTTGCGCAGCGAGCGCGGGATGCTCATCGGCACCGGCTGGTCGAAGGTGACCTCCTCGACCACCGCAGGGTGCTCCCGCCGCGCGAGCACCAGCGTGCCCAGCCCGGAGCGTCCCTCGTAGGTGCGCACGCTGACCTCGTCGAGGGCGTCCCGGCAGCCCTGGGCGTGCGCCTGGCCGGTCCGGGCCAGGGCGCCGTCGACGAAGCGGTCGGCGGCCCGCCTCAGGATCGTCCCGGGGTCGACGCCGGCGAGCGCCGCCGGGCTGCTGCGGTCGAGCTCGCGGGAGGCGGCGCGCAGCACCTCGCGGACCACCGCCTCCGGGTAGCAGGTCGGGACCCGTTCGCCGCCGACGTGGTCGCGGGTGAAGCGCGGCAGCTGCTCCCACGGGTCGCGGGCGAGCGCCAGGACCGGCACCACGAGGTGCTCGCCCACGATGCGGCCGGTGCCGACGACGAGGGCTCGGTCCTCGTCGGTCAGGGCGGTCTCCAGGCGTGGCGTCAGGTCGTCAGTGCTGGCCGGCTCGGCTGCTGCAGCGAGCGCGCCGGCCCGTGGGTCGGGCGCTCCGGGGTCGTCGGGCTCACCGGATCCGAGGGGCTCGCCGGGCATCGTGAGGTCGACGGGCGCGTCTGCGGGTTCCAGCAGCACGCTGCCGTCGCCGCGGCGGGGGAGCGCGACGAGGTAGCCGCGCGGGTCGAGCTCGATGCCGGCCGCGTCGAGCGCGTCGTCGGCCAGCTGCTCCATCGACCAGCGCAGCTCGCCCTGACCCTCCCAGATCGCCTCCACGGGGCCCGATCCTCTCAGTCGCGCGCGCCGACCGCCTGCTCGGGTGCGCGGCAGCGCGCGAGGGCCGACGGCGCCTCCCAGGCCAGGACCAGCGCGCCGAGCAGCGCCGCAGCACCGACCAGCGGGACGGCCTCGGCACCCAGCCGGTCGACGACGAGCCCACCGAGGGCGCCCGCCCCGGCAGTGCCGAGGTACAGGCCCGAGATGATCAACGAGACCGCGGTCATCGGGGTCTCCGGGGCGGCGGCCAGGGCGCTGGCCTGCATCGGCGGGCTCAGCGCCCATGCGGCCAGCGACCACAGCCCGACGAGCACGACGAAGACCCACCCGGGCCCACCGCCGGCGGCCACGGCGGCGATCGCCAGCAGCAGGGCCGCATGGCCGCCGATGATGAGCAGCCGGGCGCGGCGCGGACCCAGGGAGTCGGTCAGTCGTCCGCTCCCGACGGCGGCGACGACGCCGACGAGCCCGACAAGGAGCAGCAGCAGCGGCAGGGCCTGGTCGCTGCCGACGGACAGGGCGCTGACCGGCCCGAGATACGTGTAGAACATCAGCCCCCCGGTGCCGCAGAGGGTGATCGCGGCGACGAGCCGGGCGAGCGCCGGCCGCCGCAGCGGGGTCAGCCGGGCGGCCAGCGTCGTGACGGGTGCCCCGGGCAGCGGCGGGAGGGTGCTCACCGCGACCACGGCCGCCAGCGTCGCGACAGCGCCGATGAGGACGAAGGTGGCCCGCCAGTCGACGAGCTCGGCCAGCCAGGCACCGACGGGTACGCCGGTGAAGAGGGCCACCGTCAGCCCGGCCGTGACCACGGCGAGGTAGCGCCCCTGGCGCCCGGGCGGCGCCGCGTCGGCGGCGATGGCGAAGGCGCTGGTCGAGACCACCCCCGCCGAGAGGCCGGCCAGGGCCCGCAGGACGAGCAGCGAGGTGAGGTCCGGGGCCAGGGCGCAGCCGAGGTTGACCAGCACGAAGGCGGCCAGTCCGAGCGCGAGCACCGGGCGGCGCGGGCACCGGTCGAGCCAGACGGCGAGCAACGGCGTGCCCACCGCGAAGGACAGGGCGAAGGCGGTGACCAGCTGGCCGGCCGCCCCGGTGCTCACCCGCAGGTCCGCGGCGACCTCCGGGAGCACGCCGGCGATGACGAACTCGTCTGTCCCGAGCGCGAGGGTGGCGACGAAGAGGACACCGAGCCAGAGCCGGGACCGGGTCTGCGACTGCACGGACGCTCCTTTGTTTGATGTGCGACGAACATCGAACAACGTAGCATGGGGTGATGCGGCACGCCGAGCATCCCGAGGTCGAGGAGATCTCCCTCCCGCGGGTGCTCTCCGCCCTCTCCGACCCGCTGCGTCTCGGGATCGTCGCGCTGCTCTCCGACGGGGCCGAGCGGCAGTGGGGCGAGCTGGACGCGCCGGTCTCGAAGTCCACGCTGAGCCACCACATGAAGACCCTGCGCAGCGCGGGGATCACCCGCACCCGGGACGAGGGCACCCGGTGCTACGTCAGGCTGCGGCGGGACGACCTCGACGAGAGGTTCCCGGGGCTGCTGGACTCGGTGCTGCTCGCGGCGCCGGAGGACGCCGTGGAGGTCGGTCTGCGCTGAGGTCGGGCCGCGCTCAACCGGGCTGCGCCGTGGGCAGCCTGCGCCGAGGTTCCGTCGGCTCAGCCGCGGGTGGCCGGCTGCTGCTGGGTGATGCAGTGCACGCCGCCACCACGGTCGAAGAGCGGCCGGGCATCCACCCCGACCACCTCGCGCCCGGGGTAGGCCTCGCGCAGCACCGCCAGCGCCCGCTCGTCGTGGGGGTCCTCGAAGGTGCAGGCGACGACGCCGCCGTTGCACACGAGGTGGTTGATGTAGGACCAGTCCACCGGCCCCTGCTCGTCGTGGGTGGTGGCCGGTGCCGGCACCCGCACGATCTCCAGCTCGCGACCGGCGGCGTCGCGGGCCGCCCGCAGCACCTGCTCGGCCTCGCGGCTGACCGCGTGGTCGGGGTGCCCTTCGTCCTCCTGCCAGTGCAGCAGCACCCGCCCCGGCGCGACGAAGCAGGCGACGATGTCGACGTGCCCGCGGGTGCCGTACTCGTCGTAGTCACGGGTCAGCCCGCGCGGCAGCCAGATCGCCGTGGAGACCCCGAGGGTGCGGGCCAGCTCGGTCTCGATGTCCCCCTTCGTCGCCTCGGGGTTGCGCCCGGGGTCCAGCTGCACGGTCTCGGTGAGCAGCACGGTGCCCTCGCCGTCGACGTGGATGCCGCCGCCCTCGTTGACGATCGGCGAGGCGATCCGTTGCGCCCCGGCGGCGTCGGCGACCAGCGCGGCGACCCGGGAGTCCTTGCCCCAGGACGCCCAGGACTGCCCGCCCCAGCCGTTGAAGATCCAGTCCACCGCGCCCAGGGTGCCGCGCTCGGAGAGGACGAAGGAGGGGCCGATGTCGCGCATCCAGGCGTCGTCGAGGTCGGCGATGACGAGGTCCACCGGGTGCGCGGTGTCGGTGCCCAGGTGCTCGCGGGCGGTGTGCAGGTCGTGTCCCTCGACCACCACGGTCACCGGCTCGAAGGCGGCCACCGCCCGGGCGACGGCCGCCCAGGTGCGCCGGGCCAGGTCGGCCTCGGCCGGGTCGTCACCGAGGGTGTAGCCGCTGCTCGGCCAGGCCATCCAGGTGCGCTCGTGCGGGGTCCACTCGGCCGGCATCCGCCACCGGGCACCTGCGCTGTCGGTCATGGCGGCAGTATGCCCGCGCGGCCTGCCGCCGCGGTCGCTCGGGGCCGTGCCTACCCTGGGGGTGTGCGGATGAGTCACTTCTGGCGCCTCATGGAGGACGAGCTCGGCGAGGGGTATGCCCACACCCTCGCCCGCGGTCACGCGGTGCACGCCCTGCGTGACCGCACGGTCATCCAGGCCCTCGAGGACGGGGTCGACCCGCGCACGGTCTGGGAGGCCCTGTGCGAAGACCTGCAGATCCCGCCCGAGCGCCGGCTCGGCCGCGACGTCGCGCCGGTGGACGTGCCGCGCCGGGTCATCGACTCGATCGGCGACTGAACCGGCCGGCCGGGATCCTCGGTAGCCTCCCTCCTCGTGACCAGCGACCAGCCCGTGCTGCGCGCCCGCGGGCTGACCAAGTCCTTCGGCGAGCTCACCGCGGTCCGCGGGATCGACGTCGAGGTCGCGCCGGGGGAGTCCTTCGGCTTCCTCGGGCCGAACGGGGCCGGCAAGTCCTCGACGATGAAGATGGTCGCCGCGACCTCGCCGCCGACCTCCGGCGAGCTGCGGATCTTCGGCCTCGACCCGGTCGCCGACGGTCCGGCGGTGCGGGCCCGGCTCGGCTCCTGCCCGCAGCAGGACAACCTCGACGCCGAGCTGACCGTCGAGGAGAACCTGCACGTCTACGGCCGCTTCTTCGGGCTGCCCCGGGCGGTGATCCGGACCCGCACCGACGAGCTGCTCGACTTCGCCCAGCTCACCGAGCGGCGGCACGACCGGGTGGAGCCGCTCTCCGGCGGGATGAAGCGCCGGCTGACCATCGCCCGGGCGCTGATCAACGAGCCCGAGGCGCTGCTGCTCGACGAGCCCACCACCGGGCTGGACCCGCAGGCGCGGCACGTGCTGTGGGACCGGCTCTTCCGGCTCAAGCGGCGCGGGGTCACGCTCATCCTCACCACGCACTACATGGACGAGGCGGAGCAGCTGTGCGACCGGCTCGTCGTCATGGATCGTGGCGAGATCGTCGCCGAGGGCTCGCCGCGGGCGCTCATCGAGCGCTACTCGACCCGGGAGGTGCTCGAGCTGCGGCTGGCCGTCGACGACCACGCCGAGGCGGTCGGGCAGGTCGGCGGGATCGGCGAGCGGGTCGAGGCGCTGCCGGACCGGCTGCTCGTCTACGCCGACCACGGTGACGCCGCGCTGGAGAGCGCCACCGCGCGCGGGCTGCAGCCGGTCTCCGCCCTGGTCCGGCGCAGCAGCCTCGAGGACGTCTTCCTGCGCCTGACCGGGCGCACCCTGGTCGACTGATGGCCGACGCCAGCACCCCGGGCCGCACCGCCGCGGTCGACCGGTCGACGGCCGCGGTCGCGCACGTCGTGCCCCCGCGACTCGTGCGGGTCGGCGCGGTCGCCGGCTACTTCGCCGCGGTCTGGCGGCGTGCCTGGGTCGGCTCGGTGATCAGCCGGGTCGGCGGACCGGTGCTCTTCCTGCTCGCCCTCGGCCTCGGGCTGGGCTCGCTGGTCGACGAGAGCTCCGGCGGGGTCGGCGGCACGAGCTATCTGCTCTTCGTGGCGCCGGCGATGTTCGCCGTGCAAGGGATGCTCGATGCCACCAACGAGTCGCTCTGGCCGGTCTACGGCATGTTCGTGTGGAACCGGATGTACCACGCGATGGTCGCCACCCCGCTGTCCGTGGGCGACCTGCTGGCCGGGCACCTGCTCGTCATCGCCGCGCAGACCGCCGCCGGCGGGCTGGCCTACCTGCTCGTGGCGGCGCTGCTGGGGGCGGTGACCTCGTGGTGGGCGCTGCTGTGCGTCCCGGTCGGGGTGCTGACCTGCCTGGCCTTCGCGGCGCCCTTCATCGGGATCGCCGCCCGCGCCCGCACCGACGCCGTCTTCAACCTCGTCTTCCGGCTCGTGGTCACCCCGCTGATGCTCTTCTCCGGCGTCTTCTTCCCGGTGGGCTCGCTGCCGGTGGTGCTGCAGGCGCTCGCCGGGTGCACCCCGCTCTGGCACGGGGTCGAGCTCTCCCGGGCCGTGGCAGCGGGGGCGCCGGACCTGATGAGCCTGCTGCACCTGGTGGTGCTGCTCGTGGCGATCGCGCTCGGTGCGCTCCTGGCCCGCACCGGGCTGTCCGCGAGGCTGGTCGGATGAGCGCGCCAGCCCGGACCAGGCCCCCGGTCGGCGCCGCGCTCAGCCCCGGGCTGTGGTTGTGGCGCAGCGTGCTCGCCCGCAACGTCACCACCTTCCGGCGGCAGTGGCCGATCTTCGTCTCCGGCTTCGCCGAGCCGGTCTTCTACCTCTTCTCGATCGGCCTCGGGGTGGGCGCGCTGGTGCCGCTGGTGACCACCGACTCGGGGCGGCAGGTGGACTACGCCCTCTTCGTCGCGCCCGCGCTGCTGGCGGTCTCGGCGATGAACGGGGCGGTGATGGACTCTACCTTCGGGGTCTTCTTCAAGCTGCGCTACGCGCGGATCTACGACTCCATGCTGGCCACCCCGCTGCGTCCGCGGGACATCGCCGTCGGCGAGGTGGCCTGGTCGCTGGTGCGCGGCGGCACCTATGCGCTCGCCTTCTACCTCGTGGCGGTGCTCGCCGGGATCATCGACCCGCTGGCCTCGCCGTGGTCTCTGCTGTGCGTGCCGGCAGCGGTCTTCACCGGGCTGGCCTTCTCCGGGATGGGGATGTTCGCCACGACCTACCTGCGCTCGTGGACCGACTTCGATCTCATCTTCCTCGTCGTCCAGCCGCTCTTCATGCTCTCGGCGACCTTCTTCCCGCTGAGCACCTACCCGGGCTGGCTGCAGCCGGTGGTCCAGCTCAGCCCGCTCTACCACGGGGTGGCGCTGGAGCGGGCGCTCGTCCTCGGCGAGGTCGGTCCGGGGCTGCTGGTGCACGTGGCGGTGCTCACCGCGCTGGGCGGCCTCGGCGCCTGGGGCGCCGCGCGGCGGCTGGACGGTCTGCTGCGCTCCTGAACGAGGGATCGAGGCTGACCCTCGACCTGAGGGTAAGACCGTCGGGCGGACGGATAGAGCCGGGTCAGCGGGCGTGACGGGCGACGAAGGTGCGCAGCACCTCGCGGACGTCGCCGACGTCCGCGGCTCGGGCCTGGGCGACCAGCGCGTCAGCCTCCTCCGGCTCGCAGTAGCCGTGGCCGGCGTAGATCCGCAGCCGCTCGGCGAGGCTGTCGGCGTCCAGCTCGGGGTGGAACTGGGTGGCGTAGACGTTGCGGCCGATCCGGAACATCTGCACCAGGCAGGCCTCGCCGGCCACGAGCAGCGTCGCGCCCTCCGGCAGCACCCGGCAGGCCTCCTTGTGCCCGACGATGGCGTGGAAGTGCTCGCCGACCCCGGCCAGCAGCGGGTCGGTGCGCCCGGCCTCGGTCTGGGTCAGGCGAACCGAGGTCGGCGGCTCGCCGAAGGTGCGGTCGACGACCCCGCCCGGCAGCGAGCCGAGCACACCCACGCCGAAGCAGGCGCCGAGGAAGGGGTGGTCGGCGGCCACCACCCGGGCCACGAGGTCGGCCAGCTCGGCCTCGACCCGGCGCTGCACCGCGGTCTTCTCACGGTCCGTGACGTTGAAGGGGCTGCCCCCGACGATGAAGCCGCTCCAGTCGTCGAGGTCGATCCTCGGCAGCGGGTGCTGCTCCAGCCGGTGCCGGACGAGCTGGTCCTCGCGCAGCCCGCTGTAGCGCAGGAAGGCGGCGTACTCGTCGTCGGCGGCGACGTCGTCGGCCCGGGTGGCCAGCAGCAGGAAGGGCTTCACCCGAGCAGGGTAGGTGGCGCGGGTCGGGGCGCGGGCGGCGTGTCGGCGCGCCGGTGCTTGCCTCGAACAGATGTTCGTCTACGCTCGTCCACAGGTGCCCTCCCGGCGACCTCGAGGTCCACAGCCTCACGGCGGCCGCGGACCGTTGTCGGTGGGGGCTCCTAGCGTCTGACCTGACACGCAACGAGCCCGACAGCGTCGACGGTCGCCGGTGGACGCGCCCGCGCACGAGTGAGAAGAGAGAGGTGTGGCATGGCCGAGGTCACCGCCATCGACAGCAAGATGCAGGAGCAGAAGCTCAAGTCCCTGGACACCGTCATGGGACAGATCGAGAAGGCCCACGGCAAGGGCGCGGTGATGCGCCTCGGCGACGACGTGCGCCCGCCGATCGCGGTCATCCCCACCGGGTCGATCTCCCTGGACGTCGCCCTCGGCATCGGCGGGCTGCCCCGCGGCCGGGTCGTCGAGGTCTACGGCCCGGAGTCCTCGGGCAAGACGACCGTCGCGCTGCACGCGGTCGCCAACGCGCAGAAGGCCGGCGGCATCGCCGCCTTCATCGACGCCGAGCACGCGCTCGACCCGGAGTACGCCAAGAAGCTCGGCGTGGACACCGACGCGCTGCTGGTCTCCCAGCCGGACACCGGCGAGCAGGCGCTGGAGATCGCCGACATGCTCATTCGCTCCGGCGCGCTGGACATCATCGTCGTCGACTCGGTGGCCGCGCTGGTGCCGCGGGCGGAGATCGAGGGCGAGATGGGCGACAGCCACGTCGGCCTGCAGGCCCGGCTGATGAGCCAGGCGCTGCGCAAGCTCACCGGTGCGCTGAGCACCTCGGGCACGACCGCGATCTTCATCAACCAGCTGCGCGAGAAGATCGGCGTGATGTTCGGCTCGCCGGAGACCACCACCGGTGGCAAGGCGCTGAAGTTCTACGCCTCGGTGCGCATCGACGTGCGCCGGATCGAGACCCTCAAGGACGGCAGCGAGCCGGTCGGCAACCGCACCCGCGCCAAGATCGTCAAGAACAAGGTCTCCCCGCCCTTCAAGCAGGCCGAGTTCGACATCCTCTACGGGCAGGGCATCTCCCGCGAGGGCGGCCTCATCGACATGGGGGTCGACCACGGCTTCGTCCGCAAGGCCGGCGCCTGGTACACCTACGACGGCGACCAGCTCGGTCAGGGCAAGGAGAACGCCCGCACCTTCCTCAAGGACAACCCTGAGCTCGCCGACGAGATCGAGTCCAAGATCAAGACCAAGCTCGGCATCGGCGTGCAGCCCGAGGCTCCGGTCGAGGAGCCGGCCGAGGTCCCGGTCGACTTCTGATCGTGGCTCCGCAGGAGAGCGCGCCGGCGACCGCCGCACCGCAGCAGGCCGAGATCGATCGGCTGCGGGCGGCGGTCGCCCGCGTCGAGGCGGGTGAGACGGCGCAGGCGGGCGAGACAGGGCAGCCGGGAGAGGCAGCGCAGGCGGGCGAGGCGTGGCAGCCCGGCGAGTCCGACGCGGGCGCGGGCCTCGGCGTCCGCGGTCCGGGTGCCCCCGGCCGTCCGGTGCCACCACCTGCGCCGGAGGTGGACGAGGAGGCCGACCCCTACGCGGTGGCCCGCGCGGTGGTCCTCCGCCTGCTCACCGGCTCCCCGAAGAGCCGTGCCGAGCTGGAGCGGGCGCTGCGCCGCAAGGGCTGCGCCGACGACGTGGCCGCCGAGGTGCTCGACCGGATGGAGCACGTCGGCCTGGTCGACGACACCGCCTTCGCCGAGACCTTCGTCCGCTCCAAGCAGGCCACCCGCGGCCTGGCCGGCCGCGCACTGGCCCACGAGCTCCGGGCGAAGGGGGTCGACGAGGAGACCGCCCGGGGCGTCCTCGACGAGATCGACCCGCACAGCGAGCGGGAGACCGCCCGCGCGCTCGTGGAGAAGCGGCTGGGGCGGATGCACGGACTGGACCGCGACGTGCAGACCCGGCGGCTGGCCGGGATGCTCGCCCGCAAGGGGTACGGCGGCGAGGTCGCCCACGGCGTCATCCGGGAGTGCCTGGACGCCCTGCCCGAGCACCGCCGCGACTGAGGTGCATCGCGCGTCCCAGCCGGGGTTCGAGGTGCCAGGACCGTGCCAGGCTGGGCCCATGCAGCCCACCTCAGCGTCCGAGCGTGACGTCTCGCCAGCCTCCGCCTCCGGCCAGATGCTCGAGCCCGAGACCGCCCGGGCCTGGGTGGAGAGCTGGGATCGTCAGCAGGCCACCTTCTTCGACGACCGCGAGGAGCGGTTCCAGGCCGTGCTGGACGTCCTGGAGCACACCCTGGACCGACCGGACCCGCTGGTGCTCGACCTGGGGTGCGGTCCTGGGTCGCTCACCTCCCGGCTCCTGGCGCGGTTCCCGCAGGCGCGGGTGATCGCCGTCGACATGGACCCGCTGCTGCTCGGGCTGGCTCGGGCCGTGCTCGACGAACGCGCCAGCGTGCAGCAGCTGGACCTCCGGGACGAGGGGTGGCTGGAGCGTCTGGCCCTGGACCGTGCGCCCGACGCGGTGGTGAGCAGCACCGCGCTGCACTGGTTGGACCGGCCCGAGCTGCAGTCCGTGCTGCGGGGGGCCGCGGCGGCGCTGCGACCCTCCGGGGTGCTGGTCGACGCCGACCACATCCCCCTCGGGGACGACTCGCGCCTCGTCGACCTCGAGAGTCACCTCACCCGCCGCAGCGCCGAACGGTACGAGGACGAGGGCGCCCTGGGGTGGCAGCAGTGGTGGGACGCCGTCGCGGCCGCGCCGGAGCTCGCCGACCTGATGGCCGAGCGTGCCACGGCCGCTCTCGAGCACGAGGTGCAGCATCGTGCGGTCGTGCAGGACTACCTCGACGCCCTCACCGAGGGCGGGTGCCGCAGCGTCGGCGTGGTCCGCCAGGTCGGTGACGACCGGGTCCTCGTCGGTCTGCGCTGACGACACCCCGCAGCACCCGGGGACACCGCCGCGAAACATCGCCCCCCTAGGGTGGGGGACGTGACGCAGGTACACGGACAGACGCAAGGCGACGGGGCCGCGCGCTCGTCGGGGCCCAGCCTCTTCAGCGAGTACACCGCCGGACGCGCCTGGGACGAGATGCTCGACGAGGGCGGCACCCCCCGGGCGCCGTACAAGCCGATCCATCACACCCTCCGCTCGATGGACGCGGACAGCCTCAAGGACCGCGCGGACGCCCTCGCGCGCACCTTCCTCGACCAGGGCGTGACCTTCGACCACGCCGGCGAGGAGCGCCCGTTCCCGCTGGACGCGGTGCCCCGGGTCATCGACGCCGACAGCTGGCAGACGGTCGAGCGCGGCGTCGCCCAGCGGGTGCGCGCCCTGGAGGCCTTCCTCGACGACATCTACAGCCGCAGCTCTGGCGTGCCGCGCGCCGTCGAGGACGGCATCATCCCGTGGAAGCTCATCGCCACCTCGAGCCACTACCACCAGGCCGTCGCCGGGATCCGGCCCACCAACGGGGTGCGCGCCCACGTCAGCGGCATCGACCTCATCCGTGACGAGCAGGGCACCTTCCGGGTGCTGGAGGACAACGTCCGGGTGCCCTCGGGCGTCTCCTACGTCATCGCCAACCGCCGGGCGATGGCCAACGTCTTCCCCGAGGCCTTCGCCACGATGCGGATCCGGCCGGTGCACGACTACCCGCGGATCCTGCTGGAGGCGCTGCGGGAGTCGGCCCCCGAGGGGCACAGCGACCCCACCGTCGTCGTGCTCACCCCCGGCGTCTACAACTCCGCCTATTTCGAGCACACCCTGCTCGCCCGGATGATGGGCGTCGAGCTCGTCGAGGGCCGCGACCTCGTCGTCCGCGGCGGCGAGGTGCGGATGCGCACCACCCACGGCGAGGAGCGCGTCGACGTCATCTACCGACGCATCGACGACGACTTCCTCGACCCGGTGCACTTCCGCCGCGACTCCATGCTCGGGGTGCCCGGGCTGGTCTCGGCGGTGCGGGCCGGCCGCGTCACCCTGGCCAACGCCATCGGCAACGGCGTCGCCGACGACAAGCTCGTCTACTCCTACCTGCCGGACCTCACCCGCTACTACCTCGAGGAGGACCCGGTCCTGCCGAACGTCGACACCTACCGGTGCAACGAGCCGCAGGCGCTGGCCACCGTGCTCGACCGCCTCGACGAGATGGTCGTCAAGCCGGTCGACGGCTCCGGCGGCAAGGGCCTGGTCATCGGCCCGGAGGCCAGCGGCGCCGAGCTGGACGAGCTGCGCGGCAAGCTGGAGCGCGACCCCCGCGACTGGATCGCCCAGCCGGTCGTCCAGCTCTCCACCGTGCCCACGCTCATCGACGGCGGGCTGCGCCCGCGGCACGTCGACCTGCGCCCCTTCGCGGTCAACGACGGCAACGACGTCCGCGTGCTGCCCGGCGGCCTGACCCGGGTCGCGCTCCCGGAGGGCCAGCTGGTGGTCAACTCGAGCCAGGGCGGCGGCAGCAAGGACACCTGGGTGCTCGCCGGGCGCTACGCCAAGGTGCCCACCGGCGAGGAGACCGAGGTCATCCTGCTCGGCGGCACCGCCTCGGCGCCGGAGACCGAGCAGGCCGAGGCCGAGGTCGCCGCCTCCCGCGAGCGCGGCGAGAGCGCCGAGCTCGACGGGGGCGTGGCCATGGGCGGCCAGGACCCGGCCGTGCCACCCCCCGAGCTGCCGGTCGATCCCACGAGCAGCGACACCCCGAGCAGCGACCCCGTGAGCGGTGACCCCGCGAGCAGCGACGGAGGGAGGGCCTGATGCTCAGCCGGATCGCCGACAGCCTCTTCTGGATCGGCCGCTACATCGAGCGGGCCGACGGCACCGCGCGGATCGTCGACGTGCTGCGGCTGCAGCTGCTCGAGGACCCCAGTGCCGACGAGGGCCTCTCCGCCCGGCTCGTGCTGCACGGGGCCATGGGCTACGACGACGTCGAGCAGGCCACCTTCGACGACGTCGGCCGGATGCTCGTCTTCGACGCCGCCAACCCCAACGCCATCTCCGGCTCGTGGCTGGCCGCGCGGGAGAACGCCCGACGCGCCCGCGAGACCATCTCCACCGAGGTCTGGGAGTGCATCAACACCACCTGGCACCGGTGGAACGGCCTGGGCACCCGCGCGGTCACCCAGCAGCACCTCGGCTGGGTGCGCGAGCGCAGCGCCCTGGTCGCCGGGGTCGCCGACGCGACGATGAGCCACGACGACGCCTGGGACTTCCTCGCGCTCGGCCGCTCGCTGGAGCGGGCCGACATGACCGCCCGGATGGTCGCCACCGGCGCCCAGTCCTACGGGCCCACCTGGGGCAGCGTGCTGGCCAGCTGCGGCGCCCAGCAGTCGATGCTGCGGACCATGCGCGGGGTGGTCACCGACCGCACCGCGGCCGCCTTCCTCACCCTGGACCGGCGCTTCCCGCGCTCGGTCATCGCCGCCCTCAACGAGGCCGAGGACCGGCTCATCGCGCTCGCCCCGGACAAGGACCGGATCGGTTTCTCCGACGAGGGCCGACGGATCCTCGGGCAGGTGCGGACCCAGCTGGAGTTCACCGACCCGGACGCGGTGCTGGCCGAGCTGCCGGCGCACATGATGGCCGTCCAGGACGCGGTGATGGCCGCCTCCGAGGCGATCGGCGACCGCTACTTCAACTCGGCTCCGGTGCAGGAGTGGACGGGAGAGACGCTGTGAGCACCCGACGGCACCGCATCGTGCACCGCACGACGATGACCTATGACGGCGAGGTCACCGCCTCGCACAACGAGCTGCGGATGATCCCGGTCACCGAGCCGGGCCAGACCACCCTGGAGTCCCGGGTGAAGGTGCGGCCGCTGACCTGGAGCCACGTCTACACCGACCACTGGGGCACCGAGGTCATGGCGATGGAGAGCCAGACCCCGCACCGCAGCCTGGAGATCGAGGCCACCAGCCTCGTCGAGCGCTTCGAGGTGCCGGCCGAGGACGAGGCCGGCGGCTGGGCGGCGCTGGAGGACGAGCGGCTGCGCGACCGGCTCAGCGAGTACCTCGACATCACCGAGCGCACCCAGCCGGCCGACGGCCTGGTCGAGCTGGCCGAGGGCGTGCGCAGCGAGGAGTCGTCGGGGGCGGCGGCCCGGCTGCTCGTGGAGCGGATTCACGAGCGGATGACCTACCAGCGCGGGATCACCGGGGTCCAGGACACCGCCGCCGTCGCCTGGGGGCACGGGAAGGGGGTGTGCCAGGACTTCGCGCACATCACCCTCGGCGCGCTGCGCTCGATCTCCGTCCCGGCCCGCTACGTCAGCGGCTACACCACCCAGGACGCGGTGCGCAGCGAGCCCGGGAGCACCGAGGTGGGCGAGAGCCACGCCTGGGTCGAGTACTGGGACGGTGACTGGTACGGCCTGGACCCGACCAACCTCACCCCGGTCGGTCTCGACCACGTCGTGGTCGCCCGCGGCCGGGACTACGACGACGTCGCCCCCTTCCGCGGCATGTACGTCGGCCCCGAGCTCGTCGACCTCTCCGTCGAGGTCGCCATCTCCCGGATCACCTGACCTCGACATTCCTAGGACTGTCTCCCCGGACCGCGCGCGCTGCCGGTCCGGAGCGACAGTCCTAGGAATGTCAGCGACCCCAGAGCGCTCCGGTCCGCGGCGGTGGTCCGGGTGACGGTGGAGCGGGCGAAGGGGGTCGGGCGTGACCGGGAGGGGAGCGCACGACGCGTACCCTGGACCGGTCATGACTGCCGCCAAGACCTACGACGTGCGCACCCACGGGTGCCAGATGAACGTGCACGACTCCGAGCGGATCGCCGGGCTGCTGGAGACCGCCGGCTACGTCGACCTCGCCAGCCTCCCCGAGGGGGAGCGCGCCGAGACCGCCGACGTCGTCGTCTTCAACACCTGCGCGGTCCGGGAGAACGCCGACAACAAGCTCTACGGCAACGTCGGCCAGCTGCGCCCGGCCAAGCAGCGCAACCCGGACATGCAGATCGCCGTCGGCGGGTGCATGGCCCAGAAGGACCGTGAGCAGATCACCGAGCGGGCGCCCTGGGTGGACGTCGTCTTCGGCACGCACAACATCGGCTCGCTGCCGGCGCTGCTGGACCGCGCCCGGCACAACCGGGAGGCCCAGGTCGAGATCCTCGAGTCGCTGGAGACCTTCCCCTCCACCCTGCCCACCCGCCGCGACTCCGCCTACGCCGGCTGGACCTCGATCTCGGTGGGCTGCAACAACACCTGCACCTTCTGCATCGTCCCGGCGCTGCGCGGCAAGGAGAAGGACCGACGGCCGGGCGAGATCCTCGCCGAGCTCGAGGCGCTGGTCGACCAGGGCGTCGTCGAGATCACCCTGCTGGGGCAGAACGTCAACTCCTACGGCGTCGAGTTCGGCGACCGCTACGCCTTCGGCAAGCTGCTGCGCGCCTGCGGCGAGATCGAGGGGCTGGAGCGGGTGCGCTTCACCAGCCCGCACCCCGCCGCCTTCACCGACGACGTCATCGACGCGATGGCCGAGACGCCGAACGTCATGCCCAGCCTGCACATGCCGCTGCAGGCCGGCTCGGACCGGGTGCTCAAGGCGATGCGCCGCAGCTACCGCAGCGAGCGCTTCCTCGGCATCCTCGACCGGGTGCGCGAGCGGATCCCGCACGCGGCGATCACCACCGATCTCATCGTCGGCTTCCCGGGGGAGACCGAGGAGGACTTCGCCGAGACCATGCGGGTCGTCGAGGCGTCCCGCTTCGCCTCGGCCTTCACCTTCCAGTACTCGATCCGCCCGGGCACCCCGGCCGCCGAGATGGCCGACCAGGTGCCCAAGCCGGTGGTGCAGGAGCGCTTCGAGCGGCTGGTGGCGCTGCAGGACGAGATCAGCTGGGCGGAGAACCGCGGCCAGGAGGGGGAGACCCTCGAGGTGCTCGTGGCCACCGGCGAAGGGCGCAAGGACGAGCGCACCGACCGGATCTCGGGCCGGGCCCGGGACAACCGGCTGGTGCACGTGGCCGTGCCCCAGGGGGCCGAGCGACCGCGGCCTGGCGACGTCGTCGAGGCCGAGGTGACGTACGGCGCGCCGCACCACCTGCTGGCCGACTCCGGTCTGACCGGCGGCACCTACCGGGTGCGCCGCAGCGCCGGCGGGGACGCCTGGGAGCGCGCGCAGGCGCAGCCGAGCGGCAAGCCCGCGGTCTCCCTGGGGATGCCGCGGATCGGTGCCCCGGAGCCGGTCGAGGTGCCCACCGCCCCCTGCGGAGCCTGACCCACCGATCGGGCGCGCGCACGACGAAGGCCCATCGCAGCCGTGGCTGCGATGGGCCTCGTCGAAGCTGTGGGGCGTTACTCGCCGATCTTGCCGTCGAGCGTCTCCTTGCCCTTGTCGACCTGGTCCTGGCCGACCCCCTTGCTCTCGGCGAACTCGCCGCCCTTCTCCAGACCCTGGTCCGAGACGTCCTCGACCTTGTCGGAGTTCTGGTCGGCAGCGTCCTTGGCCTTGTCGAAGAGACCCATGCGTGTTCCCCTCTCGTCGTGGGCGGCGCATCTCGCCGCCTCGGTGACTCCACCCAAACAGTCGTTGAAGGTGTTCGCAACCGGATCGGACGAACTGGGAATAGTTTAGGGTTCAATCGCATTGGACCGTGCGTACCACGGTTCGTGCGTACCGACCCGTGACGCAGACCGCGTCACCCTCGACCTCGAAGGAGCAGCTCACGATGAGCGACGTCACCCAGATCCCCGCCGGCACCTACACCATCGACGCCAGCCACTCGGAGGTCGGCTTCACCGCGCGGCACGCGATGGTCACCAAGGTCCGCGGCGCCTTCAGCGACGTCGAGGGGACCGTCACCGTCGGCGAGGACTTCGCCGGGTCCAGCGCCCGGGCGACCATCGGCGTCGACTCGGTCGACACCCGCAGCGCCGACCGCGACGGACACCTCAAGAGCGCTGACTTCTTCGACGTCGAGCAGCACCCGAGCATCACCTTCACCTCGACCGGCGTGCGCGAGGTGGCCGGTGACCGCTTCGTCCTCGACGGCGACCTCACCGTCAAGGGCGTCACCAAGCCGGTCAGCCTGGACGCCGAGTACTTCGGCACCGCCCAGGACCCCTTCGGCAACACCCGGATCGGCTTCTCCGCGACCACCGAGGTCGACCGCGAGACCTGGGGCCTGAGCTGGAACGCCGCCCTGGAGACCGGCGGCGTGCTCGTCTCGAAGAAGATCGTGCTCACCCTCGAGGTCTCGGCCATCCAGCAGGCGGCCTGACCCCGGTCGCACCCCCTCGCACGACACCGCGTCCTGCACGCCGGGCACCCCGGCGTGCAGGACGCGGCTGGTGGGAGACAATGCCCGCCATGACGATCCACCCGATCACCATCACCGGTGAACCGGTGCTGCACACCCGCGCCGCCCAGGTCACCGAGATCGACGACGAGGTGCGCCGCCTCGTCGCGGACATGCACGAGACCTGCGAGGCCGCGCACGGGGTCGGCCTGGCCGCCCCGCAGATCGGGGTGGGCCTGCGCATCTTCGTCTGGCAGATGAAGAACGACGACGGCGTCCCCTCCCGCGGGCACGTCATCAACCCCTTCGTCCGGGCCGCCAAGCCGGTCGTCGGCGAGCCGGACCGGGAGAACGAGTCGGAGGGCTGCCTGTCCGTGCCGGGCTACTCCTACCCGCTGCGCCGCGGGGAGAGCGCCGAGGTCAGCGGCTACGACCTCGACGGCCAGGAGCTCTCCTTCACCGCCACCGGCTGGTTCGCCCGGTGCATGCAGCACGAGTACGACCACCTCAACGGCTTCCTCTACGTCGATCGCCTCGGCGAGCCGTGGAAGAAGAAGGCGCGCAAGGCGACGAAGGGGGAGGGCTGGGGCGTGCCCGGGCTCACCTGGATGCCCGGCGAGGACGCCGACCCCTTCGGCCACGACGACGAGTGAGCGCGGGCCACGAGTGAGCCCGGAGGACCAGTGAGCCCGGAGGACGAGTGAGCGCCGAGCGCGAGTCGGCGGGCGCGGACGACGGGCGCCGTCTCCCCGAGGTGCTGGCGGTGGTCGGTCCGACCGCCACCGGCAAGTCGGAGCTGGCGCTGGAGCTGGCCCAGCGGCTCGACGGCGAGATCGTCAACGCCGACGCCATGCAGCTGTACCGCGGCATGGACGTCGGCACCGCCAAGCTGCCGACCGACCAGCGCCGCGGCATCCAGCACCACGTGCTCGACGTGCTCGCGGTGACCGACGAGGCCACCCTGGCCGACTACCAGCGCCGGTCGCGGGCCGCGGTCGAGGAGATCCTCGGTCGTGGCCGGGTCCCGGTGCTCGTCGGGGGCTCCGGGCTCTACGTCCGGGCCGCGCTGGACCACCTGGAGATCCCGCCCACCGACCCGCAGGTCCGGGCGCGCCTGGAGGCCGAGGCGGAGCGTCCGGGCGGGCCGGAGCGGCTGCGGGAGCGGCTGCGGCGGCTGGACCCCGAGGCCGCGGCGGCGATCGAGCCGCGCAACCTGCGCCGGGTCGTGCGCGCGCTGGAGGTCGTCGAGCTCACCGGACGGCCCTTCTCGGCGACCGCTCCTGCGAAGCGGTACCTGCGGCCCAGCCTCGTGGTCGCCCTCGACCTCGATCAGGACCTGCTGCTGCCGCGGATCGAGCGGCGGGTGCGCCGGATGTGGGACGAGGGCCTGCTGGACGAGGTGCGGGCGCTGGACGCCCAGGGCCTGCGCCAGGGACGGACCGCCTCCCGGGCGATCGGCTACGCCCAGGCGCTGGATCACCTCGACGGGCGCAGCAGCGCCGAGCAGGCGATGGCCGACACGGCCCGGGCCACCGGCCGCTACGCCCGGCGGCAGCGGTCCTGGCTGCGTCCCGACGAGCGGGTGCGGTGGCTCCCGGCTGGGGCCCCCGACCTCGGGGACCGGGTGCTCGACCTGGCCCACGACCCGGCAGAATGGACGCCATGACCGGCATCCCCTTCACCAAGGGCCACGGCACCGAGAACGACTTCGTCCTCCTGCCGGACCTCGACGGCTCCCTGGAGGTCGGGGCCCAGGAGGCGGCGCTGCTGGCCGACCGGCACGCCGGGATCGGCGGCGACGGGGTCATCCGGATCGTGCCGACCCGGCTGGCCGCCGAGGACGACGTGCGCGCCCAGGCCGACGAGGCGCCCTGGTTCATGGACTACCGCAACGCCGACGGCTCGGCCGCCCAGATGTGCGGCAACGGCACCCGCGTCTTCGCCGCCTGGCTGCGGCGCGAGGGGCTCGTCGGCGCCGGCGAGACCGCGATCGCGACCCGCGCCGGGGTGCGCCGGGTGCGATTCGACGGGGACCACGTGGTCACCCACATGGGCACCTGGCGGCTGGCCCGGCCCGAGGAGGCCGGCGACCAGGGCTTCGACGCCCTGGTGCACGTCGCCGAGGCCGAGGAGATCAACGAGCCCTACAGCGCGCTCTCGCTCGACCTGGGCAACCCGCACACCGTCGTCGCCCTCCCACCGGGCATCTCCCTCGACGGTCTCGACCTCACCCAGGCGCCGGTGGTGCGTCCTGTGCCGCCGGAGGGGACCAACGTCGAGCTCGTACGGGTGCTCGGCCCCGGCCACCTGGCGATGCGGGTGCACGAGCGCGGGGTCGGCGAGACCCGCTCCTGCGGCACCGGGGTGTGCGCGGCGGCGCTGGCCATGGGTGTGTGGTCCGGCACCGCCGACGAGAGCTCGACCTGGCGGGTCGACGTGCCCGGCGGCAGCCTGACGGTCAACGCCCTTCCCGGTCAGCAGGTCGAGCTCGCCGGCCCGGCGGCCCTCGTCGCCGACGGCACCACCACCCTGCTGACCCGACAGTCCTAGGACTGTCGCGCAGGCCCGCGTGCGCGCGCGGTCCGGGCGGACACTGCCGGTCCATGGAGGGGGAGCCACCCCTCCCGCAGGGTGGCCGCCCACGCGGGGCGCTCGTTCACGCGGGCCGGCCGTACCGGGCGGCGCTGATCGCCTCCATGATCCGGGCCTGCAGGCGTCGCGGATCCTCCAGGTTATCCCAGGTGACCCGCACGACGACCATGCCGTGCGCGCGGATCCGGTCCTCCCGGCGCTTCTCGGCGACGAGCGCGGCACGCCCGTCGTACTTCACGGCTCCGTCGAACTCGATGATCACCGGGGCGTCGTCCAGGACGAAGTCCGCCCGGTACCGGGCGTCCCCGCCCCCGATCCAGACCTGCGGGGTGAAGCGCAGCCCCATCTGGTGCAGGGCGTAGGCGGTCCGGGTCTCACCCACCGACTCGTGCCGACCGTCGGCCCGCTCGACCAGCCGGGACAACCGGTGACCTCGTCGTCGGGCGGTCATCGTCTCGGCCGCCCCTGCCAGCTCAGGGATCGTCATCATCCCTTCGCGAAGGGCGGCGTCAGCCGTGACGAGTGCCGGCTGCAGCCCCGCCACGAGCGCGGTCTGGCACACCCCTTCGGCGGTCGTCACGAGGTGGACGGAGCGAGCGGCCAGCCGGATCTCCTCGGGCTCGGCGCGCCCCTCCGAGGGACACCACAGGGTCAGCCCGGCGCGCTTACGGGTCTTGCCCGGGGACAGGCGGGTGAGGTGCGCGCGGGAGCGGTCCACCCCGTAGACCGGGAGCCCACGCAGCAGCGACGCCGAGTAGTGGCTCGGCGTGGCTCGGCCCGCGTAGGCGATGGCCATCGCCAGGCTGAGCAGGCGGTGGTAGGCGTCCGCAGTCAGCTCGGTCTCCGGGGCGTACCAGCCCTGGACCAGTCGGGTGACCTCACCCTGGCGGGCCGCAAAGGCCAGCGCGCGCCGGTCGATGCCGTGCTGCTCGGCGAACCCGGTGGACACGACGCCGCTCGGCGCGAGCAGGTACAGATCGCTGAGGTGCATGCCCGGGAGCATCGCGGATCGGCCGAGATCGGCGGCGGTGTCATCCACAGGCCCGCCGATGTCCGCCAGGACCGCGCGCGCGTGCGGTCCAGCGCGACTGTCCTAGGACTGTCGGGTCACGCGCAGCACCCGGAAGCCCTTCTTGGATGCCTCGCGGGTGACCACCAGCCCCAGCTCGTCCGTGATCCACCGGGCCAGGGAGTCGGCACCGAGGTTCTTGCCGACGACCAGCCAGGCCTCACCGGTCGGTGCCAGCCGGGGCAGCCAGGTGGCCAGGATCGCGTGCACGGCGGCCTTGCCCACCCGGATCGGCGGGTTGCTCCAGATGAGGTCCAGCGGCGCCTCCGGGCCGTCCTCGGGACGCACCGCCCGGACCCGGTCGCACCCCAGGGCGGCCGCGTTGCGGCGGGTGAGGTCCAGCGCCCGCTCGTTGACGTCGACCGCCCACACGTCGGCCTCCGGCGAGCTCAGCCCCAGGGTGAGCGCCAGCGGACCCCAGCCGCAGCCCAGGTCGAGCAGCGTCCCCGTCGGCAGGGGAGCGGGCACCGTCTCCAGCAGCACCGCGGTGGCCTTGTCGAGACCGCCGGGGGAGAAGATCCCCCCGGCGGTCTCGACCGTCACCTGGCGATCGGCCAGCCGGACCTCCAGCGGACGACGCTCGCCGTCACCGGCGGGCCGGGCGGTGAAGTAGTGCTCGGTCCCCTCGGAGCCGTGCTGCTCGGACCCCTGCCCCTCGGTCCCCTGCTGCTCGGACACGGGCGGCTCGGACACGGGCGGCTCGGACACGCCGCACACCCTACGGGCCGGCGCGCTCGGTCGATCCGGCCCGGTCGAGCCGGCTCAGTCGACGTCGTCGTCGACCCAGTCCAGGGTGCGGGTGACCGCCTTCTTCCAGTTCCGGAAGAGCCGGTCGACCTGCTCGGAGTCCATGTCCGGGCTCCACCGCTGCCCCTCGCCCCAGTTGTCGGTGATGTCGTCGGTCGAGGACCAGTAGCCGGTGGCCAGGCCGGCCGCGTAGGCAGCGCCCAGGGCGGTGGTCTCGGCGACCTTCGGGCGGATGACGTCGATGCCCAGGATGTCCGCCTGGAACTGCATGAGCGTCTCGTTGGCCACCATGCCGCCGTCGACCTTGAGCTCGGTGAGGTCGCTGCCGGCCCGGGTCGCGTCGGCCTGCATCGCCTCCAGCACCTCCTTGGTCTGGAAGGCGGTGGCCTCGAGCACCGCCCGGGCGATGTGCCCCTTGTTGGCGTAGCGGGTGAGCCCGACGATGGCGCCGCGGGCGTCTGGCCGCCAGTGCGGGGCGAAGAGCCCGGAGAAGGCGGGTACGAAGTACACCCCGCCGTTGTCGTCGACCCCCTTCGCCAGGGTCTCGATCTCCGGGGCGTCCTTGATGAGGCCGAGGTTGTCGCGCACCCACTGCACCAGCGAGCCGGTGACCGCGATCGAGCCCTCCAGGGCGTAGACCGGCTTGTCCTCGCCCAGCTGGTAGCAGACCGTGGTGAGCAGGCCGTTGTCGCTGCGCACGATCTCGGTGCCGGTGTTCAGCAGCATGAAGTTGCCGGTGCCGTAGGTGTTCTTCGCCGTCCCTGGCTCCAGGCAGGCCTGGCCGAAGGTGGCGGCCTGCTGGTCGCCGAGGATGCCGGCCACCGGGGTGCCGTTCAGCACGCCCGGCTTGCACTCGCCGTACTCCTCGGAGGAGCTGCGGATCTGCGGCAGCATCGCCCGCGGCACCCGGATCGCCTCGCACAGCTCGTCGTCCCAGTCCAGCGTGGCCAGGTCCATGAGCAGGGTGCGGCTGGCGTTGGTGACGTCGGTGACGTGCACCCCCTCGTTCTCGCCGCCGCCGGTGAGGTTCCACAGCACCCAGGTGTCCATCGTCCCGGCGAGCAGCTCGCCGGCCTCGGCGCGCTCGCGGGCGCCGTCGACGTTGTCCAGGATCCAGGCGATCTTCGGTCCGGCGAAGTAGGTCGCCAGCGGCAGCCCGGTCTTCTCCTTGAAGCGCTCCGGGCCCGCGTCGCCGCCGATCTCGTCGACCATCTTCTGGGTACGGGTGTCCTGCCACACGATGGCGTGGTGGATCGGCCGGCCGGTGGCCTTCTCCCACACCACCGCGGTCTCGCGCTGGTTGGTGATCCCGACGCTGTCGATGTGCTTGCTGTTGAGGTTGGCCGAGCTGAGCGCGCCGCCGATCACCTTGCGGGTGTTCTTCCAGATCTCCTCGGCGTCGTGCTCGACCCAGCCCGCCCGCGGGAAGATCTGCTCGTGCTCGACCTGGTCGACCGAGATCACCTCGCCGGAGTGGTCGAAGACCATCGCCCGGGTGCTCGTGGTGCCCTGGTCGATCGAGAGGACGTAGGTGTCAGCCATGCTCTTCCCTTCGGGTCCGGCCACGGGCGCTCCGCGGCGGTGCGGTCGTGCTCATCATCAGACGTGGCCCCATTCTCAGACGTAGCCCAGCGCGTTGGCCAGCAGTCCGGCCAGCACGCCGCCGGCGATCGGCCCCACTACCGGCACCCAGGCGTAGCCCCAGTCGCTGTCGCCCTTGCCGGAGAAGGGGAGCGCGGCGTGCGCGATCCGCGGCCCCAGGTCCCGGGCCGGGTTGATCGCGTAGCCGGTCGGTCCGCCCAGGCTCACCCCGATGCCGAGGACGAGCAGCGCCACCGCCAGCGGACCCAGGCCGCTGGGGGTCTGGCCGAAGGCGATGATGACGAAGACCAGGACGAAGGTGGCGATCGCCTCGGTCACGAGGTTCCACACCGGGTGACGGATGCCCGGGGCGGTCGAGAAGATGCCGCGCTTGGCCTCGGGCTCGGTCTCGGCGTCGTCGAGGTGCTGGCGGTAGGCGAGCCAGCAGAGCGTCGCCCCGAGGATCGCGCCGAGCAGCTGGCCGCCGAGGTAGGCCAGCACCTGCACCGCCGAGAGGTTGGCGCCGGAGGCGAGCAGACCCAGGGTCACCGCCGGGTTGATGTGCGCCTCGGACTCGTAGGCCACGTAGACGCCGGCGAAGACGCCGATGGCCCAGCCGAAGGTCACCATGAGGAAGCCGCCGCTGAACCCGGTGGTCTGCCGCAGGGTGACGTTGGCGACCACCCCGCAGCCGAGCAGGATCAGCGTCGCCGTCCCGAGCAGCTCGGACAGGAAGATCGTGCCGGAGGAGACGTCCATGTCTGCCGCCTTTCGTCGTCGTCCGGGTCCGCTGGGGGACGGGCCCGGGCCGCCACGAGGTGCCGGACCCCCACCCTAGGACTACAGTGGCCGTAGCGCTCGTCGAAGGGCGTGGCCGCGGCTCCACCTCGGTCCACCGGTCCGAGGTGGCGGCACCGATCCGTTGCGGCACAGGCGATCTGAGCAGGAGGACACATGCCCACGGCAACCGTGCTGAACCAGGAGTACCGCTCGGCCGCCTGGCGCTCGCTGGGTGAGGACGAGTTCGACGTGCTGGTCGTCGGTGGCGGGGTCACCGGCGCCGGGGTGGCCCTGGACGCGGCCACCCGAGGGCTGCGGGTGGCCCTGGTCGAGCAGCGCGACTTCGCCTCCGGCACCTCCTCGCGCAGCAGCAAGCTCTTCCACGGCGGGGTGCGCTACCTCGAGCAGCTGAACTTCGCGCTGGTCCGTGAGGCGCTGCAGGAGCGCGAGCTGATGCTCACCCGGATCGCGCCGCACCTGATCAAGCCGGTGAGCTTCCTCTACCCGCTGGAGCACGCGGTGTGGGAGCGGCCGTACGTCACCGCCGGGCTCACCCTCTACGACACCATGGGCGGTGCCCGCTCCGTCCCGCGCACCAAGCAGCTCTCCCGCCGGGGCGTCGGCAAGATCGCCCCCGGCCTCAAGCGCGACTCCTACCACGGTGGGCTCGTCTACTACGACGCGCACTCCGACGACGCCCGGCACACCTTCACCGTGGCCCGCACGGCGGCCGCCTACGGCGCGACCGTGCTCACCTCGGCGAAGGTGGTCGGCCTGGAGCACGCCGGCGAGCGGGTCGTCGGCGCCCGGGTGAGCGACGTCGAGACGGGCGAGGAGACCACCGTCACGGCCGACGTCGTCATCAACTGCACCGGGGTGTGGACCGACGACATCCAGACGATGGCCGGCGGCCGCGGCCGCTTCCACGTGCGCGCCAGCAAGGGCGTGCACATCGTCGTCGCCCGCGACCGGCTCAACGCCGAGACCGGGATCATCCTGCGCACCCCGACCTCGGTGCTCTTCTGCATCCCCTTCGGCCAGCACTGGATCATCGGCACCACCGACACCGACTGGAACCTCTCCCGCTCGCACCCGGCGGCGACGAGCAAGGACATCGACTACATCCTCGAGCAGGTCAACTCGGTGCTGACCACCCCGCTGACCCGCGACGACATCCAGGGCGTCTACGCCGGGCTGCGGCCGCTGCTCGCCGGCGAGGACGAGTCCACCAGCCAGCTCAGCCGCGAGCACGCGGTGGCCCGGCCCCAGCCCGGGCTGATCTCCATCGCCGGCGGCAAGTACACGACCTACCGGGTGATGGCCAAGGACGCCGTCGACGCCGCCCGGGAGGACCTCGCCGCCGGGGTGCCGGACAGCGTCACCGAGCACATCCCGCTGGTCGGCGCCGAGGGCTACCAGGCGCTGGTCAACCAGGTCGAGGCGCTCTCCCGGCGGCACGACCTGCCGGTGTGGCGGCTGACCCACCTGCTGGACCGGTACGGCTCGCTGACCACCCGGCTGCTGGAGATGATCGACGCGGACCGCTCGCTGGCCGATCCGCTGCCCGGGGCGGAGGAGTACCTCACCGTCGAGGTCGTCTACGCCGCCCGCGAGGAGGCCACGTTGCACCTCAACGACCTGCTCACCCGGCGCACCCGGATCTCCATCGAGACCCCGGACCGCGGCGTCGAGGCCGCTCGGGCGAGCGCCCCGATCCTGGCGCGCGAGCTCGGCTGGGACGAGCAGCGCACCCGGGACGAGGTGGACCACTACGAGCGTCGGGTCGCCGCCGAGATCGAGTCCCAGGAGATGACCGACGACGAGCACGCCAACGCCGAGCGGATCGGCGCCGTGGACATCCGGCACCGCGCGAAGGGGTGAGCCGGCGCCGGTGGTCGGGCCCAGGGTCCGACCGGTCACGGCCACCGGCGGCGGACTAATCGCTGGCGCGCGGGCGTTCTCCGGTGAGAACCTGAGGAGAACATGAGCGAACCACTGCGCGACCAGCACGCCACCGACGAGCCCGACGAGACCTCGGGCGCGACCGCCTCCGAGCAGCCCGGCGGGGCCGACCGGCACGTCGAGCGCGTGCTCGGCCGGCGCGCCCAGGCCCTGGCCGACCCCGACCGGGCGTCCGAGGGCTACGGCGACGGGCACGACCGCTACGACGACTACGACGGCGACCAGCTCGACCGCGAGGAGCGCTCGGCGCTGCGCCGCGTCGCGGGTCTGTCCACCGAGCTCGAGGACGTCACCGAGGTCGAGTACCGGCGGCTGCGCCTGGAGCGGGTGGTGCTGGCCTCGGTGTGGTCCGACGGCACCGCCGAGGACGCCGAGAACTCGCTGCGCGAGCTCGCTGCGCTCGCCGAGACCGCGGGCAGCCACGTCCTCGCCGGCGTGCTGCAGCGCCGCCAGCGTCCCGACCCCGGCACCTACCTCGGCTCCGGCAAGGCCGCCGAGCTGCGGGACGTCGTGCTCGCCGAGGGCGCCGACACGGTCGTCTGCGACACCGAGCTGGCCCCGAGCCAGCGGCGCGCCCTCGAGGACGTCGTCAAGGTCAAGGTCATCGACCGGACCGCGCTGATCCTCGACATCTTCGCCCAGCACGCCAAGAGCAAGGAGGGCAAGGCGCAGGTCGAGCTCGCCCAGCTGCAGTACCTGCTGCCGCGGCTGCGCGGCTGGGGCGAGTCGATGTCCCGCCAGGCCGGTGGTCAGGCCGCCGGCGGGCAGGGGATGGGCTCGCGCGGACCCGGCGAGACGAAGATCGAGCTGGACCGCCGCCGGATCAACAGCCGGATCGCGAAGCTCAAGCGCGAGCTCGCCGGGATGAAGACCCACCGGGACACCCGCCGCTCCGCGCGCCGCAGCCACCAGGTGCCCTCGGTGGCCATCGCCGGCTACACCAACGCCGGCAAGTCCACCCTGCTCAACCGGCTCACCCACGCCGGGGTGCTCGTCGACAACCAGCTCTTCGCCACCCTGGACACCACGGTCCGGCGGGCCGAGACGACCGACGGCCGCGAGTACACGCTGGTGGACACCGTCGGCTTCGTCCGGGCGCTGCCGCACCAGCTCGTCGAGGCCTTCCGCTCCACCCTCGAGGAGGTCGTCGACGCCGACCTGCTGCTGCACGTCGTCGACGGCAGCCACCCGGACCCGGAGGGGCAGATCAGCGCGGTGCGGGCGGTGCTGGCCGACGTCGACGCCACCGACGTCAAGGAGGTCGTCGTCGTCAACAAGGCCGACCTCGCCGACCCCGAGGTGGTCGATCGGATCCTGCGCCAGGAGCGCTACGCCGTCGCCGTCTCGGCACGGACCGGCGAGGGGGTGCCCGAGCTGATGCAGGTCGTCGCCGACGAGCTGCCCCGGCCGGACATCGACGTCGAGGTGCTGCTGCCCTACGACCGGGGCGACCTGGTCAGTCGGGTGCACGACGAGGCCGAGGTGCTCGCCGAGACCTACGAAGGGGAGGGCACCCACCTGCGTGCCCGGGTCCACCCCGACCTCGCCGCCGAGCTCGACCCCTTCCTCGCCGCCACCGCCTGAGTCCTCGCCGCGACCGTCGGCGACGACCTGCCGCCGCAGCGTTTCGCCCGGGAGCGTTCTCTCTCTAGGCTGTCGGCGTGGACTGGACCCCCTACGACGCTGCCCTCTTCGATCTCGACGGCGTGCTGACCCCGACGGCGACCGTGCACATGGCGGCATGGTCGGAGATGTTCAACGACGTGCTCGCCGGCATGGACGGCCAGGAGCCGTACACCGACGCCGACTACTACGCCTACGTCGACGGTAAGCCGCGCTACGACGGGGTGCGCTCCTTCCTCGCCGCGCGCGGGATCGAGCTGCCCGAGGGCGATCCTGAGGATCCGCCGGAGGCCGAGACCGTGTGCGGGCTCGGCAACCGCAAGAACGACGCCTTCAACGCGGTGCTGGAGCGGGACGGCGTCGCCGCCTACCCGGGGTCGCTGGCGCTGCTGCGGGCGCTGGGGGAGACGACGGTGCAGCTGGCGGTGGTCTCCTCGAGCAAGAACGCCCCGGCCGTGCTCGCCGCCGCCGGCATCGCCGACCTCTTCCCGGTGGTCGTCGACGGCGCCGTGGCCAGCGCCGACGGCCTGCCGGGCAAGCCGGAGCCGGACACCTTCCTCGCCGCCGCCGAGCGGCTGGGCGTCACCAAGGAGCGTGCCGTCGTCCTCGAGGACGCCGAGTCGGGCGTGGCCGCGGGTCGCGCCGGCGACTTCGGGCTCGTCGTGGGGGTGGACCGCGGGGCCGGCGAGCAGACGCTGCGCGAGCGCGGCGCCGACGTCGTCGTCACCGACCTCGAGGAGCTGCTCCCGTGACCCCGCCGAACGGCCGCAGCGACCACCCGGGCGCCGAGGACCGGCTCGGCGACCCGGTGGACCGCACCCGCTTCCCCGTGGACCCCTGGCGCCTCGTCGAGGCCGAGCCGGACAACGAGACCCTCGGGCGCGACGAGACCCTCTTCGCCGTCGGCAACGGCTACCTCGGCATGCGCGGCAACCCCACCGAGGGCCGGGACGCCTACGCCCACGGCACCTACGTCAACGGCTTCCACGAGACCTGGCCGATCCACCACGCGGAGCAGGCCTTCGGCTTCGCCACCACCGGGCAGACGATGGTCAACGCCCCGGACGGCAAGCTCATGAAGATCTACGTCGACGACGAGCCGCTGCTGCTCTCGACGGCCGACCTGGACCACTACGAGCGGAGCATCGACTTCCGCGAAGGGGTGCTCCGCCGGGAGATCCTGTGGACCACCCCGTCGAGCAAGCAGGTGCGCATCCGCACCAGCCGGATGGTCTCCTTCACCGAGCGGCACCTGGCGGTGATGTCCATCGAGATCGAGATGCTCAGCGGCGACGCCCCGGTGGTCATCTCCTCGCAGATCCTGAACCGCCAGGACGGCCGGGACGAGTACTACGTCAAGGACGCGGCGATGGGCGAGGGCTTCGACCCGCGCAAGACCGCCACCTTCGACCACCGGGTGCTCGAGCCGCAGCTGGACTGGCACAACGACGAGCGGATGATGCTCGGCTACCGCGCGGCGAACTCCGGGATGACCCTGGCGGTCGGCGCCGACCACCACCTGGAGACCGAGAACGAGTACACGGTCAACGACATCACCGAGCCCGACCTCGGCAAGAAGGTCTTCCAGATCGAGGCGCGCGAGGGGCAGCCGGTCCGGCTGGTCAAGACCGTGGCCTACCACACCTCGCGGGGGGTGCCCGCCCGGGAGCTGGCCGACCGCTGCCGCCGCACCCTGGACCGGGTGGCCCGGCACGGGGTCGAGCACTACGTCGCCGAGCAGCGGGAGTGGCTGGCCCGCTTCTGGGAGAACTCCGACATCGTCGTCGAGGACCAGCCGGAGGTGCAGCAGGCCATCCGGTGGAACCTCTTCCAGCTGGCCCAGGCGACCGCCCGCTCCGACCAGCTCGGGATCGCCGCGAAGGGGGTCACCGGCTCCGGCTACGAGGGGCACTACTTCTGGGACACCGAGGTCTACGTCATCCCCTTCCTCGTGCACACCATGCCGGACGTCGCCCGCAGCGTGCTGCGGGCCCGGGTGGCGATGCTGCCGCAGGCGCGCGAGCGGGCTCGTGAGCTCTCCGTCGCCGGGGCGCTCTTCCCGTGGCGGACGATCAACGGCGAGGAGGCCTCGGCCTACTACGCAGCCGGGACCGCGCAGTACCACATCAACGCCGACATCGCCTACGCCATCGCCAAGTACGTCGACGCCACCGGGGACGTGGAGTTCCTCGCCAAGGACGGCGTCGAGGTGCTCGTCGAGACCGCGCGGATGTGGGCGGACCTCGGCTTCTGGCGCGAGGAGGACGGCCGGCGGACCTTCCAGATCCACGGCGTCACCGGGCCGGACGAGTACACGACCGTGGTGAACAACAACCTCTTCACCAACGTCATGGCCCGCGGCAACCTGCTGCGGGCGGCCGAGGCGGTCGACGACCTCGACGCCATCGCCGGCGACCGGGCGCCGCACCTGCGGACCCGGCTGGGGCTCAGCGACGAGGAGTCCCGCGAGTGGCGCGACTGCGCCGAGGGGATGTGGATCCCCTATGACGAGGAGCTGGGCATCCACCCGCAGGACGACCAGTTCCTCGACAAGGAGATGTGGGACCTGGAGCACACCGGGGAGGACCAGCGGCCGCTGCTGCTGAACTTCCACCCGCTGGTGATCTACCGCTTCCAGGTGCTCAAGCAGGCTGACGTCGTGCTGGCGCTCTACCTGCAGGGCAACGCCTTCACCGCCGAGGAGAAGCGCCGCAACTTCGACTACTACGACCCGATCACCACCGGCGACTCGTCGCTCTCGGCGGTGGTGCAGTCGATCATCGCCGCCGAGGTGGGGCTGCCGGAGACCGCGCTGGCCTACTTCGACGCGGCGCTCTACACCGACCTCGGGGACCTGCACCACAACACCTCGGACGGGGCGCACATCGCCTCGACCGGTGGGGTGTGGAACGCGCTGGTGCAGGGCTTCGGCGGGATGCGCGGGCACGACGGGGCGATCAGCTTCGACCCGCGGCTGCCGCGCGAGTGGACGTCGATGACCTACCCGCTGCGGGTGCGCGGGACGCGGGTGCGGGTGCACCTGACCGGCGAGACGATGACGGTGACCGTGGAGGAGGGCGACGAGCTCGCCTTCACCGTCCGCGGCGGCGAGCACGTCGCGCGGGCCGGTGCGCCGGTGACCGTCAGCCTGGACGACCTGCTCGACACCCCGATGGTCGACCTCCCCTACATCCCCGGCTGACGCTCACCTCACCTGTCTCCCCTTTATCGGGTTACCCGATAAAGGCTCCTTTGCGGGACAAGGCTTCTCCGGGGAGCGAGAGGTTCTCGGCGAGCCTGATGCGTCGGTGATGGAGACGGCGGGCGAAGGGGGAGTGACTCCCCTTCGCCCGCCGACGACCGGTGAGAGCCGACGCGGCACCGCGCCGTCACGCGGTGACGAGGTGCGCGGCCAGCCCGATCATCGCCATGCCGATGACGCCGTCGACGACCCGCCAGGTACCGGGGCGCGCCAGCGGCCGGGCCAGCGCCCGCGCCCCCAGGCCGAGACCGGTGAACCAGACGATGCTGCCGAGCACGGCGCCGCCGGCGAAGACCCATCGCTGGTCGCCGTGGCTGTTGGCGATCGAGCCGAGCATCACCACGGTGTCGAGGTAGACGTGCGGGTTGAGGAAGGTCAGCGCCAGCGTGGTGAGCACCACCGACCCCTTGGAGACGGGCGCGGACTCGGTCAGGCCCTGCGGGCGCACCGCCCGACGCAGGGCCAGCAGCGCGTACCCGGCGAGGTAGATCGCCCCGACCCACGTGATGACCCGGATGGCCGTCGGGTGGTCCTGCACGATCGCGCCGACCCCGGCTGTCCCGGCCAGGATGAGCAGCGCGTCGGCGCCGGCGCACAGGGCGACGACCACCGCGACGTGCTCGCGCCTGATCCCCTGGCGGAGGACGAAGGCGTTCTGCGCGCCGATCGCGACGATGAGGGCGAGTCCGGTGACCATGCCGGCGAGAAGAGTGAACATGTCGACGACGCTATGGCCGCGCGTTGCATGAGGGAAGCGAAAGAAACTGCATCTGCATTAGCATCGCTTCATGCAGCTCGAGCAGCTCCGCGCCCTCCTCGCCGTCGTCGACCACGGGACCTTCGACGCGGCCGCCCGCGCGCTGCTGGTCACCCCGTCCGCGATCAGCCAGCGGATCAAGGCGCTGGAGTCCTCGACCGGTCGGGTCCTCGTCGAGCGCACCGCGCCGTGCCGGCCCACCGACGCCGGCGAGGTGCTGGTGCGCACCGCCCGGCAGATGGTCCTGCTGGACGCCGAGGCCCGGGACGCCCTCGGCGAGGGAGACGACGGCGTCACCGACCTGCCGGTCGCGGTCAACGCCGACTCGCTGGCCACGTGGTTCGAGCCCTTGCTCGGCGTCGCCGCGACCTGGCAGGACACCCGACTGCAGCTCGAGGTGGAGGACGAGGAGTACAGCGCCGACCACCTTCGGCGCGGGCGGGTGGTCGGCGCCGTCTCGGCGGATCCCAGACCGGTCGCCGGCTGCGAGACGGTGCTGCTCGGCGCGATGCGCTACCTCCCGGTCGCCGCGCCCGTGCTGGCCGAGCGGTTCACCCGGGGCCGCTCCTACGACTGGGACCGGATGCCGCTGCTGCGCTACAACGTGAAGGACGAGATGCAGCACGGCGTGCTGCGGGCGATCGGCGCCGACGGGTCGCCGCCGGTCAGCCAGGTGCCCTCGTCCGAGGCCTTCGCCGCCGCGGTGCGCGCCGGGCTGGGGTGGGGGATGCTACCGGAGAGCCAGATCGGGGCGGATCTCGACGACGGCCGGCTGGTCCTGCTGCGGGCGCGGGCGCATCGCGACGTGCCGCTGTCCTGGCAGGTCTGGCGCCTGGACTCCCCGCGGATCACGCGGCTGACGGAGGCGGTGCTCGGCGCGGCGAAGGCGTTGCGGCCGACGCCGCGGTAGCCACGGCGGCGGCGAGCGGACCCGGCGCGACGGTCGGCCGACCAGGCGGCGAGGAGCGGACCCGGCGCGACGATCGGCCGCGGCACGATCGGGGCCTCAGACGCTCACCTTCGTCCCAGCCGCTGCGGTTGCAGGGTGAGCGGATGCAGCTGCCTAGGGGGTTGGGGACACGGCGGGGGAGGTGGCCAGGCGGATCTGCGGGTCGTAGAGGCTCATCACCTGCAGCGCGGCGGCGTGGTCGGTCTCGGTGGAGCCGGCGCAGGCGTCGGCGGCCACGAGCACCCGGGCCCCGGCGTCGGCCGCAGCCAGCGCGGTGGAGATGACGCAGCAGTCCGTGGAGACACCGGTGAGCACGAGCGTCGGCGTCGGTCCGACCACCGCAGCCATCTGCGGGCCCCACTTGCCGAAGGTGGGCCGGTCCAGGCTCGGGTGCGCCGAGAGACCGGACAGCGCCTCAACCACGGCGAAGGCGGGGTCGTCGGCCGGCCGGTCGGCGAAGGGCCATCGGGCGAAGTAGTCGACCCACGACCCCTCGCGCGGACCGTCGGGCAGCCACCGGGTGACCAGCGTGCGCTCCGGTCCGAACCGGGCCGCCAGCTCCCGCACCGGTTCGACGATGTCGGCGAACATCGGCGACCCCCACTCCGAGGCGGGGTCGGCGAAGATCCGCTGCGGGTCGACGACCACCAACCAGGTCTCGCTCACGCCTGCACCGGCTCCCGCTCGGCGTCGTCGACCATCCCGGCCTCCTGGCGCCGCACCGTCGGCCGTCGCGCGACCCAGCTGACGACGAAGCCGATCGCCAGCGCCGCGAGCACCCCGAGGTTGGCGTAGGACCAGTCGCCGGCCCACGAGTTGCCGGCGGGGTCCTCGACGAGCTCGGTGCCGAGGAAGGCCTTGAGCAGGTAGCCCTGCCAGTTGTTCCACTCCGAGTCCGGCATCCCGTTCGTCACCAGGCCCCAGCCGATCACCGTCGCGACGATCATCGTCACCACGGCGACGACGTCCACCGACCCGTACCGGCCGCGCGCGTCGAAGAGCGCCTGCTCGTCGTAGTCGCGGCGGCGCAGCGCGATGTCGGCCATCATGATCCCGGCCCAGGCGGCCAGCGGCACCCCGAGCGTGATGAGGAAGGACTGGAAGGGCCCGAGGAAGTCCTCGGCGAAGAAGACGACGTAGACCGCGCCCAGGGTGAGGATCACCCCGTCGATGCCGGCGGCTGCGGGGCGGGGCAGGCGCACGCCGAGGCTGAGCAGGGTCAGCCCGGAGGAGTAGATGCCCAGCACCGCCCCGGAGACCAGCGCCAGCACCGCGGCGGCGAGGTAGGGCAGCAGCAGCCAGGTCGGCAGCAGCGTGGCCAGCGCGCCGACCGGGTCGGCGGCGATGGCGTCGGACCAGGTCATCTCCCCGCCGGGGTAGGGCTGGTCGCCGATGGAGCCGACGAGCAGCAGACCGTAGAGCACGAGCACGGTCGGTGCGAGGGCGCCGCCGATGGTGTTCCACGCGACGATCGCCGCGCCCGAGGTGTCCCGCCGCTGGTAGCGCGACCAGTCGGCGGCGATGTTGATCCACCCCAGCCCGAAGCCGGTCATCACCATGACCAGCGCGCCGATGACCTGCTGGGTCGAGCCGCTCGGGACCTCCGCGACCGCCGCCATGTCGATCTGGTCCAGGGTCATCCCGATGTAGAGCACGGTGACGATCCCGGTGATCCACGTCAGGTACGACTGCAGCCGCATGATGACGTGGTATCCGGCCACCGAGGCCGCCACGATGAGCCCGGCGATGGCCACCATCGCGATGATCTGGACGGCCGTGCCGTCGCTCCAGCCGAGCTCGCGGAAGACCGTCGCCGTGGCCAGCACCGCCATGATCGCCAGGAAGGTCTCCCAGCCGATCGAGACCAGCCAGGAGACGACGCCGGGCAGCTTCTGCCCACGCACCCCGAAGGCGGCCCGGGAGAGGATCATCGTCGGCGCGGAGCCCCGCTTGCCGGCGATGGCGATGATGCCGCAGGCGACGAAGGAGAGCACGACCCCGACGACCGTGACCACCGCCGCCTGGGCGAAGGAGATCCCGAAGCCGAGGACGAAGGAGCCGTAGGAGATCCCGAAGACGGAGATGTTCGCGGCGAACCACGGCCAGAAGAGGTCGCTGGGCCGGGCGGTGCGCTCGGCCTCCTCGACGATCTCGATGCCGGTCGTCTCGACGCCGCGGCGCCGGACCTCCTCGAGGCTGGTGCTCTCGCTCATGCGGCGAGCGTCCCACAGCCGAGCACGCCTGCGCGGGAACCGCGGCGCCCCGACCAGCCCGCCGGTGCGACGATGACCACATGGACCCGCAGAGCCTGACGGACTCCGTCGCGGTGCTCGGAGGCGACCTCGACGGCGACCGGGCGGCAGCGCTGACCGGCCGGTGGGGCGAGCCGCACCGCGGCTATCACGACGAGCAGCACCTGGCCGAGATGCTCACGGCCATCGATGCGCTCGCTGCAGGGGCCGGCCTGGACGAGCGCGGCCTGGCGCTGGTGCGTCTGGCGGCCTGGTACCACGACGCGGTCTACGACCCGGCCGCTGCGGCCGGGGCGAACGAGGAGGCCAGCGCCCGGCTGGCCGAGGCCGACCTGGCCGCCGCGGCCCTGTCCGAGACCGACGTTGCCGTCGTGGCCGAGCTGGTGCGGGCGACCGCGGAGCACGCGCTGCCGGGGCCGAGCGGCGCCCACGCGGTGCTGCACGACGCCGACCTGTGGATCCTGTCCGCGCCGCCGACCCGCTACGCGGACTACACCGCGCAGGTGCGGCGGGAGTACGCCGCGGTGCCCGACCCCGACTTCGCCCGGGGACGGGCCGCGATCCTCGCGCCCTTCCTCGACCGGGACCGCCTCTACGCCACCCAGCAGGCCCACCGTGAGTGGACGGCCCGTGCCCGCGACAACCTCGCCGACGAGCTCGCGCGGCTCACCCGCTGAGGAGCACCGCCCGCAGCTGCCTGAGGAGGCGGGGGAGCGGACGGGTGATTTGCCCGGGCAGTTGCGGACCAGGGGTGATTTGCCCGGGCAGTTGCGGGCGCGGGGTGTGAATTGCCCGGGTAGTTGCGGACGTGGGGTGTGAATTGCCCGGGCAGTTGCGGAACAGGGGGAGGGGAGGGTCAGGGGCGGGCCCGGCGCTGGGCGGTCGTGACCCGCAGACCGGAGTCGCGCAGCCGGCGGATCAGCTCGCCGCCGCTCACCTCGACCGCCCCGGCCGCGACGACCTCGTCGTAGCGCTCCACCGGTACGTCGTAGTGGTCCTCGTCGAAGAGTCGCGGGGGGATCTCGAGCCGCCGTGCGAAGGTGTGCAGCTCAGCCAGCGAGCGGTCCGAGACGAGGTGGCTCCACACCCGGCCCCAGCCGGGCCAGGTCGGGGGATCGATGAGGATCACCGGATCATCCCCTCACGATCGAGCGGTCGGTCACCTCGAGGGTAGTCGCCCGACGAGGCGTCGCTGCGGGGCGAGCGTCGCCGCGGGCCGAGGTCACAGCCACCCGCAGTCTCACAGTCACCCGATCGTCACAGCGGGTCGAGGATGCGCCGCAGGAAGGCCTGGGTGCGCGGCTGCTGCGGCTCGAGGATGACCTGCTCGGGGGCGCCGCGCTCGACGACGACGCCACCGTCGATGAAGAGCACCTGGTCGGCGACCTCGCGGGCGAAGCGGATCTCGTGGGTGACGACGACCATCGTCCAGCGCTGCTCGGCGAGGTCGCGCATCACCGTCAGCACCTCGCCGACGGTCTCCGGGTCGAGCGCCGAGGTCGGCTCGTCGAAGAGCACCACCTCCGGCCGCAGCGCCAGGGCGCGGGCGATCCCGACGCGCTGCTGCTGGCCGCCGGAGAGCTGGTAGGGGTACTTGTCGGCGTGCTCGGCCAGCCCGACCTGCTCCAGCAGCGCCCGCGCCCGCTCCCGGGCCGATCCCTCGTCCTCGCCCTGGACGACCACCGGACCCTCGATGACGTTCTCGATGGTCGTGCGGTGGGCGAAGAGGTTGTGCGCCTGGAAGACGAAGCCGCTCTGCCGGCCCAGCGCGGTCAGCTGCTCGCGCTGGGCGCGCGGCAGCCTGCCGGAGCGGTTCGGGGTGAGCGAGCCGAAGTCCACGGTCACGTCGCTGACCGTGACGGTGCCGGAGTCGGGGACCTCCAGGCCGTTGAGCGAGCGCAGCAGCGTGGTCTTCCCGGACCCGGACGGGCCCAGGATGACGGTCACGGTGCCCTGCCCGACGTCGAAGGAGACGCCGGAGAGGACCTCGTGGTCGCCGAAGGACTTGCGCACGTCCTCGGCGCGGACGACGGGGCTGGTCGAGCTGCGGTCGGACATCGCGCTCCTGCGGTCGGGGGTGGGCTCAGGCCGCGACAAAGCGACCCAGCCTGGTCTCGGCACGGTCCTGGAGGAAGGAGAGCACCAGGCAGATGATCCAGTAGTAGACGGCCGCGAGGGTGAACATCGCCAGGTACTGGAAGGAGGGGGCGGCCGCAAACTTCGCCGTCTGCACGATCTCGACGACGAGGATGATCGAGGTCAGCGAGGTGTCCTTGACCAGCGAGATGAGCGTGTTCGACAGCGGCGGCACGGCGGTGCGCGCAGCCTGCGGCAGGATGATCCGGCGCAGTGCGGTGGTGCGGCTCATCCCGACCGTCTGGGCGGCCTCCCACTGCCCCTTGGGGATCGACTCGATGGCCGCCCGGAGCACCTCTGCGGCGTAGCCGCCGACGTTGAGCGAGAGGGCGATCACCGCCGCCGGGAAGGGGTCGATCTCCACGCCGAGCTGGGGCAGGGCGTAGAAGATGAGGTACAGCTGGATGAGCAGCGGCGTGCCCCGGATGATCGAGATGTAGCTGCGGGCGACGGCCCGTGGCAGCGCGGCCCGGGACATCCGGCCGATGGCCGCCACCAGGGCGATGACCAGCCCGAGCGCGAAGGAGATCGCGGTGAGCGGGATGGTTACCTTGATGGCGGCCAGGGCCATCGGGCCGGCGTTCTCCTTGACCAGGTCCCACCAGCTGGGGGCGACGTTCTCGGCGGAGAAGTACTCGTCGTAGATCGCGTCGATGGTGCCGTCCGCGCGCATCTCCTCCAGCGCGGTGTTGATCGCCGGCATGTAGCCGCTGTCCTTCTTCGCGGCGAAGACCGACTGGGAGACCTCGTCGGTCTCGTCGACCACCTTCACCCCCGGGTTCGGGGTGGTCGCGATGTAGTTGCGGACGGCCAGCTTGTCGTTGACGATCGCGTCGACCCGGCCCTCCTTGAGGCTGGACATCGCCTCGGTCATCCCGTCGACCCCGACGATCTCGGCGCCGTTCTCCTCGGCGAGCTCGGCCCAGCTGCTCGTGAGGTTCTCCGCCGCGCGCATCCCGTCGAGGTCCGCGAGCGCCTGGATGTCCTGCGGATTGTCCTCGGCGACGACCAGCACCCCGCCGGTCTCGACGTAGGGGTCGGAGAGGTCGTAGAGCTCGGCGCGCTCCTCGTTGTAGGTCACCTGGTTGGCGACGAGGTCGAAGCGGTCGGCCTCCAGCGCCGCGAACATCGAGTCCCACGGGGTGGCGACGTACTCCACCTCGACCCCGAGCCGCACGGCGAGAGCGTCCATCACCTCGATGTCGAAGCCGGTGAAGTCCTCGCCCTGCCGCATGGAGAAGGGGGCGTACACCCCTTCGGTGCCCACCCGGAGGGTGTCCGGCAGGTCCGCGCGCTCGGCCAGCTCGCGGGCGGAGGCGGACTCCTGCGCCGAGGCCGGGGCGGCCGTCCCGAGCAGCGGGACGAGCACCAGCGCGAGGGCGATCAGCAGGTGGGTGAGCCGGCGCAGCCGGCCAGGCGCGGCCGTCGGCCGCACGGTGTCAGGGGCGGGCATGGGTGCAGCGTAGGTGGGCCGGTCCCGCGCCGCAGCGCGGGGCCGGTCCGTGCCGGTCACCGACGGTCTCGGCCGCCCCGAGATCAGAGGCGGCGCATCGCGGTGGCCAAGACGACCGCCTCGCCGACCCGGTCGGAGGCCTCGAGGTCGACCTCCGCCTCGATGACCCAGTCCCGGTCGCCGGCCGGGTCGAGCAGGGTCTGGCGCACCCGCCACAGCCGCACGTCCGCCAGGTCACGACGCTCGTCGGCCCCCGGCGGCGGGCCGTGCGCCTCCTCGACGTGGAAGCAGGCCGGGCCGCGGGCGTCCCCGTCGGTGCCGATCTCGTCGTGCTCGTCCCAGTAGCCCGCCAGCGGGGCGTCCCAGTCGTCCGCGGTGAGCACCGGACGTCGCTCGTCGTGGGCGAGGTCGGCTGCGGCGGCCTCGAGCCGGGCCAGCCCGTCGACGTCGTCGCGGGCGGCCAGAGCGACCCGCTGCCAGAGCGCGCCGCGGACCATCGCGCGGAAGGCGGCGGTGCGCGCGGTGAGCGGCCGGGGCGTGGGCGCGCCGTCGTGGTGGCTCACCGCGGCGGCCACCTCGCCGCCGTCCTCGCGCCCGGCCTCGCCCTCGGCGAGCGCCTCCCACTCGTCGACCAGCGAGGAGTCGGTCTGCCGGACGGTCTCGCCCAGCCAGTCGGTGATCTCCTCCAGCGCGGGGGAGCGGTGCTCCTGGGGCACGGTGCGCTGCAGCGTGCGGTAGGCGTCGGAGAGGTAGCGCAGCACGAGCCCCTCGCGCGGAGCCAGGCCGTAGCGGCGGACCAGGTCGCCGAAGGACATCCCGTCCTCCCACATGTGCCGCACCACGGACTTGGGCACCAGCGCGTCCTCGGCCAGCCACGGGTGGCTCTGCCGGTACGTCTCGTAGGCCGCCTCCAGCAGCTCGGCCAGCGGCCGGGGCCAGGTGACCTCCTCGAGGCGCTCCATCCGCTCCTCGTACTCGATGCCCTCGGCCTTCATCTCGGCGATGGCCTCGCCGCGCGCGGCGTGCTGCTGGGCGAGCACGACCGGGTAGGGGGTCTCCAGCACCGACTCGACCACCGAGACCACGTCGAGGGCGTGCTCGGGGCTCTCCGGGTCGAGCAGGTCGAGCGCGGCCAGGGCGAAGTCGGCCAGCGGCTGGTTGAGAGCGAAGTCCTTGGGCAGGTCGAGGGTGAGGTCGACCCCGCGGCCGGTGGCCGGGTCCGGCGGGTCGCGGCGCACCAGCACCCCGGAGTCGAGCAGGCTGCGCCCGAGACGGATCGCTCGCCGGGCCAGGCGGGCCTGCGCCGCCGGCTCCTCGTGGTTGTCCCGGGTCAGCCGGGAGAGCCCGGCCACCGGGTCGCCGGGGCGGGCGACGACGTCGAGGATCATCGCGTTGGTGACGGTCATCCGGGAGCGCAGCGTCTCCGGGGTGCTCGTCGTCAGCTTGGTGAAGGTGTCCTCGGTCCACACGACGAAGCCGTCGGGCGCCTTCTTCCGCTGCACCTTGCGGCGCTTCTTCGGGTCCTCGCCCGCCTTCGCCAGGGCCCGCTCGTTGTCGATGACGTGCTCCGGGGCCTGCACGACGACGTACCCCTCGGTGTCGTAGCCGGCCCGGCCGGCGCGTCCGGCCACCTGCAGGAACTCGCGCACCCGCAGCACCCGGTGCCGCGAGCCGTCGAACTTCGTCAGCGCGGTGAAGAGCACGGTGCGGATCGGCACGTTGATCCCGACCCCGAGGGTGTCGGTGCCGCAGATGATCTTCAGCAGGCCCTCCTGGGCCAGCTGCTCGACGAGCCGGCGGTAGCGCGGCAGCATCCCGGCGTGGTGCACGGCGATGCCGCGGCGCAGCAGCGCCGAGAGGGTGCGCCCGAAGCCGGCGGCGAAGCGGAAGCTGCCGATCCGCGCGGCGATCGCCGTCTGCTCGTCCTTGGTCAGCAGCCGGGTGGTGCGCAGGCTCTGGGCGTGCTCGGTGGCCCCGGCCTGGGTCTGGTGCACGACGTAGATCGGGGCGCGGCGCCACTCCAGCAGCTCCTCGATGGTCTCCTGCAGCGGGGTGAGCACGTAGGAGAAGTGCAGCGGCACCGGGCGTTCGGCGTCGGCGACCCGGGTGACCTCGCGGCCGGAGCGGGCGGCGAGGTCCTCCTCGATGGCGGTGGTGTCGCCGAGCGTGGCCGACATGAGCAGCATCTGCGCCTGCGGCAGCTCCAGCAGCGGCACCTGCCAGGCCCAGCCGCGCTCCGGCTCGGCGTAGTAGTGGAACTCGTCCATGACGACGAGCCCGACGTCGGCGTCGCTCCCTTCGCGCAGCGCCGTGTTGGCCAGCACCTCGGCGGTGCACACGATGACCGGGGCGTCGGCGTTGACCGCCGCGTCGCCGGTGAGCATGCCGACGTTCTGCGCGCCGAAGGTGGCGCACAGGTCGAAGACCTTCTCCGAGACGAGGGCCTTGATCGGTGCGGTGTAGAAGGCGACCTCGTCCCGGGCCAGCGCGGCATGGATGGCGCCGGTGGCGACCAGCGACTTACCGGACCCGGTGGGGGTGGACAGCACGACGTGGTCGCCGCCGAGCAGCGCCAGCAGCGCTTCCTCCTGGTGCGGGTAGAGCGGGGTGCCGCGCTGCTCCGCCCAGCCGGCGAAGGTGTCCAAGAGGGCGTCCGGGTCGGCGTCGTCGGGCACCGGGAGCGGAGCGGGCGTGGGGGAGGCGGTGGTCGGCGAGGTCATGTCCGCTCCATGCTCTCAGGCCGATGCGCCGTCCGACCGCTCCGGTGCCGTCCCCCAGGCCTAAGAACTTCTGGTCAATGCGAACAACGCTGTGATCGTTTCGGTATGTGCATTTCTCCCGCTCAGGTTGCGAGAGAAGGCCGAGTGTCGTTTGCTGTCGATGACGTTCCGACGATGGGGAGAGATGATGATTGTTCGAATGGCTGCAGCGGCGTGTGTCGCGGGGATCAGCATTGGGGGGGGCGACCGCGTACTCACACGAGCCTGATGGAGGGACAGTTGACGACGCGGTTCGTCAGGTCCTGAGGAACTCGCAGGAGCGTGCAGACGTACTGGCGGGTGACGCGCCCGGTCGGACCATGGGGAGTCAGACGCGAGCCGCCTCCAGCGCCGAGCACACGCTTCGACGACGCCTTGGCGCGGAGGACCCGCTCTCGGCGGGGAACGAGACCCTGAACGTTGGCAAGGGATCTGTCAGCAGCGAGCTGATCTCGTCCGAGCGGATCGCCTCTGGCAGACTGAAGATCCAGGTTCGTGAGGTCGTCGACTACCCGTACCTGGACTCGTCGGGTGAGTCCATGGGTGAGGCTTATGTGCGCGAAGTTGTGCTGCAGCCCGAGGGCGATGGATGGCGGATCGAGAGCAACGAGGTTCCTGAGGGCAGTTGGCCGCTACTTGAGGGGGCAACAGCGTTCGAGGGCAGTCTGCAGCCAGGGTCGGAGTCCGTGAGCCCGGTGGGATCGGAGCCTGCTGATGCTGGCGTGGCGGAGAGCGCCGCGACGGCCTTGGGTTCCACACGAGAGGATGCGGCCAGCTATGCCCTCCGGTATGCATTGTCCTACAACGATCGCTATCGGAATTTCGGAAACGACTGCACGAACTTCATCTCGCAGGCACTACGTGCCGGAGGATTCAACAATCGCCACATGCTGCAGAACAAAACGTCGACGTGGAGCTGGTGGTATGACCATGAGTGGATCGACGAGTGGTCGCACTCATGGAGTGTCGCCAACTATCACTACAAGTTCCACCTCAACACCAAGCGCGGCAAGGTGAGCTGGACATCGTCGAGGGCCCTCGTACGGGGGGACCTCGTCTACGCGGATTGGCGCCGCGACGGGGTCAAGGACCATGTGTGGATGGTGACGGGCTACACACCGCGAGGTGATCGTCGAGTCTCGGGGCACACGGCAGATCGGCGCAACGTGAGCGTCGGGTGGCTGCAAGCGAAGGCGAAGGAGACCTACAGCAACCCCTCCTATCGCAACGTCCGGATGCAATGGGGAGAGTTCTAATGCGATCGCTGGCGTGCCTGTGCGCCGGTGCTCTGGCCATCGCCGGGTGCTCGGGCGATGGCCAGAGCACCGGCGACCCCACCACCACGAGCGCGAGCCCGACGTCGCACACGTCATCGGAGACCACGAACAGGGATCCCGTCGACTCGCCGGAGGTGGCGCGCCGCCTGGCGCAGGCAGTCGGTGACGGCGATGTGACCACGATCGCCGAGCTGGCGGGGGAACCCGTACCGCAGGCACAGGCGACCCGGCTGCGCGAGGTGGGCGCCGAGTGTGAGGACGTCCTGGACTCCCTCACGCTCGTTGGGTCTGGGGTATCAAACGAGGCTGGGCGAGCGGCCTTCAGGATGACCTGTGGTGAGAGTGACTACCGCGTCGGAACCACGCTGGATGCCTCCGAGACGCGGGGGGAGAGCTGGGAGGTGCTGCTGGAGTGGCTGCCGGGAGGGTCAGGGGCGACCGAGGTGACCAACGCCGGTCTGCCGGCGGACCTCCGCGACCTGCCACCATTGCCGTGACCTAACGGAGGTCTTGATCCCGGTCGCGGCAGACCGAGAGCACGACCGGCCGCCTCCGCGCCGGCACGATCTCCCGGGCTGCCCGGCGAGCGGTCCAGCTCGGCTCAGTAGGGTGGCCGCCCGTGAGCGCACCCCCGGAGAGCCCCCGCACCCCGCCGTCCGGTCCGCCGCCGGCCGACCAGCCCTCGTCGGACCGGCCGCTCGGCCTCGGCTGGCGGCTGCACGGCGACGGCCGCCACCTCGGCCCCGGCGAGGTGGTCCTGCCGGGCGAGCGGCTCTCCTGGCCGCGCACCATCGGGATCGGCGCCCAGCACGTCGTGGCGATGTTCGGCGCGACCTTCCTCGTCCCGCTGATCACCGGTCTGCCGCCGGCGACCACCCTCTTCTTCAGCGCCATCGGCACCGCCCTCTTCCTCGTCATCACCGCCGGCCGGGTGCCGAGCTACCTCGGCTCGTCCTTCGCCTTCATCGCCCCGATCACCGCGGCGAGCCAGAGCCACGACATGGCCACCGCGCTCGGCGGGGTGGTCATGGCCGGGCTGACCCTGGCCGCGCTCGGCGTGGCCGTCCAGGCCGCCGGCGACCGGTGGCTGCGGGCGCTCATGCCGCCGATGGTCACCGGCGCCATCGTCGCGCTCATCGGGCTCAACCTCGCCCCGGAGGCGAAGACCTGGTTCGTCAGCTCCCCGGTGACGGCGACCGCGACCCTCGTCGTCATCCTGCTCGTCTCGGTGGCGACGAGGGGGATGCTCAGCCGGCTGGCGATCCTCGTCGGCATCGTCGCCGGCTACGCCGTCGCCGGGCTGCGCGGCGAGCTCGACTTCACGAAGATGCAGGAGGCGGACTGGATCGGCCTGCCCGAGCTCACCGCCCCCTCCTTCGACCTCGCCGTGGCCGGCCTCTTCGTCCCGGTGGTGCTCGTGCTCGTCGCCGAGAACGTCGGGCACGTCCGCTCGGTGGCCGCGATGACCGGCGAGGACCTCGACCCGGTGATGGGCCGGGCGCTCATCGCCGACGGCCTGGCGACCACCCTGGCCGGCTCCGGCGGCGGCTCGGGCACGACCACCTACGCCGAGAACATCGGGGTCATGGCGGCCACCCGGGTCTACTCCACCGCCGCCTACTGGGTGGCCGCGGTGGTCGCCCTGCTGCTGTCCCTCAGCCCGAAGTTCGGCGAGCTCGTCGCGACCGTGCCGGACGGCGTGCTCGGCGGCGCCGGCACCGCGCTCTACGGGATGATCGGCCTGCTCGGGGTGAAGATCTGGGTGGAGAACAAGGTCGACTTCGGCAACCCGATCAACCTCATGACCGGGGCCGTCGCGCTCGTCATCGGCATCGCCGACTTCACCTGGACGGTCGGGGACCTCACTTTCGCCGGCATCGCGCTGGGCTCCGCGGTCGCCCTCGTCGGCTTCCACCTCATGCGCGGGATCAACTCGCTCACCGGCGCGGTGCCCGACCCGCTGACCCCACGTGACTGATCCCACGCAGCTGATCCATCCGCGGATGAGGATCCCTTCATCCGGGGCTCACCGCCCGGTCATCGCTCGCGCCTAGCGTCGTGCGGCACAGGCCGCGACCACCGGGGCCGGGACGACAGGAGACGAGGCGTGCGCTGGTTCACCCGACGCCGCGAGGTGGCGCTGCTGCTCGCCCTGCTCCTCGTGCCCGTCCTCGCTGTCGGGGCGACCGCGCTGGCCGGCGAGGACCGCCCGAGCGTCGAGGACACCGTCGTCCCGCTGCAGCAGCCCGCGAGCACCACGTCGACACCCACGAGCGGCACCGGCTCCAGCACCTCCGGCAGCGGGTCGAGCAGCACCAGCAGCACCTCGACCAGCGCGTCGTCGACCACGACTCCCTCGGCGACCACGCCCTCGGCGACGTCGACCCCGCGCAGCACGAGCACGCCGCGCCCGACGAGCAGCACCCGTCGCTCCTGGACCCAGCGAACCGTCACGCCGCCGCCCTCCACCTTCTACGGTGATGACGACGACGGCCCCGACGACGATGATGACGGGGAGGACGACGACGAGGACGACGACGGTGACGACGACTGACCAGGGGCACGGGCCGGCCACCGGCCGACGTCCCCGCCTGGCCCGCGGCACCATCGTCGGCTGGGTCCTCGTCATCCTCGCCGCGACCCTGGCCAGCATCCTGCTCGTGGCGAACGGGGTGCTGCGCGCCGACGTCGCCGCCGAGGCCAACGGCGACGTCACCCAGGAGATCGAGGAGTTCCGCACCTTCGCCGCCGAGGGCCAGGACCCGGAGACCGGGCAGCCCTTCACCTCCACCGAGCGGATGCTGCAGGTCTTCCTTGACCGGCAGCGCGCCGGGACCGGCGAGCTGATCATGGGATACGTCGGCCGCGACGGGCAGGTGCTCGAGGTGCGCGGCCCCGAGGTGCCTGCCCCCGGCGAGTACGACCTGGCCGCGGACCAGGCCTTCCTCGACGAGGTGGCCGACGCCTCCTCCGGGACGAGGGACACCCCCGCCGGCGAGATCCGCTGGGGCCGCGCGGTGGTCGAGGCCGACGGCCCCGACGGGGTGCTCGTCGTCGCCGTCTTCACCGCCGACGCCCAGGCCGGGGTGACCTCCACGCTGCAGCTGCTCACGCTGCTCTCGCTCGGCGGGATGGTGCTCGCCGGGGTCGTCTCCTGGGTGGCGGCCGGGCGGATCCTGCGCCCGGTCCACCTGGTGCACCTGGCCGCGGCCGAGATCACCGAGAAGGACCTGACCCGACGGATCGACGTCAGCAGCGACGACGACGTCTCCGGGCTGGCGGTCACCTTCAACCGCATGCTCGACCGGCTCGAGGAGGCCTTCGCCGCGGAGCAGCGCTTCGTCGACGACGCCGGGCACGAGCTGCGCACCCCGATCACGATCATCCGCGGCCACCTCGAGCTCATCGACGACGACCCCCGCTCCCGGGAGGCCACCCTGCGGATCGTCACCGAGGAGCTGGACCGGATGAGCCGGATCGTCACCGACCTGCTGTCCCTGGCGAAGGCGGACCGTCCCGACTTCCTCCGGGTCCGCGACGGCGTCGACCTGGCCGAGCTCACCCTGGCCATCGACGCGAAGATGAGCGCCCTGGCGCCGCGCCGCTGGCTCATCGCGCACGTCGCCGAGGGCAGCGCCCGGCTGGACACCGAACGGGTCACCCAGGCGGTGCTGCAGCTGGCGCAGAACGCGGTCCAGCACACCGGGGAGGGCGACGCGATCACGCTCTCGTCGCTGCTCGAGCACGACCCCGCGCTGGGCCCGGTGGCGCGGATCGCGGTCGCCGACACCGGTCCCGGCGTGCCGGTCGCCGACCGGGAGCGGATCTTCGAGCGCTTCTCGCACGGCGACCCGCCGGACGGCCGCCGGCACGCCGGCGCCGGGCTGGGGCTGGCCATCGTCCGGGCCATCGCCGAGGCCCACGGCGGCCGGGTGGAGGTCGGCGGGGCGCCGGGCGAGGGCGCCACCTTCGCCCTGGTGCTGCCGCTGGGGGAGCGGACCTCCGACGGGACGGGCGGGACGGACCGGGCGGACGACGTGCCGGACGCACGCAGCGACGGGGTCGCGTCGCTGCTGGAGGAGGAGAGGGTATGAGCAGCATCCTCGTCGCCGAGGACCACGTCGAGATCGCCTCCTTCGTCGAGAAGGGGCTGCGCTCGGCCGGCTACCGCACCACCATCACCGAGGACGGGCGCCAGGCCTGGGCGCTGGCCGCCACCGGCGCCTTCGACCTCGTCGTCCTCGACGTGGGGCTGCCCGGGATGGACGGCTTCGAGGTGCTGCGGCGGCTGCGCGAGGACGGGCACGCGCTGCCGGTGATCATGCTCACCGCGCGGGACGGGGTGCACGACACCGTGGCCGGGCTGGACGGCGGCGCCAACGATTACATGACCAAGCCCTTCCAGTTCGCCGAGCTGCTCGCCCGGGTCCGGCTGCGGCTGCGCGAGGGGGAGGCCGCCGCCGCACCGACCGGCGACGCCGGCACCGTCGTCGCCGGTGACCTCACCCTCGACCTGCGCCGGCACGTGGTCACCGTGGGCGGGCGGACCCACGACCTCACCGCCCGCGAGTTCGCCCTGCTGGACACCTTCGTCGCCCACCGCGACCAGGTGCTCTCCCGGGAGCAGATCCTCGGCATGGTCTGGGACATGGACTTCGACCCCGGCTCGAACGTCGTCGACGTCTTCGTCCGGGCGCTGCGCGGCAAGATCGGCGCCGAGCGCATCCTCACCGTCCGCGGGGTCGGCTACCGCTTCCGCCCGGTGGAACCACCCGGCTGAGCCGGAACCCCGCCCTGGCGGCCGCTGCGCGGTCGGGAGGTCTCGTGCTGGGTAGCCGGCACGCGACCTGCGGCCAGACCTGGACCGGGCGCGTCGCCTCCATGAGTGTTTGCTCATCCGAGCGTCACCGCCTGCTCATCGTGGCCGTCCACGCTGAGTACATGCAGCGGACATCTCGGCGACGCATCGCCTTCTACTCCCACGACACGCAGGGCCTCGGGCACATCCGACGCAACATCGCGCTCGCGGCCGCCCTGGTCGCGGACGAGCCGTCCACCGATGTGCTCCTGATCACCGGGGCGCCCCAGGCCACCGCGCTGCCGCTCCCGCCCCACACGGAGGTGGTCACGGTGCCGACCGTGACCAAGGGCGCGGACGGGGGCTACGCGGCCGGCACCTTCGAGATGCCCCTGGCACGCCTGCTCGAGCTCCGCAGCGGCATCATCGCCTCCGCGCTGATCTCCTACCGGCCGGACCTCGTCATCGTCGACAAGGTGCCCCGAGGCCTCGACGGTGAGCTGGTGCCGGCCCTGGAGGCGCTGGTGGACGTGTCCGGTCACACCACGGGTCGCCGGCCGAGGGTGGTGCTCGGTCTGCGGGACATCCTCGACGACCCCATCACCACCCGCCAGGAGTGGCGTGAGCAGGGCAGCACCGAGGCCGTCGACACGTACTACGACGAGATCTGGGTCTACGGCGACCGGGCGGTCCTCGACGTCGCCACGGAGTACCGGCTGCCCGCGCGGGTGGCGGCGAAGATGCGCTACACCGGCTACCTCGCCGACGGACGTGACGAAGCCCGGCTCGACGAGGGCGACGGAGCCAGCGCAGAGCCGGTACCGCACCCTTTCGTCCTGTGCCTCGTCGGCGGGGGCCAGGACGGGTACCCGACCGCTGATGCCTTCGCCCGGTCGAGCTACCCCGACGGGCACACCGGTGTCCTCATCACCGGGCCCTACATGGCGGAGCGGGAGCGGGCGGCGCTGGCACGGGTGGCCGAGGCGCGCGAGGACCTCGTGGTCCGCGAGCTCGTCACCGACACGCACGTCCTGCTGCGGGACACGGCGGCGGTGGTGACGATGGGTGGCTACAACAGCGTGTGCGAGGCCCTGGCCAGCCGCCGGCCGACCCTCGTCGTCCCGCGGATCCGCCCCAGGGTCGAGCAGCTCGTCCGTGCTGACCGTCTCAGCCGGCTCGGCCTGGTCGACGCGATGGCCCCGCAGGCTCTCGATCCGACCGCCGTGACCGCCTGGCTCGCTGATGCGGTCACGGCGGGCAGCTCGCAGGGAGCACGGGTCGAGGTCGCCCTGGACGGCCTGGCTCGGGTCCCCGGCGTCGCCAGGCGGGCGCTGTCAACCCGCCTCGCGCCCACCCGGCCCCGCCGCGAGGAGATGGCGAGCTGATGAGCACCGCGAGTCCCATGAGCGCCACCAGCGCGCCGCCCGCAGGCCTGCGGGTCGGATACGTGCTGAAGATGTACCCCCGCTTCTCGGAGACCTTCATCGTTCACGAGATCCTCCACCAGGAGGCTCTGGGGACCGAGGTGGAGATCTTCTCGCTGCGGCTGCCCGTCGACGGGCGCTTCCACGAGGCGCTGGCCGATGTGCGAGCCCCCGTCACCTACCTTGCGCGGGAGCACAAGGTGGCCCCGTTCTGGGACGAGCTCGCGACCGCCGCGGCGCTGGTGCCCGAGGTCTGCGAGCACCTCGATGAGCTCCTGGCGTCGCCGCCGGACGAGGCGCTGGCGGCCGTCCAGGTCGCGGCCGCCGTGCGCCGCAACGGGCTGCAGCACCTGCATGCCCACTTCGGCTCGGTCGCCACCGCGGTCGCCCGGCTGGCAGCGCGACTGACCGGCATCGGCTACAGCTTCACCGCCCACGCCAAGGACATCTTCCACGAGGACGTCGACCGGTCGGCGCTGTCCGACAGGCTGCGGGACGCCAGCGCGGTCGTCACCGTGAGCGACTACAACCTCGACCACCTGCGCGACGAGCACGGCACGGCGGCCGATCGGGTGGTCCGGCTCTACAACAGCGTCGACCTCGAGCGGTTCCCCTACCAGCCGAAGGGGGAGCGCGCCGCGACCCCACGGCTGGCGGCCGTGGGCCGTCTGGTCGAGAAGAAGGGCTTCGCCGACCTGCTCCGGGCGACCTCCCTGCTCACCGAGGCCGGTCGGGAGGTCCACGTGGATCTCGTCGGTGCGGGACCCGAGGAGGCCCGGCTGCGCCGGCTCGTGGGTGAGCTGGGCCTCACCGCGCAGGTGACCCTGCACGGCGCGCTGCCACAGTCCCGGGTGCACGAGGTCGTCGCTGCCGCAGAGGTGCTCGTCGCCCCGTGCATCGTCGGGGCAGACGGCAACAGGGACGGGTTGCCCACCGTGCTGCTCGAGGGGCTGGCCCTCGGGACGCCCACCGTCGCCACCCCGGTCACCGGGATCCCAGAGCTGGTCCGGCACGGCGAGACCGGGCTGCTCGTGCCAGAGTCCTCCCCGGCCGAGCTCGCTGCGGCTGTCCTCCGGATCCTCGACGACCGCGAGGGAGCGGCCAGGCGCGCCTTCGCCGCCCGACGGCTGCTCGAGGCAGAGTTCGACATCCGGCAGCACGCCCGCGAGCTCCACGAGATCTTCCGCGCGGCGGTCGATGAGCCGGCCCGGGACGTGGCGTCATGAGGGTGGCCTACGTCTGCACGGATCCCGGCGTACCGGTGCACGGACGCAAGGGTGCCTCCGTGCACGTGCAGGCGGTCGTGCGGGAGCTCCGTCGCCGTGGCGCCGAGGTTCACCTCGTCGCCGCCCGGGTCGGGGGTCCGGTGCCAGCGGGTCTCGCCGGCGTCCAGGTGCACCCGCTGCCTCGGGTGTCCGGTCCTCCGGGGGCGGAGCGCGAGCGGTCCGCCCAGGAGTCGGCCGAGGCTGCCGGCGAGGTGCTCGCCGCGATCCATGCCGAGGCGCCTCTCGATCTCGTGTACGAGCGGTACGCGCTGTGGTCGGCCGACGCGCTGGCGTGGGCAGCCGGTGAGCACGTCCCGGCCGTGCTGGAGGTCAACGCGCCGCTCATCGACGAGCAGGCGGAGCACCGGGTGCTCGTCGACCGCGACCGGGCGGAAGAGGTCGTCGCGCGGGCTGCCGCGCACGCCGCCTCCGTCGTCTGCGTCTCCGGGCCGGTCGAGGCCTGGGTCCGGGACCGGCTCCCGGACCCAGGCTCGACCGCGACGCGGGTGCACGTCGTCCCCAACGGGGTGGACACCACCACGGTGCGTCCGCCGGTCGGCGGCCGGAACCGTCCGGCCGGGCAGCCGCTCACCATCGGGTTCGTCGGGACCCTCAAGCCCTGGCACGGCGTGGCCACCCTGCTCGACGCCGTGGCCCGGCTCGACCGGCCGGACGGCACGCAGGTGCGGATCGTCGGTGACGGTCCCCAGGCCGACGCGCTGGCCCGGCTGGCGTCCGAGCTCGGCATCTCCGACCGGGTCGACCTCGTCGGCGCGGTCGACCCGTCCCGGATGCCCGCCGAGCTGGCCCGGATGGATCTCGCGGTCGCGCCCTACCCGGACCTCCCCGACTTCTACTTCTCCCCCCTGAAGATCTACGAGTACCTGGCGGCCGGGCTGCCGGTGCTGGCCAGCCGGGTGGGCCCGGTCCCGCAGCTCCTCGACCACGGAGCGACCGGGGTGCTCGTGCGCCCGGACGACCCGGCCGGCCTCGCCGACGCGCTGGCTGCGCTGCGCGACGACCCGGCCCGGCGGCAGGCTCTCGGCCGACGGGCTCGCCAGGTAGCGCGCGAGCGCCACGACTGGTCCACCGTCCTCGACACCATCGTGGCGACCCTGCCCCGGTCGGTCGGGGACGCGCTGGGCGGACGGCAGGTCGCATGAGCGCGGCCGCGACCCCGGCCCGGCGTCCCAGGCCGCGCACCCTGCGACAGGCGCTGCCCGGCCTGCGCCGGCTGCTGCCGCACGTGAGACCGCACCTGCACCAGCAGCGGCTGCTGGTGGCCGGTGGCGGAGCCGCCATGGCGATCGAGGTCGCCATGCGGCTGCTCGAGCCGTGGCCGATGAAGTTCGTCATCGACGGGGTCGTCGGACGGCTGGGCGCCGACATCGCCGTCGAGGATCCGACGAACCTGCAGCAGGTGCTGGTGCTCTCCTGCCTCGGACTGCTCGCCGTCGTCCTGCTGCGCGCCGTCGCCAGCTATCTCATGACGATCTGCTTCGCCCTGGCCGGCAACAGACTGCTCACCGCGGTCCGGGCGGACGCCTTCGCCCACCTGCAGCGGCTCTCGCTGTCCTTCCACGACCGGGCGCGCACCGGAGATCTCGTGCAGCGGCTGACCGCCGACGTCGGCCGGCTCAAGGAGGTCACGGTCACGGCCGCGCTGCCGCTCGCCGGCAACGTCGTCACGCTCGTGGCCATGGTCGTCGTCGTGCTCGTCCTGGACTGGCGGCTCGCCCTGTGCATGCTGGCCGTCTTCCCGGTCTTCCTGCTGACCGGGCGCCGCGCCAGCGCCCGCATCCACGAGGTGTCCAAGACCCAGCGCCGGGCCGAAGGACACCTGGCGACGCTGGCCACCGAGACGCTCGGGTCCATGAAGGTCGTCCAGGCGTACACGCTCGAGGGGCAGATGCAGGACCGCTTCGCGAGCAACAACCTCAAGACCCTCAAGGACGGGGTGAAGGCGAAGCGGCTCGCGGCCGGGCTGGAGCGCAGCACCGACGTCCTCGTCGGCGTGGCGACCGCACTGGTCCTCTTCGTCGGTGCTCACCGGGTGCTCGCCGGCGCCCTCACCCCGGGAGAGCTGGTCGTCTTCATCACCTATCTCAAGGCTGCCTTCAAACCGCTCCGGGACCTGGCCAAGTACACGGGGCGCATCTCTCAGGCGGCCGCCTCCGCCGAGCGGGTGGTCGACCTGCTCGAGGAGGAGCCGGAGGTGCTGGACCCCGCTCGTGCCAGGAGCGGCCGACGGCTGCGGGGGCTCGTCGAGCTCGACGGCGTGCACCTCGGCTACGAGACGGGACATCCGGTGCTGCGCGGTGTCGATCTGCGCCTGCTGCCGGGCGAGCGGGTCGCCCTGGTGGGCCCCTCCGGCGCCGGCAAGTCCACCGTCGCCGGGCTCGTGCTGCGGATGCGCGACCCGGACCTCGGCGCGGTGCGGATCGACGGCTGGGATCTCCGTGACCTTACGGTCCAGGACGTCCGCGCCCAGGTCGCGGTGGTGCTCCAGGAGAGCCTGCTCTTCGCGACGAGCGTACGGGAGAACATCGCCATGGGAGCCGTCGGCGGACCGGACGAGGTCACCGAGGAGCAGGTCGTGGCGGCCGCCCAGGTGGCCGGCGCCCACGAGTTCATCCGCGACCTGCCTCAGGGGTACGACACGATCGTCAGCGAGCGCGGCGAGACCCTCTCGGGCGGGCAGCGTCAGCGCGTCGCGATCGCTCGGGCGGTCCTCCGGGACGCGCCGGTCGTCATCCTCGACGAGGCCACCACCGGTCTCGACGAGGAGACCGAGGCCGAGGTCACCAGCGCCCTCGACCGGCTCACCGCGGGCCGGACCACCCTGGTCATCACTCATGACCTCGCGGCCGCTCGCTCGGCCGACCGGCTGGTGTGGCTGGAGGCGGGACGGGTCGCCGACGCCGGGACCCCGGACGAGGTGCTGGTCCGGCGCGCCGACGACATCGAGGGAGCCCTCGATGTCACCCGCTGATCGTGGTCCTGCGGCGGACGAGGCGGTCCGGCGCATGGTCGCCGCCGACGAGCAGCTGCCGTCGCTCAGGCTGGTCCTCGACGACGCGGCGCTGGCGCAGCGAGTCGGGATGCCCGCCCGCCGGACCTACCTGCGCTACAAGCCGGGGACGAGCGTCGTCGCCGCCGTGGCCCTCGGAGGGCGCGCGACGATCGTCTACGGCTGGGGCGGCGCCGCCCCGCAGAAGCGGGCGAAGACCCTCCGGAGGGTCCACCCGGGGGATGTGCTGCTCGACGACCCGGCTCTCGGCCTGCTCGTCGTCGATGCCATGGCCGACCGGCATCTCCCGACCCTGCGCCGGGTGCGACGACCGGACTGGCTGGAGCAGGTCGCCACCGCGGCGCTCGGTCCGCAGGCCAGGCCCCTCGGGCTGCCGCGGACGCTCGCGCACAAGCCCGGACGCCGCTGGGTGGGGTCCCTCGAGACCGTCGGCGACGACCCGCTGGTGCTGCGCGCCTACACCAAGGGCTCGGTCCGGCCGGCGCTGGCCGCGCACCAGCGGGCGCATCGTGCGGCCGGAGCCCGGGTGAGACTGCCACGGGTACGGCACGCCGACCTCGGTCGCGGGCTGCTGGTCCTCGACCATCTGCCTGGTCAGGTGATCCCGGCGCACGCCAGCGACCGGCAGCTCACGCTGATCGGCCGTGCGGCCTCGCTGCTGCACGACCCGGGACCCTCCCGCCTGGTCGCCGGGACCGCTCGAGCGCCCGAGCCGGCGACCCTGCCCGGACCTCTGCTGCCGGAGATCACCGAGCTGGCTCGCCGCACCGCCTCGCTCGCTCGGGAGGGCGTGTCCCCGGCGCCGTCGTGCCTGATCCACGGAGACCTCTCACGCGACCAGGTGATCGGCGGCGAGCCGCCCACGGTCATCGACCTGGACCGGTCCCGCTGGGGTGTCCCGAGCGAGGACCTGGCGTCCGTGCTGGCCGTCGAGGTCGTGGAGGCCCTCGCCGCGGCCGACCCGACCGCGCCGGCGACAGAGGCCCGCACGGCCCCACCTCTCACCGAGGTCGGTCTGGAGGTGCTGCGCCGATCGACCCCGCCGCTCCTCGACGGGTACGGGAGCCAGCCCCAGGACCTGCAGCCGTACCTGGCCCTCGCGCTGCTCGCCCGGGCCGCGGAGCCCTTCCGCCAGGCGCACCCGCGGTGGCCGGCCGTGATGACGGCGATCGTCGAGACGGCAGCCGTCGTCGTCGGTGCTCCCGGGTCCGGCTCCGCCGGGGGTGACTCACGTGCTCGCTGAGGTGGGGCGCGAGCTCGCGGCGTCCGGGCTGGAGCTGTGCCGGGCGCAGCCGCGAGGGGACGTGCTGCACGTCGAGGCGCGTGACACCTCCGGGCAGCTGCGTCGTGGCCAGTGGGTGCCTGACCCTGACCAGGCCGAGGCGATCGCCCGGGAGACCGCGCAGGTGGCTCCCGGCCTGGTCACGCGGTGCGGTCCCCACCTCCTGGTCCAGGACGCCGGTGCCGACCGACGACTGACCCGGCTGGCGCCGCTGGTGGCCGGCGGCGCCACCCTCGTCGCCCACCGGCCGGAGCGCCGGGCCGTCGTGCACGACGACGAGGGCTACCTCAAGCTCGTCCGGAGGCGGCGTCTGCCAGACCTGGTGGACCGCACCTCCCGGGTGGCGCAGGTGCCGGGTCTGCGGGCCCCCCGGGTCACCGCGATCGACCCGCACCAGGGCCTGCTGAGGCTCGCGACCGTGCCCGGGACACCGGTGCACCAGCTGCTGCCCGATCTCGGCGAGGCATCCGCTGGCGCGGTCGGGGCGACCGTCCGGACGCTGCACGAGGCGCCGCGGGAGCTGGTCACGGACCTCCCGCGGCACGACCTGGCGGCCGAGACGGCGGCCACCCGAGCGGTCGTGGAGCAGGCCAGGAGGCACGGTGCGATCACCGCCGTGCTGGCCGCCGACCTCCGTCGCCGCACGGACCGGGCCGCGACGGCGATCGACGCCGCCGGCCCGCCCGGGCTCGGGCTGGTGCACCGCGACCTGCACGACAAGCAGCTCCTCGTCGATGCGTCCGGCGAGGTGGGGGTGCTCGACGCCGACCTGCTGGCCCGAGGCGATCCCGCGCTCGACCTGGGCAACCTCGGTGCTCACCTCTGCCTGCGGGCTGCGCAGGGGAGCCTCTCGGCGGACAGGGCGGCCCGGCTGCGGTCCTCGATGATGCTCGGCTACGCCCCGGAGCGGCGGTTGCGAGAGGCGGCGGACGGCTACGCGGCGCTGGCGGAGGTCCGGCTGCGCGCTCTGTACGCCTTCCGACCGGCCGACTCTCCGGCGGCCTGGCACTGACGGACGCGGGTGTCGTCCCCGGCGACTAGCCTGTGCCGGTGCCCTCCCTCGACGACCTGCTCACCGCCGCGGTCTCCGGGGTCGGTGGCAGCACCCGCCCCGGACAGGTCGAGATGGCGCAGGCGGTCGAGCACGCCGCCCGCGCCGAGGAGCACCTGCTGGTGCAGGCCGGGACCGGCACCGGCAAGTCGCTGGCCTACCTCGTCCCGGCGGTGGCGCACGCCCAGCGCACCGGGCGTCCGGTGGTGGTGGCCACCGCCACCCTGGCGCTGCAGTCGCAGATCGTCGACCGGGACATGCCCCGGGTGGCCGACGCGCTGGAGCCGCTGCTGCGCCGGCGCCCCACCTACGGCCTGGTCAAGGGGCGTCGTAACTACCTGTGCGCGCACAAGCTCGAGGGCGGCTTCCCCGACGAGGACGAGGGGCTCTTCGAGGTCGGCGAGGCGGACGCCGCGGCCGGCCGGATCGGCCAGGAGGTGCTGCGGCTGCGCGAGTGGGCGGACGAGACCGAGTCCGGCGACCGGGACGAGCTCGTCCCCGGCGTCAGCGAGCGCGCCTGGCGGCAGGTGTCGGTCAGCGCCGACGAGTGCTTCGGCAGCCGCTGCCCGCTGGTCGAGGAGTGCTTCGTCGAGCGCTCCCGGACCGCGGCGAAGGAGGTCGACGTCGTCGTCACCAACCACTCCTTCATGGCCATCGACGCCTTCGAGCCGCGGGCCATGCTGCCCGAGCACGACCTGCTCGTCGTCGACGAGGCGCACGAGCTCGTCGACCGGGTGACCTCGACGATCACCGACGAGCTGACCGTCGCCCAGGTGCGCGCGGCCGGCACCCGGGCCGGGCGGATGGTCGAGACCACGGACGGGCTGGAGGACGCCGCCGCGACCCTGGAGGCGGTGCTGACCGACGCCCCCGAGGGGCGGCTGCGCTCCGGCCTGCCGGACAGCCTGGCGCTGGCCCTGGAGCGGCTGCGCGACGTCGCCCGCGGCATGCTCACCGAGCTCAAGCCGGAGAAGGGGGCCGAGACCGACGGCTCCCGGCAGGTCGCCACCGCCGCGGTCACCGAGCTCTTCGACGTCGCCGCGCGGATCCTCGAGCAGCGCGAGCTCGACGTCGTCTGGGTCAGCCAGGACCCGCGCCGCGGCGCCGTGCTGCGGGTGGCGCCGATGAGCGTGGCCATGCTCGTGCGCGACCGGGTCTTCGGGGCGCCGGCCGCGGGGGAGGGCAGCGACGACTCGACCCCGCGGGACCGCACCGTGGTGCTCACCTCGGCGACCCTGGAGCTCGGCGGCACCTTCGACGCCGTCGCCGGCACCCTCGGGCTGCGCGGCGACGGATCCCCGAGCTGGACCGGGCTGGACGTCGGGTCCCCCTTCGACTACCCGTCGCAGGCCATCGCCTACGTCGCCCAGCACCTGCCGGCGCCCGGCCGGGACGGGCTGGCGCCGCAGACCCTCGACGAGATCGAGGCGCTGGTGCGGGCGGCCGGCGGTCGCGCGCTGGGGCTCTTCTCCTCCCGGCGGGCGGCGCAGCAGGCCGCCGAGGAGATGCGTGAGCGGCTCGGCGACGACCACCCGGTGCTGTGCCAGGGGGACGACCAGATCGGCACGCTGGTGCGCCAGTTCGCCCGCGAGCCCGGCACGGTCCTCTTCGGCACCCTCACCCTGTGGCAGGGGGTGGACGTGCCCGGCAGCAGCTGCCAGCTCGTGCTCATCGACCGGATCCCCTTCCCGCGGCCGGACGACCCGCTCGCCTCGGCGCGCACCGAGGCGATCAAGGCGATGGGCGGCAACGGCTTCATGGCGGTCTCGGCCACCCATGCCGCGCTGCGCCTGGCCCAGGGCGCCGGGCGGCTGGTGCGGCGCAGCGACGACCGGGGCGTCGTGGCCTTCCTGGACAGCCGGATGATGACCGCCCGGTACGCCGGCTTCCTGCAGCGCTCGCTGCCGCCCTTCTGGCCGACCACGGACCGGGACCTCGTGCTCGGCGCCCTGGCCCGGCTCGACGAGACCGCGCCCGACCCGCTGCCGGTCGGCGACCCGGCCCGGCGCGGGCTCACCGGGGCCGTCGAGCCGGTGGCCAGCACCGGCAGCGACGGCGCCGAGCACCCTCGGCCGGTGGCCGGGTCGCCGCCGGCCGGGAAGGGGGCTCGCACCGCGGTCACCGGCGGCGAGGGCTGGAGCGAGCAGGACGACGAGGAGCTGCGCGACGGCGTCGCCCTCGGTCTCGACGTGCCCGCGCTCGCCGAGCAGCTGGACCGCCCGGACGAGGCGGTCGCCGCGCGGCTGACGGGCCTGGGCCTGCGCCCCTGACCGAGCCCGATCCACCACCCACGTCGCCTCTCCCTTGCCCGCCGAGCGTTTATCGGGTTACCCGATAATCGCTCGCTCGCCGGAGCAGGCTTGTCGTGCGTCCGAGAGGTTCTCGACGCCTGGGCGCGAGTCGGTGATGGCGGGCCGCTCTCGCTGACAGGCGTCGGCGCAGGTGGCAGGGTGGCGCCATGGCGGCACCCACCGACCTCCGCGGACGTCTGCGCGCCCGCCTCGTGCAGGCCATGAAGGAGCGCGACACGGTCGTCGTCCGGGTCTGCCGGACCGCGCTCGCCGCGATCGAGAACGCCGAGGCGGTGCCGGTCACCGTCGCGCCGGCAGCGGGCGCGGTCGAAGGTTCGGCCGTCGGGGTCGGCGCCGCGGAGGCACCTCGGCGTGAGCTCGGGGAGCCGGAGGTGCGGGCGATCCTCGCCGGGGAGATCGTCGAGCGTCAGGGCGCGGCGTCCGGTCTGGCCGCGAGCCGACCGGACCGGGCCGAGGAGCTGCGGCACGAGGCCGAGGTGCTCCAGGGGTTGCTCGACGGTTGAGCGGTCGCCTCGGCGACATCGATCCTCCAGGCTTCCACGCCGCAGCCGACGGAGATGATCTGGGTCCGTGAAGGTGATCGGACGCGCGTGAGCGCGTCGGGATACCTCCACCGCCGCTCGCGCGTCGTCAGTGGAGGTGATGGGACGCGCCAGAGCGCGTCGGGACACCTCCACCGGGGAGCGCGTCGGTCGGCGATGAGACGTGCGGCGCTGTCCGTGGCCCGTGGCATGCTCACCTGCGTGAGCGAGGACACCAGTACCGTCGACGTCCCGACCCGGGTGCCTCCGCTGGTGCTCATCAGCGGCCCGGAGGAGCTGCTGGCCGAGCGCGCTCTGGCCGCCATCCGGGACGATCTGCGGGTCACCGCTCCCGACGTCGAGATGATCACCCTCGAGGCCACCGCCTACGAGGAGGGCGAGCTCGCGCTGCACGCCAGCCCGTCCCTCTTCGGCGAGGACAAGGCGGTCGTCGTCCGAGGGCTGCACGAGGCCCCGGACCACCTGCAGCAGGACCTGCTCGCCTACCTCGAGGACCCCGCCGACGAGGTGACCCTGGTCGTCGTCCACGCCTCGGGCAACCGCGGCAAGAAGGTGCTGGACACGATGAAGAAGGCCGGCGCCCGGGTGGTCGACGCGCCGGCCATCAAGAGCGACCGGGACAAGACCCAGTTCACCGCGAACGAGTTCCGCGCGGCCCGCCGCCGGGCCACGCCGGAGGCGGTCCAGGCGCTCGTCGAGGCGGTCGGCAAGGACGTGCGCGAGCTGGCCGCCGCCTGCCGTCAGCTCGTCGACGACACCACGGGCGTGATCGACGCGGACGTCGTCGAGACCTACCACGGGGGCAAGGTCGAGGCGACGGGCTTCAAGGTGGCCGACGCCGCGGTCACCGGCGAGGCCGGCGAGGCGCTCCGGCTGCTCCGGCACGCGGTCGCCGTCGGTGTCGACCCGGTGCCGATCGTGGCGGTGCTGGCCCAGCAGCTGCGCCAGCTGGCGAAGGTGGGCGGCGCCGGTCGCGGTCGTAGCGCCGACGTGGCCCGCGACCTCGGGATGGCCCCGTGGCAGGTGGACAAGGCTCGCCGCCACCTCGCCGGCTGGGACGGGTCCGCCCTGGGGCGATGCATCCAGGCCGTGGCCGCGGCCGACGCCGAGGTGAAGGGGGGTGGCCGGGACCCGGTCTACGCCCTGGAGCGGGTGATCCTCACGATCACCCGGGAGCACCGGGGCTGAACCGTCTGCACGCTGGGCGATTCGGCGCCCTTCGGCGGCCGCTGGTACCTTGGTCTCTCGCGTGCGCGCTCAGGTCGTGCGCGCACGACAGCACCACCCAGGGCGTCTCTCCCACGGTATCCCCACGCCGGTCCCGAGATGCCCTGCCGCCCTCAACGGCACATCGACCGCAACCCAGAAAGAGATCCTGTGGCCAACATCAAGTCCCAGATCAAGCGCGTCAAGACCAACAACGCGCGCACCGAGCGCAACCGCGCCGCCAAGTCCGAGCTGCGCACGTGGATCCGCAAGGTCCGCGAGGCGGCCGACCGTGGCGACGCCGCCGCCGCTCAGACCGCCCTCGCCCAGGCCAGCAAGAAGCTCGACAAGGCCGCGAGCAAGGGTGTCATCCACGCCAACCAGGCCGCCAACAAGAAGTCGGCCCTGGCGAAGCGGGTCGGCGCGCTCTGAGCAGCTGACCGACGTACGACGGGGGCCGACCACATGGTCGGCCCCCGTCGTCGTTCCCTCGTGGGTGCCGCCGTGCGCCCTAGGATCGGCCCGTCCACCCGCCGATCTCAGGGAGCACCGATGCCCGGTCGACCTCGTCTCGTCTCGATCCCGGCAGCGCTGGCGCTGCTCCTCGTGGCCGGCTGCGGTTCCGCCCAGGACCAGGACCAGGACCAGGACCAGGGCTCTGGCTCGAGCAGCAGCGCCTCCAGCGGCGGCGGATCGAGCACCAGCAGCTCGAGCACCAGCGCCCCGGAGGTCGGGACCTCCTGGGAGTACGGCAGCACCGAGCACGGCCCCACCGCCTCCCTTCCCGCGGAAGAGCCGAGCGGAGCCACGTTGCGCTTCGAGACCGGCACCGTCGGCTCCCGCGCCGTGATCACCCGCCCGGACGGCGACCGGGGGTGCCCCGGCGAGGTGCAGGAGGTGCTCGCCGAGCCGGCTGACGGTCCGGGCGGGCAGAGCAGCGGGATGGACGCCGACGACGGGTCAGGCACGATCATGACGGTCGTCTCGCCGGTCGAGCCGCTCTGGGAGGTCGCCCAGCAGGGGCCGGTGATGACCGTGACCACCACCTGCGAGAGCGGCGAGGAGAGCGTCTACACCTTCGCCGTCGCCGGGCTCGACACCGACCAGATGAGCGGCTTCCCGCAGGACTGAGGGCGGTGGCGCCGTGGAGCCGGCGCCTCAGACCGGGTCGTCGTCGTAGCCGCGGCCCTCGGCCACGGCCTGCACCGCCTCGGCCACCGCGGCGAGCACGTGCGGCTCGACGTTGCCCCCGGCGCGGCGGACGCCCTCGGGGTCCACCCGGACGACCCGGTCGACGCGGGCTTCGCTGCGGCGCCGCTGCCGGTCCCACCCACCGGCACCGACGTCGATCCAGTGCCGACCGGCGCGGCGCTCCTGGTCCTCGTCGACGTCGTGGTCGGCGCTGGTCAGCGGCAGCGCCAGCAGCCACGTGGTCTCGGCCCCGACGACGAGCACCGGCCGGTCCTTGCCCTGGCTGTGATCCTCCTCGTACGGCACCCAGCTCCAGACCACCTCGCCGACGTCGATGCCGAAGGGGGTCGTCCCGGAGGTGATCCGCAACGGCCCCTCGTGGTCGCCGGGGTAGGTGCCGCGGGCGTCGGCAGCGCCGTCAGCGCCGGGCCGAGGCTCCTGCCGGCTCGAGGCGCGTCCGGAGCGCGCAGACCCGGCGGTGACGGTGCGGGTCAGCCGGGGGAGCAGACGGGCGAGGCGTGGCAGCGGCATGGCCCGACCGTAGCCGCCGGTCCTGGGTGAAGCACTCCTCATCATCGGCTCACGGCTCCCTCATCGTGGCTGCCTAGCGTCGGTGCCACGCCCGGAGCAGACGCTCCGGGGCACCTGACCCTCGGGGAGAGACACCATGAAGCGCATGCTCAGCACCGCCGCCACCCTGGCCCTGGCCGGATCCGGCCTGGTCGTCGCCGCCGGCCCGGCCCAGGCCGACACGGTCACCTGCCGCGGCACGATGATCGACCGCAGCATCGACGGCGACCTCGTCGTCCCGGCCGGCTCCAGCTGCCGGATCAGCAGCGTGCGGGTGGACGGCAACATCGAGGTCCGCCGCGGCGCCACCCTTCGCAGCTACCACTCGCGCGTCGGGGGCAACATCCAGTCCGACGGTCACCGTTACGTCCGCTTCACCTACGGCTGGGTCGACGGCGACATCCAGCCCGAGGACGGCGCCACCGTGCACCTGCGCAACGCCTTCGTCGACGGCAACATCCAGGTCGAGGGCAACCGCGGCACCCTGAACATCATCCGCTCGCGCACCGACGGCGACATCCAGCTCAAGAGCAACCCGAGCGGCACCAAGCACGTCTACGGCAACCGGGTGCACGGCAACCTGCAGTGCGAGAGCAACCGCCCGGCGCCGAAGGGGTGGAGCAACCGGGTCTCGGGCGACAAGGAGGGCCAGTGCGCCCGCCTCTGACCCGCCACGCCTTTATCGGGTAACCCGATAATGCGCCGATCACCCGAGAAGCCTTCCCCCTGATCCGAGCGATTATCGGGTAACCCGATAAAGGCTCGGAGACGCGAGAAGGCTTCTCGGGTGATCGAGCGTTCCTCGACCGGGCGGCGGTCGACCGCGCACCCGACGCCTGGGACGGGGTGGCTGGCGGGCATGGGAAGATGGCCGGCAGAGACCCCCGCCCCCGACCCCGAGGTCCGACCACGTGTCACCGCAGGCCCGTCAGGCCCTGGAGCCGAACGCCACCCCGCCGGAGCAGATCCGCAACTTCTGCATCATCGCCCACATCGACCACGGCAAGTCGACCCTGGCCGACCGGATGCTGCAGATCACCGGGGTGGTCGAGCCGCGCCAGATGCGTGCGCAGTACCTCGACCGGATGGACATCGAGCGCGAGCGCGGGATCACCATCAAGTCCCAGGCGGTGCGCATGCCCTGGGCCGCGGACGTCGGCGACGGCCAGGACGTCTTCGCGCTCAACATGATCGACACCCCCGGGCACGTCGACTTCACCTACGAGGTCTCCCGCAGCCTGGCCGCCTGCGAGGGCGCCGTCCTGCTCGTCGACGCCGCCCAGGGCATCGAGGCGCAGACCCTGGCCAACCTCTACCTCGCCATGGAGAACGACCTGGCGATCATCCCGGTGCTCAACAAGATCGACCTGCCGGCGGCCCAGCCGGAGAAGTACGCCGAGGAGCTCGCCGGGCTGATCGGCTGCGACCCCGGCGACGTGCTCAAGGTCAGCGGCAAGACCGGCGAAGGGGTCGAGGCCCTCCTCGACGAGATCGTCGCCCAGCTGCCGCCGCCAGAGGGGCGGCCGGAGGCCCCGGCCCGGGCGATGATCTTCGACTCGGTCTACGACACCTACCGCGGCGTGGTCACCTACGTCCGGGTCGTCGACGGCACCCTCAACCCGCGCGAGCGGATCGAGATGATGTCGACCAAGGCCACCCACGACCTGCTCGAGCTGGGGATCATCTCCCCGGAGCCGCTGCCCAGCAAGGGCCTCGGCGTCGGCGAGGTGGGCTACCTCATCACCGGCGTCAAGGACGTGCGCCAGTCGAAGGTGGGTGACACCGTCACCACCTCCGCCCGCCCCGCCGAGTCGCCGATCGGCGGCTACAAGGACCCGCGGCCGATGGTCTTCTCCGGGCTCTACCCGATCGACGGCAGCGACTACCCGACGCTGCGCGACGCCCTCGACAAGCTCAAGCTCAACGACGCCGCCCTGGCCTACGAGCCGGAGACCTCGGCCGCGCTCGGCTTCGGCTTCCGGGTCGGCTTCCTCGGCCTGCTGCACCTGGAGATCGTCCGCGAACGGCTGGAGCGCGAGTTCGACCTCGACCTCATCTCCACCCAGCCGAACGTCGTCTACGAGGTCACCATGGAGGACGGCACCGACGTCCGGGTGACCAACCCCAGCGAGTTCCCCTACGGCAAGGTCGGCGAGATCCGCGAGCCGATCGTGCGCGCCACCATCCTCGCGCCGAGCGAGTACATCGGCGCGATCATGGAGCTGTGCCAGTCCAAGCGCGGCCAGCTCGGCGGCATGGACTACCTCTCCGAGGACCGGGTGGAGATGCGCTACACCCTGCCGCTGGCCGAGATCGTCTTCGACTTCTTCGACCAGCTGAAGTCCAAGACCCGCGGCTACGCCTCGCTGGACTACCAGGAGGCCGGCGACCAGGTCGCCGACCTGGTCAAGGTGGACATCCTGCTGCAGGGCGAGACCGTCGACGCCTTCAGCGCCGTCGTGCACAAGGACAAGGCCTACGCCTACGGCACCTCGATGGCCGGCAAGCTCAAGGAGCTCATCCCGCGCCAGCAGTTCGAGGTGCCGATCCAGGCGGCCATCGGCAGCCGGATCATCGCCCGCGAGAACATCCGCGCGATCCGCAAGGACGTGCTCTCCAAGTGCTACGGCGGCGACATCTCCCGCAAGCGCAAGCTGCTCGAGAAGCAGAAGGAGGGCAAGAAGCGGATGAAGAACATCGGCACCGTCGAGGTGCCGCAGGAGGCCTTCGTCGCCGCCCTGTCCTCCGACGACTCGGTGGCGGAGAAGGCGAAGAAGTAGCCCGCCGACCCCTCAGACCGGCACCGACGACTCCTCGCGGGTGCCGAGGTCGACCGGGCCTTGACGCCAGCGCTCGGGGCGGTCGGCGAGGTCGATGATCGCCAGCAGGTCGCCCGGCCAGATCTCCGGCGCCTCGGCGGCGATCTCGGCCCGGGTCCACCAGCGCACCCCGTGGATCGTCTCCCGCTCGTCCGCGGTGTGCCCGGAGACGTCGACGACGAAGGGGGCGACCCGCACCAGGTAGAAGACCTCTGCCTGGTCGACGATCCGGTCGGTGAAGCCGTGCACCACCTGCAGGCTCACCAGCGGACCGACCAGGTCGGCCTCGCTCACCCGCAGCCCGGTCTCCTCGGCCAGCTCACGGACCGCGGTCTGCGGGTCGCTCTCGCCGACCTCGACGCCGCCGCCGGGGGTGATCCACCAGCGGCGGGGCGGCTCCAGCAGCGGGTCGGAGTCCTGCATCAGCAGGATCCGCCCGTCGGTGTCGAGCACGGCGACCCGGATCGCGCGACGGTGGGTGCGGGGACGCTGGTCCGGGTGGGGGGCGGGGCGGGTCATCGCCGCCGAGTCTAGGTGCGGGCCAGGTGCGTGCCGGGTGCGGCTCAGCCGACGACCCCGCTCGTGCCCAGCACGGTGCCCAGGGCGTACGTCGCGGCCAGCGCCAGCGCGCCACCCATCACCACCCGCACGGTGGGACGGGCGACCGGGCTGCGGCCCAGCCGCGCGCCGACCGCCCCGGTGGCCGCCAGCGCGACGAGCACGACCGCCGCCGTGACCGGGATCCGGACGGTCTCCGGCAGCAGCACCGCGAGCACCGGCAGGATGCCGCCGGCGAGGAAGGCCAGCGCCGAGGCCGCCCCGGCGCGCCAGGGGCTGACCAGGTCGTCGGCATCGATGCCCAGCTCGGCGTCCAGGTGGGCCCCCAGCGGGTCCTGCGCGCTCAGCTCGTGGGCGACCTGCCGCGCGGTCCCGGGTGCGAGGCCCTTGGCCTCGTAGATCGCGGTCAGCTCGTCCAGCTCGGCGGCCGGCTCGGTGGCCAGCTCGACCTGCTCCTGGTGGATCATCGCCCGCTCGGAGTCCCGCTGGCTGCTGACCGAGACGTACTCACCGAGGGCCATCGACACCGCGCCGCCGAGGAGCGCGGCACCACCGGCGGTGACGATCTCCCCACGGTCGCTGGTGGCCGCTGCGACCCCGACGACGACCGCGGCCACCGAGACGATGCCGTCGTTGGCGCCCAGCACCCCGGCGCGCAGGGCGCTCAACCAGTTCTGCGAGCTCCGCGGGTGCGGCTCGACGGAGGACATGTCCCGAGCGTATGGCGCGTCTCATACGCCGCCGTGACGGCGATCGCGACGCCCAGGTCCTAGCCTGCCGCCATGCCGCAACCCACCTTCGACCTCTACCGCCGCGCGCTGCGCCTGCCGCAGGGCAAGCGGCTCTTCTCGCTGGCCTACGCGCTCAAGGCGCCCTACTTCCGCACGGTGATGCCGCAGGTGCGCGAGGTGCGGGCCAACCACGCCGAGCTGAGCATCCGCAACTGGTGGGGCGTGCACAACCACATCGGCACCCTGCACGCCATCGCCGTGTGCAACGGGCTGGAGGCGGCCATGGGGCTGCTCGCCGAGGCGACCTGCCCGGACGACCAGCGGTGGCTGCCGCGCGGTCTGCAGGTGCGCTACCTGACGAAGTCGACGACCGACCTGCTGTGCGTGGCCGAGACCGACCCGGAGCAGTGGGCCGGTGAGGCCCCCTACGACGTGGACATCCGGGTGAAGGCGGTCCGCACCGACGGCGAGGTCGCCGTCGAGGGGATCATCCCGGTCTACGTCAGCGCCAAGAAGCCCCGCTGACCGCGCGCGCCGTCAGCCGACGAGCCGGCTGGCCAGCGCGTCGACCTGCTCGTGGCTCCATCCCTGGCTGCGCAGCAGCTCCCGGGAGCCGCCGAGCTCGTCCACCGACGCCAGCAGCCCGGTCATCGCCTCGGCCGCCGGGCGCTGCTCCTGCACCGAGCCCGGGTCCAGGTGGCCGTACACCTCGGCGGTGGCGAGCCGCTCGATGATCCGCACGATCCGCTCGTCGGTGAGCAGGTAGTCCGCGACGATCTCCTCGTGCGGCACCCCGGCCACGTCCAGCGCCAGCGCGACGACGGTCCCGGTGCGGTCCTTGCCCGCGGCGCAGTGCACGATCGTCGCGCCGTCCGCCTCGGCGACCGTCCGCAGCGCGGCGGATGCGGTGTCCGGGCGACGCTCCAGGTAGCCGCGGTAGTGCGCGCTCCAGTAGGCGGCGTCCTTGACCACCCGGCCGTCACCCTGGGCCGCCTGCGCCTCCCGGGTGCGCACCAGCAGGTCCTGCAGCGAGACCCCGTGGTCGTCGAAGAAGCTGAAGTGGTGGTGCCGCGCCGGCGTCGCCCGCAGCGGCCCGTCACCGGTGGCCTCGAGCTCGCCGTGGGTGCGCAGGTCGACGATGTCGCTGACCCCGAGCTCGTCCACCAGCCGGCGCACGTCGCGCGTGCTGAGGTCCTGCAGGTTGTCGCTGCGGATCAGCCGCCCTGGCAGGGTCTCCCGGCCGTCCCGGGTCGGCAGCCCGCCGACATCACGCATGTTCACGACACCGTCGAGCTCGATCCACCGGGGCATGTGGCCAGCCTACGGTGGGTGCCATCATGGCGCGGTGCCCTCCCTGCCCGACGGTGACCCCGCGCCGCACGACGGCGCCCTGCCCCCGTCGTCGGCGGACCAGGTGGGGCGCTCGCCGTTGGGGATCTACCTGCACGTCCCCTTCTGCACCACCCGGTGCGGCTACTGCGACTTCAACACCTACACCGCCGCCGAGCTCGGCTCGGCGGACGGTCCGCCGGGGGCCGGGCGGGCGACCTGGGCCACCGGGGCGCTGCGCGAGCTGGACCTGGCCACCGAGGTCCTCGGTCCGCGCGCCCCGGCGGTGAGCACCGTCTTCGTCGGCGGCGGCACCCCGACCCTGCTCGACCCCGCAGACCTCGTGGCGGCGGTCGAGGGCATCCGCGCCCGCTTCGGCCTCGCCGAGGACGCCGAGGTGACCACCGAGGCGAACCCGGACTCGGTCACCCCCGAGTCGCTCGCCACCCTGGCCGCGGGCGGCTTCACCCGGATCAGCCTCGGCATGCAGTCGGCGGTACCGGGGGTGCTCGCCACGTTGGAGCGCACCCACGACCCGGCGAACGTCGCTCGAGCCGTCGCCGCCGCGCGGCAGGCCGGGCTCGCGGTGAGCCTCGACCTCATCTACGGCACGCCGGGGGAGAGCCTGGCCGACTGGCGCACCTCCCTGGAGAGCGCCCTGGCCCTCGAGCCGGACCACGTCTCGGCCTACGGGCTGACCGTCGAGGAGGGCACGAAGATGCACGCCCAGGTCCGGCGGGGCGAGCTGCCGCTGCCGACCGGCGACGACGAGGCCGACAAGTACGAGCTCGCCGACGAGCTGCTCACCGCCGCGGGCTACGGCTGGTACGAGATCAGCAACTGGGCACGCACCCCGGCCGACCGCTGCCGGCACAACCTCGCCTACTGGCGCGGGGACGACTGGTGGGGCGTCGGACCCGGCGCGCACAGCCACGTCGCCGGCACCCGCTGGTGGAACGTCAAGCATCCCGCCGCCTGGGCGGCCCGCCTGGCCGAGCAGCGCTCGCCGGCCGCGGCCCGCGAGCTGCTCACCGGCGAGCAGAGCCACGACGAGCGGGTGCTGCTCGGGGTCCGCCTCGTCGACGGCCTCCCGGTCACCGAGCTGAGCGCCGAGGCACGCAGCCGGGTCGCCGGCTTGATCAGCGACGACCTCGTAGAGGGACGCGCGGCGATCGGCGGCCGGGTGGTGCTCACCCGACGGGGGCGGCTGCTGGCCGACACCGTCGTCCACCAGCTGCTCGTGGGGGAGGGCTGATGGACGAGCCGGTGGCCGTCGTCGGCGACGTGCTGCGCACCCTCGACCTCGTCGGGGTCCTCGCCAACGGGCTGCTCGGCGGGGTGGTGGCCCGCCGCTTCGGGATGGACCCGGTCGGCATCGCCGTGCTGGCGGTGATCTCCGCCCTCGGTGGTGGCGCCATCCGCGACGTGCTGCTCGACCAGCGCCCGGCCGCGGTGGACGACCCGCTCTACCTCACCGTGGCGCTCGGCGCCGCGGCCGTGGCCTTCCTCGTGCCGATGGACGGCCGCCGGTGGCGCCAGGTCTTCCCCTGGGTCGACGCGGCCGCGCTGGGCACCTGGGCGGTCGCCGGCACCGAGAAGTCGCTCATCGCCGGGGTCTCACCGCTGCCGGCGATCCTCCTCGGCGTGCTGACCGCGGTCGGCGGCGGCGCCGTGCGGGACGTCATCCTCGGGCAGGTGCCGACGATCTTCCGCCGCTCCGAGCTCTACGCCACCTGCGCCTTCGTCGCGGGGGTGGCGCTGGTGCTGCTGCGCGAGGGCGGCGCCGGGGTCTGGGCGGCGCCGGTCGCCGCGGCGGTCGGCATGTGGCTCTGCCTGCTGGCCCGGCACAAGGGCTGGGTGCTGCCCACCGAGCCCCGGCTGCCCCGGACGTGGGCGGTCGGCGCCGGCAACCGGGCCGGCGCGACGAGCGCGAAGGGGGTCAACCGCCGGAACCGATCGCGAGGCTCCACCGCCCGGCCGGCCCGGCGTCGGTGGCGACGCCCGGACTGACCCCTTCGCGGCCTGCCTGCGGCCCACCCACGACCGGACCCGCCGGCGTGTCCGGCGTCCCACCAGGTGCGTCGACCCGGCCCGGAGCCGACGTGCTATCCATGTCTGCGACGAGCCGCCAGGGCGTCTGGTGGCCGCACCACACGAAGGAGAGCACCACATGTCTGTTCAGCGCACGGCGATCGTGTCTGGAGCTGCTCGGGGGATCGGGGCGGCGGTGGCGCGTCGGTTCGCGGCGGATGGGCATCGGGTGGGGGTGCTGGATCTGGATGAGTCGGCGTGCCAGGTGGTGGTGGATGAGATCACGGCTGCTGGTGGGTCGGCGCTGGCGGTGGGTGCGGATGTCTCGGATGCGGAGCAGGTGGATGCCGCGGTGGCTCGGGTGGCCCAGGAGCTGGGGGCGCCGACGATCCTGGTGAACAATGCGGGGATCATCCGGGACAACTTGTTGTTCAAGATGAGTGTGGAGGACTGGGATGCGGTGATGGGGGTGCATCTGCGGGGGGCGTTCAACCTGTGCAAGGCGGTGCAGGCGTATCAGACGGTGGAGAAGTATGGGCGGATCGTGAATCTGTCGAGCACGTCGGCGTTGGGGAATCGTGGTCAGGTGAACTACTCGGCGGCGAAGGCGGGGATGCAGGGGTTGACGAAGACGTTGGCGATCGAGCTGGGTCGGTTCGGGGTGACGGCGAACGCGATCGCGCCGGGGTTCATCCAGACGGAGATGACGGCGGCGACGGCGGAGCGTGTGGGGGTGGGGTTCGAGGACTTCATCGCGTATGCGGCCAAGGAGATCCCGGTGCAGCGGGTGGGGCAGCCGGAGGACATCGCGGCGACGGCGTCGTTCTTGTGCAGCGAGGAGGCGGGGTTCGTGTCGGGTCAGGTCATCTACGTGGCCGGCGGACCCAAGGACTGACCATCGGCGCCTGACCACCGACGCCTGACCACCTCGGCCCGACCCGCACCCGCGGGTCGGGCCGAGGTCAGTCGGAGCCGGGGGCGGTGACGAAGTCGATGAGCTCCTCGACCCGCCCGAGCAGCGCCGGCTCCAGGTCGGCGTAGCTGCGGACGGTCCCGAGGATCTGCTTCCACGCCCGGGCGATGTCCGCCTGGTCCGCGTGCGCCCAGCCGAGGTGCGCGCAGATCCCGCGCTTCCACTCCACCGAGCGCGGGATCTGCGGCCAGGCCGACATCCCGAGGCGCTCCGGGCGCACCGACTGCCACACGTCGACGAAGGGGTGCCCGAGCACCAGCACGTGCTCCGGGGCCACCCGGGAGGCCTCGGCGACGATCCGCGACTCCTTGCTGCCGGGCACGAGGTGGTCGACCAGGACTCCCATCCGCCGCCGCGGCCCGGGCGCGAAGTCGCGGATGGCCCCGGCCAGGTCGTCGACGCCGTCGAGCATCTCGACGACCACCCCTTCGACCCGCAGGTCGTGCCCCCACACCTTCTCCACGAGCTCGGCGTCGTGCCGCCCCTCGACGAAGATCCGCGAGCCCCGGGCCACCCGGGCCTGGGCGTCACGGACGGCGACCGAGCCGCTGGCGGTGCGGGCCGAGGCCTGCTGCTGCGCGGCGAGGGCGGCCCGGGCCGCCCCCTTCGGCGCGGTGAGGGCCACCGGCGCCCCGTCGAGGAGGAAGCCGGCGCCCAGCGGGAAGGCCTTGACCTTGCCCCGGCGGTCCTCGAGGTGCACCACGTGCACCCCGCCCGCCTTCTCCACGGCGACCACCGCGCCCACCCAGCCGGTCTCGACGTCCTCGACGACCAGGCCGGTCTCGGCCTCGGTCGGGGTCGCCGCGGGTCGGCCCAGGCGCCCCTGGCGCTTCCAGTCGCCGGAGAGCACGTCGGATCCGTAGCGGTCGCTCACAGCCGGGGAGGCTAACCGGCGGGCCGGGGCCGCCCAAGGCGCCGCACCGGGCGAGGCGCGCACCGACGTGTTGGGGGAATGCCGCGGTGGCGCCTAGACTTGGCACTCACGGCAGGTGAGTGCCAACCCGGTCGAGCAGCGCGAAGGAGGCGGGCATGAGCACCGACGAGCGACGCATGGCCGTCCTCAGCGCGATCGTCGAGGACTACGTCTCGACGTCCGAGCCGGTCGGCAGCAAGGCGCTGCTGGAGCGCCACCAGCTCAACGTCTCCGCGGCCACGGTGCGCAACGACATGGCCGCCCTGGAGGACGAGGGGCTCATCGCCGCGCCGCACACCTCGGCCGGGCGCATCCCCACCGACGCCGGCTACCGCCTCTTCGTCGACCGGCTGCAGGCCATCCGGCCGATGTCGAAGGGGGAGCGCAGCGCCATCACCCGCTACCTCGAGGGCGCCGACGACCTCGACGAGGTCCTCGAGCGCACCGTGCGGCTGCTGGCCACGCTGACCCGCCAGGTCGCGGTCGTCCAGTACCCCTCGCTGACCCGCAGCACGGTCCGGCACATCGAGCTCGTGCCGATGTCGCCCGACCGGCTCATGGCGGTGGTCATCACCGGCGCCGGGCAGGTCGAGCAGCGGGTGGTGCCCACCGCCACCGACTACACCACCGGCACCGGCGCCGAGGCCCTCGCCCGCGCCCGGGCCAGGATCAACGCGGCCACCACCGACCGGCGGCTGGCCGACGCGCTCAGCGCGCTGTCCACCCTGCACGCCGAGGACGCCGACACCGAGGACAGCCTCACCGCCGGCATCCTGGCCGCGCTGGAGGACGCCCTCGCCGAGGAGCGCCAGGCCAAGGTCACCCTCGCCGGCACGGCCAACCTCGCCCGGGCCCAGGGCGACTTCCCGCTCACCCTCGGGCCGGTGCTGGACGCCCTGGAGCAGCACGTCGTGCTGCTGCAGCTGCTCAGCGTCGAGGCCGGCCAGGACGAGGGCGTGGCCGTGCGGATCGGCACCGAGAACCCGGTCAGCGGGCTGCAGAGCACCTCGCTGATCACCTCCGGCTACGCGGCCGGCGACGAGCACGTCGGCAACGTCGGCATCGTCGGCCCCACCCGGATGGACTACCCCGCGGCGATGGCCCAGGTGCGGGCCGTGGCCACCTACCTCTCCCGGATCATGGGGCACTGACCCCGACGACCTCCCGGCCGGTCCGCCGCCGCACCGGCCCACGACCACCCCGACCCACCCCGACCCCAGGACGAGACCCACGGTGAACGACTACTACGAGGACCTCGGCGTCAGCCGCGACGCGAGCAAGGACGACATCAAGCGTGCCTACCGCAAGCTCGCCCGCACCCTGCACCCGGACGTCAACCCCGGCCCGGAGGCCGAGGAGAAGTTCAAGCGGGTCAGCCAGGCCTACGACGTCCTCTCCGACGACGGCAAGCGCCAGCAGTACGACATGGGCGCCGACCCCTACGGCGGCGCGCACGACGGCTTCGGCGCCGGCTTCACCTTCAGCGACATCATGGAGCAGTTCTTCGGGGCGGCCGCCGGCGGTGCCGGCAGCCGTGGCCCCCGCTCGCGGCAGTCCCGCGGGCAGGACGGGCTGGTCGGCCTCGAGCTCGACCTGGCCACCGCCGTCTTCGGCGGGCAGGAGGAGCTGACCATCGACACCGCCGCGACCTGCGGCACCTGCCACGGCGACGGGGCCCAGCCGGGCACCTCGCCGCGCACCTGCGACATCTGCGGCGGCGTCGGCCAGGTGCAGCAGGTGCAGCGCTCCTTCCTCGGCCAGGTGATGACCACCCGTCCGTGCGCCGCGTGCCAGGGCTACGGCCAGGTCATCCCGAACCCGTGCCACGAGTGCTCCGGCCAGGGCCGGGTGCGCCAGCGCCGCACGATGACCGTGAAGGTCCCCGCGGGCGTGGACAGCGGCACCCGGATCCACCTCGCCGGCGAGGGCGAGGTCGGCCCCGGCGGCGGCCCGGCCGGCGACCTCTACGTCGAGCTGCGGGTGCGCCCGCACGAGACCTTCACCCGCAACGGCGACGACCTGCACGCCTCGGTGCAGCTGCCGATGACCGCCGCGGCGCTGGGCACGCAGATGAGCTTCGGCACCCTCGACGGCGACCAGGAGATCTCCATCAAGCGGGGCACCCAGCCGGGCGACACCATCGTGCTGGAAGGGCTGGGCGTGACCCGGCTGCGCGCCGGCGGGCGCGGCGACCTCGTCATCCACGCCGACGTGCGCACCCCCACCCGCCTCGACGAGCAGCAGGAGCAGATGCTGCGCGACCTGGCCGCCGTCCGCGACGAGGAGCAGCCGAACGGCGCCCTCGACGACGTCGACAACGGGATCATGGGCCGGCTGCGGCACGCCTTCAAGGCGCGCTGAGGTGGCGGACTTCGTCGCCCCGGACGGCTCCCCCGAGGGGGACGCCGAGCTGGAGCGCTGGGTGGACTTCCACGACCGCCAGCTGGGGGAGCAGCGGGCGCTGCACCGGGTGCCCTCACCCGGCCGACCGCTCGTGCTGCTGGCCGCGGTCGGTCTCATGGTGCTGCTGCTGGTGACGGTCATGCTCGCCGCGCTCGGCGTGCTCAGCACCGGCGTGGTGGTCGTCATCGGCGCGGTGGCCATGCTGCCGGTGCTCGTCCTCGCCGGGGTCGGGCTGCGCTCGTCGGCCCGGCGCGACATCTCGGTCCACCGGCACGGTCTGCTCGTCAGCGGCCGGGCGGTCCCCTTCGCGACCATGGACCCGGGACGGATGTACTGGGCCACCGACCTCGACGCGGTCCGCCGGGTGGTCACCCTCAACCGGCGCCGGGTCGCCGTGCGCGGCGACGTGCTGCTGCTCAACGCCACCGACGGCAGCAGCGGCGAGGAGGACTGGCGCGAGCTGGAGAAGCCGGCCGAGCGTGACGTCTCGCCGACGGCGGACCGGATGGACACCCCCTTCGTCTGGTGGTGCCTCGGCCCGCGCGACGTCGGGGCCTTCGTCACCGACCTCGAGGCGGCGCTCGTCGACGACGGCTATCCCGCTCAGGGGCTGGCCCGTCGCCTCGCGGCCAGCCGCGGCCTGCCCGACGGCGACGGCGAGGCCTTCCCGCGGCGCGGGCGCTACGACCCGCTGCTGGCGCAGCGGTGAACCGCGGCGGCGGAGCGTGGCGGTGACCGCCCCGCTCTTCCACGTCCCGACCGGGACGGTCGACGGCCTGGGCGCCGGGGATCTCGTGACCGTCACCGGCGAGGAGGCCCGGCATGCCGCCGTGGTGCGCCGGCTGCGGGCCGGCGAGGCGGTGATCGTCGCCGACGGCGACGGCGGCGCGGTCATCGGCGAGGTTGTCGTGGCGGCACCGGACCGGCTCGAGGTGCAGGTCACCGGGCGGCGGGACGAGCCCGAGCCGCGCCCACGGCTGGTCCTGGTCCAGGCGCTGGCGAAGGGGGGCCGCGACGAGGACGCCGCCGAGGCCTCGACCGAGCTCGGGGTCGACGAGGTGGTGCCCTGGGAGGCTGCCCGCTCCATCGTGCGGTGGCGGGGGCCGAAGGCGGACAAGGCCCGGCAGAAGTGGGTCAACGTCGTCACCGCCGCCGCCAAGCAGTCCCGCCGGGCGCGCACCCCGCACGTCGCCGAGGTGGTCACCACCCGCCAGCTGGTGGACCGGGGGAGCGTCCCCGGGACGCGGGTGCTCGTGCTGCACGAGGACGCGCGACCGACGCTCCCGGAGGCGCTGGGTGATCTGGACGACGGCGTGTCCGAGCTGCTGCTCGTCGTCGGCCCCGAAGGGGGGATCGGCGAGGACGAGACCGGCCCGCTGCAGGCTGCCGGCGCCACGCTGGTGCGCCTTGGCCCGTCGGTGCTGCGCTCATCGACCGCCGGCCCCGCCGCCCTGGCCGTCATCGGTGCCGCCGTGCGCTGGTGACCGGCCGTAGTCTGCGGCCATGAGACGCGCGTTCCTCGAGCTTGACGGCTCACCGGAGCGAGAGGCGGAGCTGGAGCGCTGGCGCTCGGCCACCGTGGCCGACCTCGGCCCGGCGCGCTCGACCTACCGGCTGGAGGCCGTCCACCCGGCGATCGCGGCTCTCGTCGTCGGGGTCGGGCTGCTGCTGCTCGTCCCCGGGCTGGTGCTCAGCGTCGCGGCGATCGCTGGTGCCCTGCCGCTGACGGGCCTGGTGGTCGGTGCCCTGCTCGTGCTGCTCGTCCTCGCCGTCGGGGCCGGGGTCGCCCTCGTCGCCCGCACCCAGGCCTGGCGCCGGGACATCACCGTCCACCAGCACGGGCTGCTCGTCGGCGGCCGGGTGGTGCCCTTCGCGACGATGGACCCGGGCCGGATGTACTGGGCCGACGGCACCGACGTCGTCGGCCGCGTGGTCACCGCATCCCGCCGACGGCTCGTCGTCCGTGGGGACGTCCTGCTGCTGTGCGGCACCGACGGCTGGACCGGGGACGAGGACGGGCGCGGCGGGCCGACGCTCTACGACCACTCTCCCGACGTCCCGTGGGTGCCGACCCCCTTCGTCTGGTGGTGCCTGGGCCCGCGCGACGTCGCCGGCCTGGTCCGCGACCTGGAGCGGGCGCTGCTCGCCGACGGCTACCCGGTGGCCGGCCTCGCCGACCGGCTCGCCGTCGGGAGGGGCATGCCGCCGGGACGTGGCGAGGCCTTCCCCCGGCGGGAGCGGCAGGCGCCGCTGCTGCACCGGGTCTGACCGGTCGGGCTCAGCTGCGCCCGCCCCCACCGTGCGCGCGCCGATCCGAACCGCCCTGGGTGCCAGGCGTGCCCGTGGGGGAGTGCTCCCCATCGCCGGAGGGCAGGCCGCCTGCCTAGGTTGGGGCCCGGCCGCACGCACCGCAGCCGCAGGGACCGCCGAGGGGAAGGACCGACATGACCGTCGAGCAGGGGATGGACACCGACCGGGCCCGGTCGGTGTCGGACGGTCTCACGGCCCAGGGGCACGCCCTGGACACTCTCGCGGTGCAGGGCAGCGCGATGATGCAGGTGCTCGAAGGGGCGTGGGGCGGGCCCGACAGCGAGCACTTCTCGACCCAGTGGTCCGCGGCCCGCCCCGCCATCGACCGGGCCGCGCAGTCCGTGACGGACATGGGGCGGGAGCTGCTGCGTCAGGCCGAGCAGCAGGACCTCGCCTCCGCGCGCAGCGAGTTCGGCCCGACGCCACCCCCGATGCCGAAGGACGGGGAGCCGGTGCCGCTGCCGGACGTCCCGACCGGGCCGTTCCCCCCGTTCCCGCCCCTGCCGCCGATGCCCGACATCTTCGACACCATCAAGGAGATCGTCGGGGGCGTCATCGACACGCTGCGATCGTGGTGGTTCGGCGCGGGGGCGTGGTTCGCGGGCCTGCTCTCGGACATCGACGACGCGCTGAAGTTCCTGGCCCGCTCGCCGATCGTGCGCCTGATCTTCAAGGGCCTGGGGCGCGTCACCCCGATCCTCGGGCTGGTGCTCGGTCTGTGGGATCTCGGTCAGTCGATCTACCGGTTCTTCACCGAGGGCTTCACGAAGGACTCGGTGCTGCAGTTCTTCCAGGGGCTCACCGGGACAGCCGCCGCGGTCCTGGGCATCGCGGCGCTCTTCGCCAGTGGCACGATCATCGGGCTCCCTGCCGCCCCAGTACTCCTAGTTCTCGCCGGGGTCCTCGGGGCCATCTCGATCGGCATCGGCATCTACCGGGCCTTCGACGACGAGATCGACGCCGCCGTGAAGGGGCTGGCCCCCTACGTCTGGCCGATCATCAAGCCCTACGTCTTCGGTGACAGGGAGCTGCCGATCCCGACCGAGCCGGCCCCCTACCCGGGCCCCCAGATGCCTGAGGGGCCAGGGATGCCGGCTCCATACCCCGGCCCCCAGATGCCTGAGGGACCAGGGATGCCCGCTCCCTACCCGGGGCCCGAGCTGCCCAAGGGGCCGGGCATGCCGACCCCCAACGGTGGCGGCGGGCGGTCGCCCTGGCCGGGCATGCCCAGCCTCCCCTCGATCCCCGGCATCGGCGGCCTCGCACCCGTCGGGACCCGCTGACACCCACCGCACTGACACCCGCCCGCACTGACACCCACCCGATCTGTCACCTACCCGGCCCGGCACCCACCGCCCCTGACCAGAGAGCATCACCATGACCGCACCGTCCCCCGGGACCAACCCGCCCCCCGCCCTGCTGCCGGGGCCCGACGACCTGCCCGACCTGCGTGCCGTGATCGCGACCGACGAGGCCGCGTCCGCCGCCCAGGCCCTCGTCGACGAGCACCTGGCGACCGGCGAGCCGCGGCACGTGGGCTCCCTCACCGACGAGGAGCTCGTCGTCTGCACCGGGTCGGTGGACGGGGCCCGGCCGACCGGACGCTGGTACGACACGCTCGGCGAGACCCCGCGCCGGATCGCCGAGACGGCGGCGCTGCGCTCCCTCACCTCGCGCGAGGAGCTGCTGCTCATCATGCGCGGGGAGGAGGTCGACGTCTCCATCAGCGACCGCCTCACGGCGCTGCTGCGGCTGCGCGCCTCGGCGCCGCTGATGACCGCGCAGGCGATGACCCGCGAGGGCCCGACCTGGTACCTGCTGCGTCGCTGCGGCGACGCCTGGCTGCGCGAGGTGGTCTCCGCCTCCGGGCTGCACACCCACGACCTGGTCCGGCTGGGCGACGACGAGGAGCTCTTCCTCAGGGGCTTCCTGCTGCTCCTGGACCACAACGTCGCCTCCGACCTCACCGCGCTGCACCAGCCGGGCGGCGGCGCGCCGCCGCCCGGAGAGGTGGTGTCCTTCCTCACCACCCAGCGTCACGTGACGCAGCTGGCGCTGGTGCACCCGCCGGACGACGCCGTCGAGGCGCTCGTCGTGTGCGTCGACGAGACCGGCGCGACCACCCTCGGCGTCACCGACGGCGAGGGCGTGACCTACCGAGGCGCCGCTCCCGAGGCGATCCTCGACCGCTGGCGGACGTGGCGCGACGGCCGCGAGCAGACTGCGGGTACCGACGTCTGACGAGCCGCGCAGCCCAGCCTGCCGCCGGCCTCGTCCCCGACCAGCGACGCCCGTAGACTGAGCCGCACGATGCCTGGATCAGACCGCCCCGACCTGCGTGCCCTCGATGCCGTGCCGGACACCCCTCCGCAGGCCGCCACCCCCGCGGGGGAGCGCCAGGAGACCACCATCGTCCTGCCGGACACCGTCTCCCCGGTCAGCCTCCTCGGCCCCCGCGACGAGCTGCTGCGGACCATGGAGCGACGCTTCCCGCGCGCCGAGATCCTCGTGCGGGGCAACGAGTTCCGGGTGGTCGGACCGAGCGAGGACCTCGACGTCATCGAGCGTCTGCTCGCCGAGCTCACCGAGATCGTGCGCGCCGGGCAGCCGCTGAACCGGGACGCGGTCGAGCGCTCCATCGGCATGCTGCGCGACCAGCAGAACAAGGAGCGCCCGGCCGACGTCCTCACCCAGAACATCCTCAGCAACCGCGGCCGCACCATCCGCCCCAAGACCCTGGGCCAGAAGCAGTACGTCGACGCCATCGACGAGCACACCATCGTCTTCGGCATCGGCCCGGCCGGCACCGGCAAGACCTACCTGGCGATGGCGAAGGCGGTCGCCGCCCTCCAGGCCAAGCGGATCACCCGGATCATCCTCACCCGACCGGCGGTCGAGGCGGGGGAGCGCCTGGGCTTCCTGCCCGGCTCGCTCAACGAGAAGATCGACCCCTACCTGCGGCCGCTCTACGACGCGCTGCACGACATGATCGACCCGGACACCATCCCCCGGCTCATGGCCTCCGGGACGATCGAGGTCGCCCCGCTGGCCTACATGCGCGGCCGCACCCTCAACGACGCCTTCATCATCCTCGACGAGGCGCAGAACACCTCGCCCGAGCAGATGAAGATGTTCCTCACCCGGCTCGGCTTCGGCAGCACGATGGTGGTCACCGGCGACACCAGCCAGGTGGACCTGCCCGGCGGCACCCAGTCCGGGCTGAAGGTGGTCCAGCGCATCCTCGAGGGGGTCGAGGACATCGACTTCCGCCAGCTGACCTCCCAGGACGTCGTCCGGCACCGCCTGGTCAGCGAGATCGTCGACGCCTACGAGCGGCACGACGCCGGCCAGGATCGCGGCCGACGCCAGGGCGGGGAGGGCCGATGAGCATCGAGCTGCTCGACGAGGCCGACCACGACCTCGCCCCGGACCAGCTCGACGAGCTCGTCGGGATCTCCCGCTACGTCCTGGAGCAGATGCGGGTGCACCCGCAGGCCGAGCTCTGCCTGCGCCTGGTCGACGAGCCGACGATGGCGGTGCTGCACGAGCAGTGGATGGACCTGCCCGGCCCGACCGACGTCATGAGCTTCCCGATGGACGAGCTGCGGCCCGGGCGCGACGGGCAGGAACCGGTCGAAGGGGTCCTCGGTGACATCGTGCTCTGCCCCAGCGTGGCCACCGCCCAGGCGGCCACCGCCGGGCACGCCCCGATCGAGGAGATGCTGCTGCTCACCACCCACGGCATCCTGCACCTGCTCGGCTTCGACCACGCCGAGCCGGAGGAGGAGCGCGAGATGTTCGAGCTGCAGCGCCAGCTGATGCTGACCTACCTGGCCGGCCGCGGCCGGGAGGCGGCGAAGGGGTGACCACCCGCCTCATCGTCGGCGCGCTGCTCGCCGTGCTGGTGACCTTCGTGCTCACCCTCGTCGACGCCGCGCTCGCCTCGGTCTCCCGGGTCGCCGCCGAGGAGGCGGAGGACGACGGCCGCCGCGGCGCCCCCGCGCTGCGCCGGGTGATCGCCGACCTGCCCGGCCACCTGTCCGTCGTCGCCTTCGTCCGTGCCGCGGCCGAGGCCTCGGCCGCGGTGCTGGTGACCCTGGCCGTCGCCGAGCAGACCGACGGCGTGCTGCGCCCGCTGCTGATCAGCATCGTCATCATGCTCGTCGTCGGCTTCGTCGTCGTCGGGGTCTCCCCGCGCACCCTCGGTCGACAGCACAGCACGGCGGTCGCGCTCGCCGCGGCTCCGGGCATCATCTGGCTGCGGCGGCTGCTCGGGCCGCTCGCGCGCCTGCTGGTCACCCTCGGCAACGCGGTCACCCCGGGCGCCGGCTACCGGGACGGCCCCTTCCGCAGCGAGGCCGAGCTGCGCGACCTGCTCGACCTCGCCGGCGAGAACGCCGTCATCGAGGCCGACGAGCGAGACATGCTGCACAGCGTCTTCGAGCTCGGCGACACCCTCGCCCGCGAGGTCATGGTGCCGCGCACCGACATGATCACCATCGAGAGCGACAAGCCGGCCCGCAAGGCGCTCAACCTCTTCATGCGCTCCGGCTTCAGCCGGGTGCCGGTGGTCGGCGAGGACGCCGACGACATCCTCGGTCTGCTCTACCTCAAGGACGTCGTGCGTCGGCTCACGGACGAGCCGACCGCCGCCGACCTGCCGGTCACCCGGCTGATGCGGCCGGCCCCCTTCGTGCCGGAGAGCAAGCCGCTGGACGGCCTGCTGCGCGAGATGCAGCAGGAGCAGAAGCACGCCGCCGTCGTCGTCGACGAGTACGGCGGCACCGCCGGGCTGGTGACCATCGAGGACATCCTCGAGGAGATCGTCGGCGAGATCACCGACGAGTACGACCGGGAGGGCCCGGGCATCGAGGACCTCGGTGAAGGGCGCTACCGGGTGCCCGCCGGGCTGCACGTCGACGACCTCGCCGAGACCTTCGAGGTGGACATCGAGGAGGAGGAGGTGGACACCGTCGGTGGTCTCATCGGCAAGACCACCGGCCGGGTGCCGATCGTCGGCGCCACCTGCGAGGTCGGCGGGCTGCGCCTGGTCGCTGAGAGGATGGGCGGGCGGCGCCACCGGATCGCCACCGTGCTCGTCGAGCGGGTGGCCGCGCCCGAGGACGAGCCGACGGCCGACGAGGCGAGGCAGGACGAGGAGGCACGCGGATGAGCCAGCAGCCGCAGGACCAGGGCCCGGGGCAGGAGTGGCGGGCAGGGTTCGCCTGCATCGTCGGCCGGCCCAACGCCGGCAAGTCCACGCTGACCAACGCCCTCGTGGGGGAGAAGGTGGCGATCACCTCCAGCAAGCCGCAGACCACCCGGCACGCCATCCGTGGGATCGTCACCCGGGACCACGAGCAGCTCGTGCTCGTCGACACCCCCGGGCTGCACAAGCCGCGCACCCTGCTCGGGGAGCGGCTCAACGACCTCGTCCGCGAGACCCTGCTCGAGGTCGACGTCATCGGCTTCTGCCTGCCCGCCGACCAGCGGATCGGCCCGGGCGACAGCTTCATCGCCGCCGAGCTGGTCGAGCTGCAGCGCGCCAAGAAGGTCCCGGTCGTGGCGATCGCCACCAAGATCGACGCCGTCGACCGGCAGCGGGTCGCCGAGCACCTCATCGCCATCGACCAGCTGGGCGACTGGGCCGACATCGTGCCCTGCTCGGCCGTCGAGGGCCGGCAGGTCGAGGACGTGCGCCGGGTGCTCTCGGGATATCTCCCGCCGTCGCCGTCGCCGCTCTACCCGCCGGACGCGCTCACCGACGAGAGCGACGAGAAGACCATCGCCGAGCTGGTCCGCGAGGCCGCGCTCGAAGGGGTGCGCGACGAGCTGCCGCACAGCCTCGCGGTCGCCGTCGAGGAGGTCGTGCCCCGCGAGGACCGCCCCGAGGACGACCCCATGCTCGACGTCCGGGTGACGGTCTACGTCGAGCGGGAGAGCCAGAAGGCGATCGTCATCGGCCGCGGCGGCTCGCGGCTGCGCGAGGTGGGCACCACCGCCCGTACCGGGATCGAGCGGGTGCTCGGCCAGCGGGTCTATCTCGACCTGCACGTCAAGGTCGCCAAGGACTGGCAGCGCGACCCGAAGCAGCTGCAGCGGCTGGGTTTCTGACCGCCGGCTGATCGTACTGGGCGCGCCCGGGTACCGGCGGGCTACCGACGGGTAGGGCGTTGACGTGGCCAGATGGTTACGTCACGAAGCGGTCACGGGTGTTTGGGTGAGGCGCCCACCGGCTGCGAACATGGTCCGGCCACACCTGTTCAAGCGACAATCTTCGCGCCGTCCGCCAGGGCTGCGCCACCGCAGCACGCACTGCACGACGCAACGAGAGCAAAGGAGGGCCGGCCGTGGCGACGGTCGGCGTGTGACACCGTGACTCAGCAGAAGAACCCAGATCCCGAGGTCGGGGACATCCCCCCGGCTGCCACCGAGAACGAACCTCCTCCGCTGCCGGCCAGCGCCCTGACCGACAAGGCCATCGCGGCCCCTCGGGTCTTCTGGCCCTCGGCCGCGCTGCTCGTCATCTTCGTCGCCGTGGCGCTCATCTGGCCCGAGCAGATGGACGAGTACCTCGGCAACGTCATGGACACCGTCGTCGGTGACCTCGGCTGGTTCTTCGTCATCACCGTCACGGGGATGGTCTTCTTCTCGATCTGGCTGATGTTCTCCCGCGTCGGCGACATCGTCCTCGGCGCGCCGGACGAGGACCCGGAGTTCTCGCTGCCGTCGTGGTTCTCGATGCTCTTCGCCGCCGGCATGGGCATCGGCCTCGTCTTCTGGGGCGTCGCCGAGCCGCTGAACCACTTCGCCGCGCCGCCGCCCGGCACCGGCGAGGCAACCGCGGACCGCGCCCGCGCCGCGATGGACACCACCTTCCTGCACTGGGGTCTGCACGCCTGGGCGATCTACGTCGTCGTCGGCCTGTCCGTGGCCTACGCGGTGCACCGCAAGAACCGCCCGATCTCGATCCGCTGGGCCCTGGAGCCGATCTTCGGCGACCGGGTCAAGGGCTGGATCGGTGACGTCGTCGACGTGCTCGCCATCGTCGGCACGATCTTCGGCGTGGCCACCTCGCTCGGCCTGGGCGTCTCCCAGGTCGGGGCCGGCCTCGGGCACCTCGGCGTCGCCGATGTCGACCCCGAGAGCGGCAGCGTCTCGACCACGCTGCTGGTCGTCCTCATCATCGTCATCACCGCCTGCGCCACGCTGTCCGTGGTCACCGGCGTGGAGAAGGGCATCCGCTTCCTCTCCAACGCGAACATGAGCCTGGCCGCGCTGATGCTGCTCTTCGTCCTGCTCGCCGGGCCGACGTTCTTCCTGCTGAGCGACTTCGTCCAGCAGATCGGCTCGTACCTGCAGAACTTCCTCAGCCTGAGCTTCCGCACGTTCGCCTTCAACGGTGACGAGGGCGAGGCCTTCCTGTCCGGCTGGACGACCTTCTACTGGGGCTGGTGGATCAGCTGGTCGCCCTTCGTCGGCGTCTTCATCGCCCGTATCTCCCGCGGTCGCACCGTCCGTGAGTTCGTCACCGGCGTGCTGCTCGTGCCGACCCTGGTGGGCCTGCTGTGGTTCTCCGTCTTCGGCGGCTCGGGCATCTACCGCGAGATGTTCGGCGAGGGTGGCCTGATCGACGGCGAGGGCGCGGTCTCGACCGACCTGGCGCTCTTCCAGATGCTCGACGGCCTGCCGGCCTCCGAGATCATGAGCGTCGTGGCGATCATCCTGGTCATCGTCTTCTTCGTGACCAGCTCGGACTCCGGTTCCTTCGTGGTCGACATGATCGCCTCTGGCGGTGACCCGAACCCGCCGATCTGGAGCCGCGTCATGTGGGCCAGCCTGGAGGGTGGCATCGCGGCCGCGCTGATCATCGTCGGTGGAGCCTCCGGATCCGGACTGTCTGCGCTGCAGACGATGTCGATCCTCGTGGCGGTGCCCTTCGTCTTCGTCATGATCCTCATGGCGGTCTCGACGGGCAAGCAGCTGCTCGCCGAGCACGAGCTGCTCGTGCACGGCCGGCAGCGGCGCTTCCGCAAGTCGATCGTCGACGAGGTCAAGGAGGAGCTCAGCGACGTGCGGCACCCGCAGAAGCGTCGCTGACGCCCAGCGGTCGCCCGGACGGCCCGTCCCACCACCTGAGGCGTGGTGCGGCGGGCCGTCCGTCGTCTCGTAGGCTGGGGGACATGCACATCGGAGTTTTCGGCGCCACCGGTCAGGTGGGCCAGGTGATGCGGGACCTGCTCCTCGAGCGGGACTTCCCGGTGACCTCGGTCCGCTACTTCGCCTCCGCCCGCTCGGCGGGGACCACCCTGCCGTGGGGGGAGCAGCAGATCACCGTCGAGGACACCGCGACCGCGGACTTCTCCGGCCTGGACATCGCGCTCTTCTCCAACGGCGGGTCGACGTCGAAGGAGTGGGCCCCGAAGGTGGCCGCCGCCGGGGCGACCGTCATCGACAACTCCAGCGCCTGGCGCAAGGACCCCGAGGTGCCGCTGGTCGTCTCCGAGGTCAACCCGGACGACCTGGACGACATCCCGAAGGGGATCGTCGCCAACCCGAACTGCACCACCATGGCCGCGATGCCGGTGCTGGGCCCGCTGCATGCCGAGGCCGGGCTGGCCCGGCTCACCGTGGCCAGCTACCAGGCCGTCTCCGGTTCCGGCGGAGCCGGGCTGACCGAGCTGGACAGCCAGCTGCGGGCCGGCTACGCCAGCGGCGACCCCAAGGAGCTCGCCCGGGACGGGTCGGCGCTGACCCTGCCGCCGCCGGAGAAGTACGTCGTCCCGGTGGCCTTCAACGTCGTGCCGCTGGCCGGCTCGATCGTCGACGACGGCTCGCGGGAGACCGACGAGGAGCAGAAGCTGCGCAACGAGTCGCGCAAGATCCTGCACATCCCGGAGCTCCCGGTGTCCGGGACCTGCGTGCGGGTGCCGGTCTTCTCCGGGCACGCGCTGGCGGTGCATGCCGAGTTCGACCGCCCGATCAGCCCGGAGCAGGCCACGAAGCTGCTGGCCGACGCGCCGGGCGTCGTCGTCACCGACCACCCCAACCCGCTGGAGGCCACCGGCCGCGACGAGGTCTTCGTCGGCCGGGTCCGCGCGGACCAGTCGGTGCCGGACGGCCGCGGCCTGGTGCTCTTCGTCGTCGGCGACAACCTGCGCAAGGGCGCGGCGCTGAACGCGGTGCAGATCGCCGAAGAGCTGCTCCGCCGCCGCTCCTGACCCATCCCGCCCCGCCCCATCCGCCTCACCTGCATTCACACCCGCCTCACCTGCCTCCCCTTTATCGGGTTACCCGATAAAGGCTTGGATGCACGGGAAGGCTTCTCGGGTGAGCGAGCGCTTCTCTGACACGGCGTCGGGGTCGGCGACCTGGGGTGCGCTGACGCCCCCGAAGCGCGGCTGAGCCCGCGCGTCGCGGCCCGTTGGGCTGTCGGTGGTCGAACGTACGATCGATGCATGACGACGACGACCGATCGGCTGGCTACCGAAGGGGTGGGCCCCCGGGCAGCCGCGGGCTCGGGCTCCGGAGCGGGCTCGGGCACGGGGGTGCTCGCCGCCGTGAGCGCTGCGGTCGAGTCCCTGGCCGCCGGTGATGCCTCGCGGTGCTGGCAGCTCTTCGACGGGGACGTGACCGGGGCGTTGGGTCTGGTCGGTACCGCCCGGCAGCTGCTCGAGGCGGTCGAGGTGGCGCTGGTGCGCGAAGGGGTGACCCGTGGCCTCCCCGACGAGGCCGGTCGCAGCCCGCACGACTGGGTGACGCTGTCCGAGGGCGTCCGCGCCCCGCAGCCCGACCCCAGGGAGGTGGCCCGGGTCCTGCGGGTCGCCGGGGCGGGACGGCGAGGCGTGCGCCCGGCGGTGGAGTCCGTGGTCGAGGCGTTCGCCGCTGGAGACTTCTCCCTGGCGAGCGCCGACCAGCTGGTCCGGTTCGAGGGCGAGGTGGCGCCGGTGGCCGACCCGGAGATGCTCGACGCCGATCTGCGGATCCTGCTGGAGGCGGCGCGGGACGACCGGCCCGGGCACGACGGCGGCGAGCGGCGAGCCGGGCTCACGGGTCGGCAGCTGCGGGCGGCGATCGTCCGGACCGGCCGGATGCTGCGTCCCGAGCGCGACCTGGAGTCCGAGGAGCGTCAGGCGAGAGCGGCGCGAGGGCTCTACAAGAGCAGCGGGCCAGCCGGGCTGAGCACCTACCGGCTCGTGCTCGACCCCGAGGGCGCCGCGATCGTCGATGCCGCCGTCGCGGCCCTGTCCGCGCCGGTCCCGGACGCGGACGGCGCGCCGGACGAGCGCACCGCGGCTCACCGGCGGGCGGACGCGCTGCTGGACGTGGTGGGCCGAGGCGTCAGTGCATCGACCAGCGAGCCGGGAGGCCCGCGAACCCAGCTCATGGTGACGCTCCCGTGGAGCACGCTGCGCGAGGAGATCGACCAGGCCGGTGCGGCCGGAGGTTTCGGCGGCGGTGGGTCGACCCGCTGCCCCACCCAGCAGGGGTGCGGTGCCGGAACGACCGCCACGGGAGACGTGCTCTCGCCGGGGGTGGTACGACGGCTGGCCTGCGACGCCGACGTCGTGCCGGTGGTGCTCGGCGGCCCCGGCGAGGTGCTCGAGCTCGGGAGGGCCAGACGGCTCTTCTCGGTCGGGCAACGACGGGCGATCTGGCTTCGCGACCAGGGCTGCACCTACCCGGGGTGCACGATCCCGGCGCAGTGGTGCGACGCCCACCACGTCCGATGGTGGTCCAGGGGAGGGGCCACCGACGTCGCCAACGCCGCGCTCCTGTGCCAGCGACATCACACCCGGGTCCATCAGCGCGACCTCACCGCCACCGTCACCTCGACCGGCGTGACCTGGCACGTGTAGCGCGCCCGCCACCCGCCCACGCGCGCCAGGCCCACGCCCGTCACGCGCCATGCCCTCGCCACCACGCCACGGGTACGCGCTAGGGTGGTGACCGTGCACACGGAGATGCTGCTCCTTCGCTGCCGCGGCGAGGCCTGATCTGGCCCACCTCGTCGCGGAGATCGTGCTGTCCGGCCGGACACCCCCAGCGACGAGGAGAGAATCCGCATGATGCACCCCCAGCAGGCCAGCGCGATGCCGGTCGGCAAGTACGTCCCCTTCCAGGACCAGATCAGCGTCGAGCTGCCGGACCGCACCTGGCCCGACCAGGTCATGACCGCCGCGCCGCGCTGGTGCGCCGTCGACCTGCGTGACGGCAACCAGGCGCTCATCGACCCGATGGACGCCGAGCGCAAGCTGACGATGTTCCAGCTGCTCGTCCGGATGGGCTTCAAGGAGATCGAGGTCGGCTTCCCGAGCGCCAGCCAGACCGACTTCGACTTCTGCCGCCAGCTCATCGACGGCGGGCACATCCCCGACGACGTCACCATCCAGGTGCTCACCCAGTCCCGCGACCACCTGGTCGAGCGCACCTTCGACGCCATCCGGGGCGCCAAGCAGGCGATCATCCACTTCTACAACTCCACCTCGGTGCTGCAGCGGCGGGTCGTCTTCGGCTCCGACCAGGACGGCATCGTCGACATCGCGCTGCAGGCCGCTCGGCTGTGCCGCAAGCTCGAGGAGACCGTCCCCGAGACCGACGTCTACTACGAGTACAGCCCCGAGTCCTACACCGGGACCGAGCTCGACTTCGCCGTCCGGATCTGCAACGAGGTCATCGACGTCATCGACCCGACGCCGGACCACAAGATGATCATCAACCTGCCGGCGACGGTGGAGATGGCCACCCCCAACGTCTACGCCGACTCCATCGAGTGGATGACCCGTCATCTCGACCGGCGCGAGTCGATCGTCGTCTCGCTGCACCCGCACAACGACCGCGGCGAAGGGGTGGCCGCCGCCGAGCTCGGGTACCTGGCCGGTGCCGACCGGATCGAGGGGTGCCTCTTCGGCAACGGGGAGCGCACCGGCAACGTCGACCTGGTCACCCTCGGCATGAACCTCTTCAGCCAGGGCATCGACCCGCAGATGGACCTCACCGACATGGACGAGATCCGGCGCACCGTGGAGCACTGCAACCAGCTGCCGGTGCACCCCCGCCACCCGTGGGGCGGCGACCTCGTCTACACCGCCTTCTCCGGCTCCCACCAGGACGCCATCAAGAAGGGCTTCGAGGACATGGAGCGCCGCGCCAAGGCGGCCGGCACCAGCATCGACGACATCGACTGGGGGGTGCCCTACCTGCCCATCGACCCGCACGACATCGGCCGCAGCTACGAGGCCGTGGTCCGGGTCAACAGCCAGTCCGGCAAGGGCGGCGTCAGCTACCTGCTCAAGAGCGAGATCGGGCTCGACCTGCCGCGTCGGCTGCAGGTCGAGTTCTCCCAGGTGGTCCAGCGCAAGACCGACACCGACGGTGGCGAGGTCAGCGCGAGCGAGCTGTGGCGGGTCTTCAGCGACGAGTACCTGCACGGCGAGGGCCCGGCCGAGCCGTGGGGCCGGATCACCCCGGTGCGCTCGACCCTGATCGGCACCGAGAACGGCGGCCAGGACGAGATCGAGGCCGTGGTGCGTGACGGCGGCCAGGAGATCACCCTCCGCGGCCGCGGCAACGGTCCGATCGACGCCTTCACCGCGGCCCTGGCCGACATCGGCATCGACGTGCGGGTGCTCGACTACGCCGAGCATGCCCTGTCCGCCGGTGGCGACGCCCGCGCCGCCGCCTACGTGGAGTGCGCCATCGGCGACCGGGTGCTGTGGGGCGTGGGGCTGCACGAGTCCATCGTCAAGGCCTCGATGCGGGCGATCCTCTCCGCGGTCAACCGCGCCGAGCGCGACGCGGCCCTCGAGGAGACCAGCGCCGGCTGAGCGTCGGCCCACGAACGCTGACGGCGGCGGCGATATCGCTCGCCGCAGACGGTGCGGCTGAGCGCCACCCGTGCGGCGGGTGGCGCTCAGCGCACGCCGCGCACCCGCAGCTGTACGGAGATCCGCGGTCCGCTCACCCCGCTCGCCTTCGGGACCGCGTGGTCCCAGGTGCGCTGGCACGAGCCGCCCATGACGACCAGGTCGCCGTGGCCGAGGGTGAAGCGGCGGGCGCTGCCGCCGTCGCGGGGTCGCAAGGCGAGCACCCGCTCGGCGCCCAGCGAGATGATCGCGATCATCGTGTCCTGCTCCCGGCTGCGCCCGATCCGGTCGCCGTGCCAGGCCACCGAGTCGCGGCCGTCGCGGTAGAGGCAGAGCCCTGCGGTGGCGAAGGGCTCCCCGAGCTCGTCGGCGTAGTGCGCGCTGAGCGCGTCGCGGGCCGAGGTGATCACCGGGTGGGGTAGCGGCTCGTGCTCGGCGTAGAAGCGGGTGAGCCGGGGCACGTCGACCACCCGGTCGTACATCTGCCGTCGCTCGGCCTGCCACGGCACGTCCCGCTGCAGCCGGTCGAAGACCTCGTCGCCACCGGAGAGCCAGCCCGGCTGCAGGTCCACCCAGGCCCCGCGGGTGAGCGGGTGCCGAGTCGGTGCCAGCGGCGTCAGCGTCGGCGCTGGCGCGTCGTCGAAGAGCGAGGTCTGCAGCGCGGCCATGCACGACACGGTAGCAGCAGATCGAACACATGTTCTAGAGATGTCGGTGCCTCGCCGCGTGGCGGATGTCGACCAGCACCGGGCTCGTAGGACAATGGCAGGGTGCCCCTCTACCGCGACGTCGGCATCGTGCTGCGCACCCACAAGCTGGGTGAGGCCGACCGGATCATCACCGTGCTCACCCGTGAGCGCGGCAAGATCCGCACCGTGGCGAAGGGGGTGCGCCGCACCACCTCCCGCTTCGGCGCCCGCCTGGAGCCGGGCATGCACGTCGACCTGCAGTGCTACGAGGGGCGCAACCTCGACACCGTCACCCAGGCGGTCGGGCTGGACGCCTGGGGCGACGTCGCCGCCCGCGACTACACCCGGTGGACCGCCGCCGCCGCCATCCTCGAGACGGCCGACCGGCTCACCGAGGAGCACGAGCCGGCCCGCCAGCACTACCTGCTGCTGGCCGGCGCGCTGCGCTCGCTGGCCGGCGACGCGCACGACGGCGGCCTCATCCTCGACGCCTACCTGCTGCGGGCGCTGGCCGTGGCCGGCTGGGCGCCGAGCTTCCACGACTGCGCCCGGTGCGGCGACCCGGGGCCGCACCGCGCCTTCCACGTGGCGTCCGGCGGAGCGCTCTGCCCCTCCTGCCGGATCCCCGGATCGGCGGCCCCGGCGCCGGCCACGATGTCCCTGCTCGCGGCGCTGCTCGCCGGGGACTGGGCCGTCGCCGACGCCTCCGATCCCCGTCACCGGCGCGAGGGCAGCGGCCTGGTGGCGGCCTTCCTGCAGTGGCACCTGGAGCGCGGCGTCCTCTCGCTGCGGCACGTGGACCGCTCCGTGCAGCCGCGGCCGACCAGCCCCGGCCCGGCACCGCTCGACCCGCTCGACCCGCAGGCGCGCGTGCCCAGTACCGAGCAGGGATCTGCACCGGCCACCCCGACCACGCTGCGAGGCATCGGATGACCTACGAGACCCCCTTCGCCCACCCCACCGGCGCCACTCCGCCGCCGGTGCCCGCCGAGCTCGTGCCCGGCCACGTCGCCATCGTCATGGATGGCAACGGTCGGTGGGCCAACCAGCGCGGGCTGCCCCGCACCAAGGGGCACGAGGCCGGTGAGGGGGCGCTGCTCGACGTCGTCGCCGGGGCGATCGAGATCGGGGTGCCGCACCTGTCGACCTACGCCTTCTCCACGGAGAACTGGCGGCGCTCGCCGGAGGAGGTGCGCTTCCTCATGGGCTTCAACCGCGACGTCATCCGGCGCCGGCGTGACCAGCTGCACGCCTGGGGGGTGCGGATGCGCTGGGTCGGGCGCCGCCCCCGGCTGTGGAGCTCGGTCATCAAGGAGCTCGAGACGGCCCAGGAGATGACCCGGGACAACGACGCCCTCACCCTCTACTTCTGCGTGAACTACGGCGGGCGCTCCGAGCTGGTCGACGCCACCCGGGCCATCGCCGAGGACGTGCGCCGCGGCCGGCTCAAGGGCAGCGGCATCGACGAGCGGACGATCGCCCGCTACCTCACCGAGCCGGGCATGCCCGACGTCGACCTCTTCCTGCGCTCCAGCGGCGAGCAGCGCACGAGCAACTTCCTGCTCTGGCAGAGCGCCTACGCCGAGATGGTCTTCCAGGACACGCTGTGGCCGGACTACGACCGGCGGCACCTGTGGGAGGCCATCGAGACCTACGCTCGTCGCGACCGGCGGTACGGGGGAGCGGTGGACACCCCGACCTCCTGACGGGCTCAGCCGGCGCAGTCGGCGCAGCGCCCGAAGATCTCCAGGGTGTGCTCCACCTCGACGAAGCCGTGCTCGGCGCTCACCCGCTGCGCCCAGCGCTCGACCGTGGGGCCCTGCACCTCGACCGCGCGGCCGCACTCCCGGCACACCAGGTGATGGTGGTGCTGGGTGCTCTCGCAGCGGCGATAGGCGCTCTCGCCGTCGTCGGTGCGCACCACGTCCAGGTCGCCGTCGGTGGCCAGCGACTGCAGGGTCCGGTAGACCGTCGCCAGCCCGATCTTGTCGCCACCGGCGACGAGCGCGGCGTGGATCTCCTGCGCCGAGCGGAACTCCTCGCTGCCGGCCATCTCCCGGGCGATGGCGCTCTGCTGGCGGGTCGGTCGGCGGGTGCTCTCAGCCACGGCTCTCCTCCCGATCCTCGGCACGTCCGTCGCGGCGGTCGTCGGGGAGCTCGTCGGTGTGCTCCGCGGCGCGGTCGAGCGTGCGCGCGTCCGGATCGTCTGTGTGCTCGTCCCAGTGGTCCCCGTGCGCGGCGTGCCGGTGCCCGTCGTGGAGGTAGTCGACGTGGTCGCCGTGCAGCACCGCCTGGTGGCCGCAGTCCTCCCAGTGGACGTGCTCGTGCGCCTCGGCCGGGGCGTGCCGGCCACGGCGCAGCACGCCCGCGCCCCAGCGCAGCAGGGACGCCAGGACGAAGACGGCGATGGTCAGCAGCACGATGGTTCCGCCCGACGGGGTGTCGGCGAAGAACGAGAGGATGACACCGCCGAGGCTGCAGGCCACCCCGACGAGCGTGGCCCACGCCAGGCTGGAGCGGAACGAGCGGCCGAGGATCTGGCCGGTGGCGTTCGGCAGGATCATCAGCGCGCTGATCAGCAGCAGACCGATGACCCGCATGGAGACGACCACGGTCACCGCGGTCATGATCGCCAGCAGGACGTTCGTCGCGAGCACGGGCAGGCCCACCGCCCGCGCGTACTCCTCGTCCTGGGCCACCGCGAAGAGCCGCCCTCGCAGCAGCACCACGGCGAGGACGACGAGACCGGCGAGCACCGCGAAGGCGACGAGGTCGCTCCCGGTGACCGTCGTGATGGCCCCGAAGAGGAAGCCGGTGAGGTTGGTCGAGGAGCCCTCCGGCGCCCAGGAGAGCAGCACGACGCCCCCGGCGATGCCGCCGTAGAACATCACCGCCAGCGCCAGGTCGCCGCTGGTCCGGCCCAGGTGGCGCAGCAGCTCGATGGCCAGCGCGGCGAGCACCGCCGCCACCAGCGCGGTCCAGACGGGGGCGGTGCCGGTGAGCACCCCGACCCCGACCCCGGCGAGGGCGACGTGGCCGATGCCGTCGCCGATGAGGGACATCCGCCGCTGCACCAGGAAGACCCCGACCAGCGGGGCGGCGATGCCGACGAGGAGCGCCGCCAGCAGGGCGTTGCGCATGAAGTCCAGGCTGAGCAGCGCGGTCACGGGCGGACCTCCGGGAGCATGGTCACCGGGGTGCTGGCCCGCTCGTGACTTTCCGGTGGCTCGTCGTGGTGGTGGTCGCCCCCACGCTCCTGCGCCGGCAGGTCGTCCGGCGGACCGTCGTAGACCACCCGGCCGCCGCGGACCACGACCGCCCGGGTCACCAGTCCGGCCAGCGGCGCCAGCTCGTGGGTGACGATGAGCAGCGTGGCGCCCTGCTCCGCCAGACGGCCGAGGACCGCGGCGAGGATCTGCTGGTTCCCGGTGTCCACCCCCGCGGTGGGTTCGTCGAGGACGAAGAGGTCGGGCTGCGCGGCCAGGGCGCGGGCGATGAGCACGCGGCGCTGCTGACCCCCCGAGAGGGTCGCCACGTCGTCGCGGGCGTGCTCGGCGAGGCCGACGGTGGCCAGCGCGCCGTCGATGATGTCGCGGTTCTCGCGCTGCAGCGCCCGCCACGGGGCCCACCACGGGATGTGCGGGACCCGGCCGATCCCCACGATCTCGGCCGCGGTGGCGGTGACCGAGGCGGTGAGGGTGTGCCGCTGCGGGACGTAGCCGATGCGCGTGCGGTCCGCGAGCTCGGCCGCCGGGGTGCCGAAGAGACGCATCTGACCAGAGGTGTGCTCGGCGAGCCCGAGCAGCCCCTTGACCAGGGTGGACTTGCCGGCGCCGTTCGGGCCGAGCACGGCCACGACCTCTCCGGGGGCCACGTCCAGGGTGACCTCGGAGACGACCGTGCGGTCGCCGTACCCGAAGGCGGCGTGGCGCAGGCTGAGCACCGGCGCGGCGCCCCCTTCGGAGATCCCGCCCCGACGGGTCGCGGCGCCCGGCCCACCGTCCCGGCGGTCGGTGCCCGCGCCGTCGCCGGACCGTCCAGAGGTCACGCGCACTCCTGCCCTTCCTGGAGGGTCGCCAGGTTCGCCCGCATGATACCGAGGTAGTCCTCGGCGGCCGAGCTGTCGGTCAGGCCCTCGATCGGGTCGAGGACGGCGACCTCGACCCCCGCCTCGGCGGCGATGGTGTCGGCCACGTCGGTCGGGACGAGCGTCTCTGCGTAGATGGTGCTCACGTCGTGCTCGCGCACGTGCTCGACGAGCTCGGCCATCTCCTGGGCGCTCGGCTCGGACTCGGGGGTCAGGCCGGTGAGCCCCTCCTGCTCGAAGCCGTAGGCGTCGGCGAGGTAGGCGAAGGCAGTGTGCCCGGTGACGAGCTCGTCGTGCGCGCAGCCGGTGAGGCCCTCCCGCATCTCGGTGTCGAGGTCCTCCAGGCTCGCGCGGAAGTCGGCTGCGCCGGACCGGTACTCCTCGGCGTGCTCGGGGTCGATCTCCGCCAGGTGCTCGCCGAGGGCGTCGACCACGCCGGCGTAGTGCTGCGGGTCGAGCCAGAAGTGCGGGTCCTGGCTGCCGTGGTCGTGGCCCTCCTCGGCGTGCTCACCCTCCGCGTGCTCGGCGTGCTCCTCCTCGCTCTCGCCCTCGTGGTCATGCTCGGCGTCCGCGGCGATGTCCAGGTCGGCCGCCTCCCGCACGTCGTAGGCGTCGTCGGCCTCGGCGGCTGCGTCGTCGACGGCCGGCTGGAACTCGGAGAGGTAGACGACCGCGTCCGCCTCCTGGACGGTGAGGACGTCCTGCGGGGTGAGCTCGAGGTCGTGCGGCTCGGCTCCCGCCGCGGTGAGGTTGGTGACCTCGACGTGGTCGCCACCGATCTGCTCCAGCGCCTCCTGCAGCGGGTAGAGCGAGGTGACCAGCTGCAGCCGCTCGGTGCCGTCGCTCGCGGTGCCGGTGTCGTCCCCGCAGGCGGCGAGGGAGAGGGCGCAGGCTGGGGCGGCGAGGGCTGCGGCGAGGCGTCGAGCGTTCATGAGAACGAGTCTCGCTACGAATGAGAATCGTTGTCAACTTGGCGGAACCCTCTGTGCACCCCTCCGCAACTGCCCGGGCAGTTTCCCGCCCTCAGCTGCAACTGCCCGGGCAAATTCGCCGTCACCTGCAACTGCCCGGGCAGTTGCGTGCCTTCGAGCGCAGCTGCCCGGGCAATTTCGGACAGCGGGGGAAGGGGGCGGGGCTTCGGAGAGGTGCGTGCCGACGTCAGCGGGGGAGGGCGGTGACCAGGGTCAGCGCGAGCACGAGGAGCAGCACGGTGACCCGCATGAGCCGCTCCGCCGGGGTGACCCGGCGCCACACGACGAGCAGCAGCCAGAGCAGACCGAGGCCGGCCAGCCCGAGCAGCACCGCGCCCCACGGGCGGACCAGCACCCCGACGACGAGCATCGCGAGGACGGTCACCACCGGGACCGCCGGGGGCAGCGAGTCGATCCATCGCACCGCGGGTGCGCTCAGCCGCTCCACCGCGGACGGGGGGCGGGTCTCGGGCGCGCTCTCACGGGTCACCGGGACAGGGTAGGCGCCGCCGGACACCGGTTCGGCGCACCCCTGGGCGCCGGATAGCCTGGCCCGCATGGCCAAGCCCAGCTCCACCGTGGACACCGTCGTCAACCTCTGCAAGCGCCGAGGCTTCGTCTTCCCCAGCGGCGAGATCTACGGCGGGACCCGCTCCGCCTGGGACTACGGCCCGCTCGGCGTGGAGCTGAAGGAGAACATCAAGCGGCAGTGGTGGCGCTCCATGGTCACCCAGCGCGACGACGTCGTCGGCCTGGACTCCTCGATCATCCTGCCGCGCGAGACCTGGGTGGCCTCGGGTCACGTCGGGACCTTCACCGACCCGCTCATCGAGTGCCTGCAGTGCCACAAGCGGCACCGGCAGGACCACCTCCAGGAGGCCTTCGCGGACAAGGCGGCGAAGAAGGGGCAGGAGATCGACCCCGACGACGTGCCGATGGACGAGATCGTCTGCCCGGACTGCGGGACGAAGGGCCGCTGGACCGAGCCCCGCGACTTCCAGATGATGCTCAAGACCTACCTCGGCGTCATCGAGGACGAGTCCGGGCTGCACTACCTGCGGCCGGAGACCGCGCAGGGCATCTTCGTCAACTTCCTCAACGTCATGCAGACGGCGCGGAAGAAGCCCCCCTTCGGCATCGCCCAGACCGGCAAGTCCTTCCGCAACGAGATCACCCCGGGCAACTTCATCTTCCGCACCCGCGAGTTCGAGCAGATGGAGATGGAGTTCTTCGTCAAGCCGGGCGAGGACGCCGACTGGCACCAGTACTGGATCGACGAGCGCACCCGCTGGTACACCGACCTTGGCATCCGCCCGGAGAACCTGCGGCACCTCGAGCACCCGGCGGACAAGCTGAGCCACTACTCGACGCGCACGGTCGACATCGAGTACCGCTTCGGCTTCACCGGGAGCGAGTGGGGCGAGCTGGAGGGGATCGCCAACCGCACCGACTTCGACCTCGGCACGCACAGCCGCCACTCCGGCACCGACCTCGTCTACTTCGACCAGACGACGGGGGAGAAGTACACGCCGTACGTCATCGAGCCGGCGGCCGGGCTGTCCCGCTCGCTGATGACCTTCCTCGTCGACGCCTACGCCGAGGACGAGGCGCCCAACACGAAGGGGGGCGTGGACCGGCGCACCGTGCTGCGCCTCGACCACCGGCTCTCCCCGGTCAAGGCCGCGGTGCTGCCGCTCTCGCGCAACGCCGACCTCAGCCCCAAGGCCCGCGACCTCGCCGAGCGGCTGCGCCGGCACTGGAACGTCGACTTCGACGACGCCCAGGCGATCGGCAAGCGCTACCGCCGGCAGGACGAGATCGGCACCCCGTACTGCATCACCGTCGACTTCGACACCCTCGAGGACCAGGCGGTGACCATCCGCGAGCGCGACTCGATGGAGCAGCAGCGCATCGGCATCGACCAGGTCGAGTCCTGGCTGGCGCCGCGGCTGCTCGGCAGCTGACCGAGGCTCGTCGGTGATGACCGAGCTCGTGCTCGTCCACGGCAGCCGCCTCAACGCGGCCGCCTGGGACCCGCTGCGCGAGCACCTGCCGCAGCGGCTGCGGGTGCACGCCCCGGACCTGCCGGGCCACGGCACCCGCGTCGGCGAACCCTTCACCGTGGCCGCCGGGGTGGCGGCGATCGCCGAGGCGGTCGCCGGCTGCGCAGAGCCGCCGCTGGTCGTCGGGCACAGCCTCGGCGGGCTGCTGGCGATCGACTGGGCCGCCCAGGCCGGCGCCGAGGAGCTGCGCGGCCTGATGCTGCTGGGCGCCACCGCTGGTCAACGACCGGCGCTGGCGCTGCCCTACCAGCTGCTCGGCGGCGGGCTGCGGCGGGCGCTGTCCACCCCGGGGCTAGACCGGGTGGTCATCGCCGTCGATGCGGCGACCCTGCGGCGGCTGCTGCCCTCCGGCGCCGAGGTGGTGCGTCGCGGCACCGGGGTGGCGGCCATCCCGGACGCCTGGTCGCAGGCGGCGGCCGACGTCGACCCGGAGCGGCTGGCCCAGGTGCCGGTCCCGGTCCGCGCGGTCAACGGCCGGCTGGACCAGTTCCGCGCGGGGGAGAGCGGCTTCCGCGCGGTGCGTCCGGACGACGAGGTCCACCACGTCCCGGGGACACACCTGGCGCCGATGACCCATCCCGCCGAGGTGGCCGCCGAGATCGAGGCCTTCCTCGCCGAGCTGGACGGCGCCGCGCTGGCCTGAGCGCCACCGTCGCCGGTCCCGTGAGGCGGTGACCTGCGCGGACGTCGACCGGGCCGGGCGAGCCTGCTGCGCAGACGCAACCGGTGGTCGCGGGGGTGGACAGACGGTGGGATGATTGAGCGGTCATGAGCATCGCCACCCTGCCCGACGCCCCGTCGAGCACCCACCCGGTCCTGCCGCCGCTGCGTCTGGGACGACACACGATCGACTCCCCGGTCGTGCTGGCCCCGATGGCCGGGATCACCAACCGCGCCTTCCGTCGCCTGTGCCGCGAGTCCGGCTCCGCCGGTCTGGCCGCGGCCGGGATCAGCGGCGCCAGCAGCCTCTACGTCAACGAGATGGTCACCTCGCGTGCCCTCGTCGAGCGCAGCCCCGAGACGATGCGGCTGCTCGAGCACGGACCCGAGGAGCACCCGCGCAGCGTGCAGCTCTACTCGGTGGACCCGGCGACGACGGCGGCCGCGGTGCGCATCCTCGTCGACGAGGACCGCGCCGACCACATCGACCTCAACTTCGGTTGCCCGGTCCCCAAGGTGACCCGCAAGGGCGGTGGCGCGGCGCTGCCGTGGAAGCGGGATCTCTTCCGCGCCATCGTCTCCGCCGCCGTCACCGAGGGCGCGAAGGGGGACGTCCCGGTCACCGTGAAGATGCGCAAGGGCATCGACGACGAGCACCTCACCTACCTCGAGGCCGCCCAGGCCGCCGTCGACGAAGGGGTCGTCGCGGTCGCCCTGCACGGCCGCACCGCCTCGCAGGCCTACTCCGGCCAGGCCGACTGGGCAGCGATCCGGCTGCTCAAGCAGACCATCACCACCGTCCCGGTGCTCGGCAACGGGGACATCTGGTCGGCCGAGGACGCGCTCGCCATGGTCGAGCAGACCGGCTGCGACGGCGTGGTCGTCGGGCGCGGCTGCCTGGGCCGGCCGTGGCTCTTCGCCGACCTCGCGGCCGCCTTCGCCGGGCAGCAGGTGCGGGTGCGGCCCACCCTCGGCGAGGTCGCCGAGACCCTGCGTCGGCACGCCGAGTACCTCACCGACTTCTTCGGCGAGGAGCTGCGCGCCTGCCGCGAGATCCGCAAGCACATCGCCTGGTACCTCAAGGGCTTCCCGGCCGGCTCGCAGGTCCGCAACCGGCTGGCCCTGGTGGACTCCCTGGCCGCGCTCGACGACCTCATCGCCACCCTCGACCCGGACACCCCCTGGCCCGGTGACCCCGCCGAGGGGCCGCGAGGTCGGGCCGGTTCTCCTCGGACGGTCGCGCTGCCCGAGCGGTGGCTGCAGAGCCGCGACCTCGACGAGACCCAGCGGGCGGACGTCGCCCAGGCAGAGCTGTCGGTATCGGGCGGCTGAGATGAGCAGGGGCGGGGCGCGGCGGTCGGGGTCACCCGGCGGTTCCGAAGAGCGCCCGGCCGTCTTCTTCGCCGACGCCGACGAGTTCTGGACCTGGCTCGAGGAGCACCACGACAGCGCCGACGAGCTGTGGATGGAGCTGCGTCAGAAGCATGTCGCCGAGCGGGGGCTGACCTGGGCCGAGGCCGTGCCGGTGGCCCTGTGCTTCGGCTGGATCGACTCCCTCTCTCAGCCGGTGGACGAGGACCGGCGGCGGCAGCGCTGGACCCGGCGACGCCCGGGCAGCACGTGGAGCCAGGTCAACCTCGACCACGCCGAGCGGCTGCGCGAAGAGGGGCTGATGCACCCCGCGGGCGAGGCGGCCTTCGCCCGCCGCCGTGACGACCGGACCGGCACCTACAGCTACGAGCGGGTCACCGAGCTGGCGCCCGAGTACCTGGACCGGCTCGCGCGGGATCCGCGGGCGAGCGCCTTCTGGCGGGCGGCCACCCCCGGCTACCGCCGCTCCAGCGCGGCCTGGGTGATGCAGGCCAAGCGGGAGGTCACCCGCGAGCGGCGGATGACCGAGCTGCTGGCCGCCTGCCAGGAGGGGCGGATGGCGGGGGCGGGTCGTGAGGACGCAGCCCCTGCCTGGGTCTCCCGGGCACGGGCCGCGCAGGACGGGCTCTGAGCCCGGGCCGTAGTCTCGGGGACCGTGACCTACACCGAGGCCGACCGGGCGCGCTGGGCGGGAGAAGACCCGGTCCACAAGCGGGCGGACCGCGACGACTTCGCCCGTGACCGGGGCCGGCTGATCCACTCGGCGGCGCTGCGCCGCCTGGCCGCCAAGACCCAGGTGGTGCAGCCGGCCAGCGACGACTTCGTGCGCAACCGGCTCACCCACACCCTCGAGGTGGCCCAGATCGGGCGCGAGTTCGGTGGCGCGCTGGGCTGCGACGGCGACGTCGTCGAGGTCGCCTGCCTCGCGCACGACCTGGGCCATCCCCCCTTCGGGCACAACGGTGAGGCGGCGCTGGACCGGGCGGCGGCCGACATCGGCGGCTTCGAGGGGAACGCCCAGACCCTGCGGCTGCTGACCCGGCTGGAGCCCAAGCGGGTGCACCCCGACGGGCGCCCGGCCGGGCTGAACCTCACCCGGGCCAGCCTGGACGCGGCCACCAAGTACCCCTGGACGAAGGGGGAAGGCCCCCGTCCGGGCCCCAAGCACGGGGCCTACGGCGACGACCGTCCGGTCTTCGACTGGCTGCGCGAGGGCGCGCCGGCGGGGGTGCGCTGCCTCGAGGCCGAGGTCATGGACTGGTCCGACGACGTCGCCTACTCGGTGCACGACGTCGAGGACGCCATCGCCTCCGGTCACCTGGACCCGGCGCTGCTGCGCGACGACCGGCGGGCCGGCGAGGTGCTGCGGGTGGCCCGGCAGGAGTACGCGCCCGACCTGAGCGAGCCGGAGGTGGAGGCGGCGCTGGCCCGGCTGGCCGGGCAGCAGCTGGTGCCGCGCGAGTTCGACGCCACCCGGGCGTCGCTGGCCGGGCTGAAGGACATGACCTCCCGGCTCATCGGGCGCTTCGTGCACGCCGCCGAGGTTGCCACCCGGGAGCGGTACGGCTCCGGCCCGCTGACCCGCTACGCGGCCTCCCTCGTGGTGCCGCCGGAGAGCCGGGCCGAGGTGGCGGTGCTGAAGGGGGTCGCCGCCCACTTCGTCATGCAGGCCGAGGAGCGGGTCGAGGTCTACGTGCACCAGCGGGCCGTGATCGACGACCTGCTGGAGTGGTTCGGCGCGGACCCCGAGGCCCGGCTGGACCCGGCGCTGCGGGCCGACCTCGCTGCTGCGACGACCACCGCAGCCCGGCGCCGGGTGGTGGTCGACCAGGTCGCGTCGCTGACCGACGTGCGGGCGCTGGCGCTGCACGCGCGGGTGCGCTGAGGACGACTCGCCGCTCCGCCGTCTGCCGCGCCGCCTAGACTCGGCACCGGACCAGGGACCGACGAGGGCGAGGTGAGACGTGGCCGGCCGGATCCGCGCGGAGGACGTGCAGACCGTCAAGGAGCGCACCTCGATCACCGACGTCGTGCGCGAGCACGTCACCCTCCGCCCCGCCGGGGTGGGCTCGATGAAGGGGCTGTGCCCCTTCCACGACGAGAAGACCCCCTCCTTCACCGTCCGGGAGAGCGTCGGGCGCTACCACTGCTTTGGCTGCGGCGAAGGGGGCGACGTGCTCGCCTTCGTCCAGGCCGTCGATCACCTCACCTTCACCGAGTCGGTGGAGCGCCTGGCCGCCAAGCTCGGGATGGAGCTGCGCTACGAGGAGGGCGGCGGTCCCCGCCAGGGGGAGGGGATCGGTCGGCGCTCGCGGCTCATCGAGGCGCACCGTGCCGCCGCCGAGTACTACCACCACCGCCTCGTCGACGGCCCGGACGCCCGCGCCGGCCGGGACTTCCTGCGCGAGCGCGGGTTCGCCCGGCCCGAGGCGGAGCACTTCGGGATCGGCTTCGCGCCCCGCGGCGGCGAGGAGCTGGCCCGGCACCTGCGGGAGAAGGGGTTCACCGACGACGAGCTCACCACCGGCGGGCTGTGCGGCCGGGGGTCGCGCGGCATCTACGACCGCTTCCGCGGGCGGCTGGTCTGGCCGATCCGGGACACCACCGGCGACACCGTCGGCTTCGGCGCCCGCCGGCTCTTCGACGACGACCGGATCGCCGCGAAGTACCTCAACACCAGCGAGACCCCGATCTACAAGAAGAGCCAGGTGCTCTACGGCCTCGACCTGGCGAAGAAGGCGATCAGCGCCGAGCGCCGGGCGGTGGTCGTCGAGGGCTACACCGACGTCATGGCCGCGCACCTGTCCGGCATCGAGGGCGCCGTGGCCACCTGCGGTACCGCCTTCGGAGCCGAGCACATCAAGGTGCTGCGCCGGATGATGCGCGACGAGGCCGGGCTGAGCCCGGCGAGGGTGATCTTCACCTTCGACGGTGACGCCGCCGGCCAGAAGGCGGCGATGAAGACCTACGCCGACGACGACAAGTGGGCCAGCCAGAGCTTCGTGGCGGTGGCCGCCGACGGGATGGACCCCTGCGACCTGCGGCTGCGCGAGGGCGACGCCGCGGTCCGCGACCTCGTCGGGTCGGCGGTGCCGATGTTCGAGTTCGCGGTGCGCACCACCCTGGACCGCTTCGACCTGGCCACCGCCGAGGGCCGGGTGCAGGGGATGGGGGCGGTCGCGCCGATCATCAACAGCATCCGCGACTCCTCGCTGCGGCCGGAGTACATCCGCACCGTCGCCGGCTGGATCGGGGTGACCGTCGAGCAGATGCGCGACGCCACCCAGCGCGCCGGGCGCCTGTCCGCGCAGGATGCCGAGCCTGCCCGGCCCCACCCGTCGGATGCGGACGTGCCCGAGCCCAGCGCCGGCGAGGCGGCGACCGGGGTGCCGGCGCCCGACCTGTCCGACCCGGTGGTGCGGGCCGAGCGGCAGCTGCTGCAGTCGATCCTGCAGCACCCCTCGCTCTTCTCCGGGGCGGACCTCGATCTCGTCGACCCGGCCGGGATGGCCGCGCCGGCGCACCGGGTGGTCCTCGAGGCGGTCCGCGGCGTGGGGCCGCTGGCGCAGGGCGAGACCCTGGCCGGCTGGCACGGCCGGGTCAACGACGCCGCTCCGCTGACCGTGCACCCGTTGGTGGCCGAGCTGAGCGTCGACCCGCTGCCGGTGCGTCATGACACCGCCACCGGGCTGCCGCCGGCGAGCTACACCGAGTCGCTGCTGCGGCGGGTCCGGGAGGTCGCGGTGAGCCGCCGGATCAACGACGCCATGGCGACGATGCGCCGCCTGGCGGTCGACCCGGAGGCGGACCAGGAGCAGCTGCGCACCCTCTCCCGCCAGCTGCAGGAGTGGGAGCGCGAGCGCGCAGCGCTGCGCGAGGAGGTCGGCTGATGGGACTGCGCGATCGGCTGCGCCGGACCGCCGAGCCCGACCCGCCGGCCGGGCTGGACCTCGCCGACGGCGAGCGCGTGCTCGCCACCGCCACCACCGACGACGGCGTGCTCGTCGTGACCACCCGACGCCTGCTCGCCCCCGGCCTGCCGGAGGGTGGGCGCCCCTGGCACCTGGTCGACACCGGCGGCTGGGACGGCCAGGGACACCTGCGGGTCTCCTGGGTGGATCCGCACCCGGCCGCCACCTGGCGTCTGGACAGCCCCGGTCGGGTGCCCGGGGCCTTCCACGACCGGGTGCAGAGCTCGGTCGTCCTCAGCGAGGAGGTCTCCCTCGACCGGTCGCGTCGGGCCCGGGTGGTGCTGCGCAAGGATCTCTCCAGCGGCGCCTTCCTCGCGCAGACCATCGTCGGGAAGGGGTGCGACCCGGACGATCCCGAGCTCGTCGCCGAGACCGAGCGGGTGGCGCTGTCGCTGGCCGAGCAGGTGGGCCTGGACCCCTGACCACCGCTGAGCGGAGCGGCTGCCGGACGCCTCGACATGGGCGCGAACTGATTACGGGCTGTCCGGCTTCTCTTGCTATGGTGTCCGTCGCGTCACGGCGCGATCCCCTGTAGCTCAATTGGCAGAGCATTCGGCTGTTAACCGGAGGGTTGTTGGTTCGAGTCCAACCGGGGGAGCCACCCGCACGGCCCCGCAGATGTCTCCGGCATCTCCGGGGCCGTCGTCGTTCTCCCGGGTCACCAGGATGTCGCGGACGGTCTCTCGGCCGCTCCGCCGGTCCCTGAGGTCTCTCAGTCGCTCCCGGAGCCGTCGCTGCTGCTCGCGCTCTCGGCGGCGCGGCTCGCGCTGGCGCTCGACCGGCTGGCCGAGACGCTGCTGGAGGCGCTGGAGCTCGCCGCGCTCGAGCTGGCGCTGCTGGCGGAGGCGCTGCTGGAGCTCGAGCTGGAGCTGGCGCTCGCCTCGCGGGCCGCGCACGAACCGAGCATCGGTGGCTGCAGCGTCGTCCCGCTGATCCGGGTGCTCTCGCCGAGGTGGTCCTCGACCGCCTCCTCCCAGGCGCCGCTGCTGATCATCCGGCGCAGCGCGGTCGTCACCTCCTGGCAGAGCGCGACGTCCCCCTTCGGCAGGGCGATGCCCCACCGCTCGGTGGTGAAGGGCTGCCCGGCCAGCAGCAGCTGGTTCGGCTCGCGAGAGATGCGGGCGTACCCGGCGAGGATCGCGGCGTCAGAGGTCACCGCCTTGACCTCTCCCCGGATGAGCATGTCCACGCACGCGTCGACGGTGGGGCGCAGCACGACGTGCAGCCCTGGGTAGTCGTCGACGAGCTCGCTGGTGGAGGTCGAGCCCTCGGCGGCGCAGATGGTGAAGCCGAGCAGGTCCTCGGGGCCGCGGACGGCGCTGCGCTCGGAGACCAGCAGGTCCTGCCCGGTGTTGAGGTAGGGCCCGGCGAAGGTCACCCGCTGCGCCCGCTCCGGCGTCATCGAGTAGGACGAGACGACCATGTCGACCTGGTCGGTCTCCAGCAGCGTCTCGCGTTGGTTCGGCAGCGCGTTGACGAAGGAGACCTGGTCGGCGCCGATGGCCTGGGCGACGTAGCGGGCCACATCGGCGTCGAGGCCGGTGGTGCGGCCGTTGCTGCGCTCGCCGATGCCGGGGGATGAGAAGGAGATGCCGACCCGGAGGGTGTCCGGGACGTCCGCGGGGCCGACGGTGCTCGAGGTTCCGTCGGCGGTGCTGGATCCGCTCCCGGCGTTGCTGCCCGAGCCGGTCGGCGTGGCCGTCGAGGTCGCCCCGGCGGTGCTGCCGGTCGGTGTCGTCGGCTCCACCGCGACGTCGCGCGAGCATGCGGCGACGAGGGTCGCGGTCAGGGCGAGCACCATGCCCGCCGTCCGTGCACGGTGCACGGCAACACCCCCTTCGTCCGGGTCATCCTCGCATCCCGGCCTGGTGGGAGGGGCGGGTTCCGGCGGGTGTGGCGTGGTCGTGACCTGCGAAGAAGCCGGCGCACGGACCGGCACGAAGGGGCGAGACCGAACCGTGTCCGAACCAGGTCCTGGGGTACGGCGTCCTCGGGTGTGCGACGCCGCAGGGGAGTCGCGAGGAGACAGGGGATCGAGATGTCCGCAGCACGCCGCACCACCGCACTGGCCACCATCGGGGCGGCCGCCACCCTGCTCGCCGGGATGCCGAGCGCCCAGGCGAGCACCACGACCAGCGACGACGCGTGCAGCGGGATCAGCGGCTGCGAGATCGTCTCCCGCGCCGACGTCGACGGCGACGGCCAGCGCGACTCCGTCGCCGTGCACGGCCGCTGGTCCAGCTCGGTGGGTCTGCGGGTGGTCACCGCCACCGGCGAGGTCATGTCCACCCGCACGCCGATCTCGGCGCACATCGCGACGGAGAACCCCTTCTACGGGGCGGCCCGGATCGACGGGGTCGCCGGCTACGAGCTGGTGCTCATGACCAGCGCCGGGGCGCACACCTTCGAGCACCGGGTGATCACCGTGCGCGGCGGCGAGCTGACGACCCTGAAGGACCCGGTGAACCGGTACCGCTGGGTGACCGACAGCTCGGTGTGGAGCGGGTACGGCTAGCGCATATCGGGGTTGTAGCGTTGGAGTCATTGGCTACCGTCGTCTACAAGTACCTACACACTTGATCGGTGCTGCACGTTTCAGGGTCCGGGTGCGCGGCGTCCTGTCTGAGGTCCGCGATAGTGTCGCGCAGCACGGAGAGCTGCGCGATCTGCTGCTCGATCTCAGCGAGGCGCACGTCAAGCAGGTCGCGCACGTGCTCGCAGGGCGCATGGCCGCCGTCGCGGATGTCGAGGATCTGGCGGATCTGGGCGAGGGTGAGGCCCGCGGCCTGGCCGCGGTGGACGAAGTCGATCCGGGCGACCGTCTCGGGTGCGTAGTCGCGATAGCCGGACTGCGTGCGCTCGGCCGGCGGAAGCAGCCCCTGCCCCTCGTAGAAGCGGAGCGTCTTCGCCGTGGTGCCCGCGCGTTCGGCGAGTTCTCCGATGCGCATCGCGGCCTCCGATCGTTCGGCAGGAGCAGGCTTGACCTTCCCCTGCACTGGAAGGTCCAGTATGGCTGAGACAGAGCAGAAAGCCAAGGACTGACAGGAGCAGCGATGCCTACCAAGTACGACCTCGCCATCATCGGATCCGGAGGCGGAGCATTCGCCGCCGCCATCCGTGCGACCACGCTCGGCAAGTCGGTGGTGATGATCGAGCGCGGGACGCTCGGCGGCACCTGCGTGAACACCGGCTGCGTGCCGTCGAAGGCCCTCATCGCCGCTGCCGACACCCGTCACGTCGCCGCCGACGCTTCAGGCCGGTTCCCGGGGATCGCGGCGACGGCTGAGACAGTGGACATGCCTGCGCTGATCGCCGGGAAGCAGGCGCTGGTCGAGTCGCTGCGCGGCGAGAAGTACGCCGACGTCGCCGACTCCTACGGCTGGCAGGTCCGCCGCGGCGATGCATCGTTCGCCGGCGGCCCAGACGCCCCGGTACTGGAGATCATCGCCGGCGACGGGACGGTCGAGACCATCGAGGCCGACCACTTCCTGGTCGCGACTGGTTCTCGCCCGTGGGCTCCGCCGATCGACGGCCTGGAGGAGACCGGGTACCTGACCTCGACCACGGCAATGGAACTCGCTGAGGTTCCTGAGTCGTTGCTGGTGCTCGGCGGCGGCTACGTCGCCCTGGAGCAGGCGCAGCTGTTCGCTCGCCTCGGCTCGCAGGTCACGCTGCTGGTGCGGTCCCGGCTCGCCTCGAAGGAGGAGCCGGAGGTGTCCAAGGCGCTTCAGGAGGCGTTCGCCGACGAAGGCATCCGCGTCGTCCGCCGCGTGGTGCCCACCCGGGTCTCCCGCGGCACGGGAGGCGAGGCCGTCGTGACCGCCGACGTGTCCGGCGACTCGCAGGAGTTCCGCGCCGAGCAGGTGCTCGTCGCCCTCGGACGCCGTCCCGTCACCGATGGCCTGAACCTCGATGCGGTCGGGGTGAAGACCGGGGACTCCGGCGAGGTGGTCGTCTCCGACCGGCTGCGGTCCTCGAACCCGCGGATCTGGGCCGCGGGCGACGTGACCGGGCACCCCGAGTTCGTCTACGTCGCCGCCCACCACGGCACCCTCGTCGCCGAGAACGCGTTCGCCGACGCCGATCGTGCCGTCGACTATTCCCGCCTGCCGCGGGTGACGTTCACCGGGCCCGCGATCGGAGCGGTCGGGATGACCGAGAAGGAAGTGCTTGCTGCGGGGATCCGCTGCGATTGCCGCGTCCTGCCGCTGCACCACGTGCCCCGCGCGCTGGTCAACCGCGACACCCGCGGGTTCATCAAGATCGTCGTGAACGCCGACACGAACGAGATCCTCGGCCTGACCGCCGTCGCCAAGGACGCCGGAGAGCTCGCCGCCGCCGGTGTCCACGTGCTCGGCAAGACCGTCGCCGAGATCGCCGACGCCTGGGCTCCCTACCTGACGATGGCCGAGGGCATCCGGATCGCCGCGAAGGCCTTCACCACCGACCCGTCGCTGCTGTCGTGCTGCGCATGACCGGCAGCGCAGGCAATCGGGGAGATCTCATCCTGAAGAGGTGCAGACGACGAGCGCCGATCAGGACCGCGACGAACGGCGCGCCGGTCCCGTCGTCGCTGCAGGGACCGGACTGCTCTTGCTGGCATGCTGCGCGCTTCCGTTGCTGCTCTGTTGCGGCCTGCCGCTCATCGCGGCGGGCGGAGCACTCGCGGGCGTCGGTGGGCTCCTCGGTAACCCCTGGATCATCGGTGCCGGGATCGCCGTCGTGATGGCCGTCACGGCGGGGATGCTCGTCAGGTTAGGGCGGCGGCACCGAGGCCGCAGGACCGGCTGCTGCGAGAATCCTTCGACCGCTGATCGGAACCGGTAGCTCGAGCGGATCCAGCCATCATCGCCACCTCGGCCACTTCGGCACCCCGCGACCCTTCCACGTCTCCACGAGACCGGCTGCCGAGCGGACGGACGCGAAGAGCCCGTATCCGGCCCCGGCGAGACCCACGGAGACCACGAGCCAGCGCCCGATGCCGAGCCAGATGCGCCCGTCCACGTCGAGCGCCCACTGAGCGCCCGTGATGAGACCGGCGATGCCCATCCAGAGCCCGGCGACGACCACGACCACCGGCAGCAGGGCGAGGCACATCGCAGCGGCGGCCGACCAGAGCTGACGCGCTTCGAGCTTCGCCGTCGCCGCCATCATCCGCTCGGCGCGCTCGTTCGAGGCGTCGAGGTTCGCGGTCATCGTGGCCGAGGCCTCCCCGGCGACCTGCTCGACGGCCTTCTCGACCCGTTCCTCAGTCCGCTTCTCGATCCGCTGCACCGCGCCGCCGACCTGGCTCACAAGCTTCTGGTTCGTTGTGGCCTGCACCTTCAGACCCTCAATCGCCGAGGCCGTAGCCGCGCGATTCTTCTGCGCCTCCGCGACCAAGGTTCGCGACGCGGCGTTCAAGCTCTCGCCGTTGAGACTCTGCGCGAACTCGCCGAGCGTGCTCGCGATCTCGTTCTGCCTGCTCTCGATACTCGCGATCCTCGCGGACACGTCGCTGGAGGGCGAGGAGGTCGACGCCGGGGTCGTGATCCGCTCCAGCCGCCTCGTCGTCTCCTCGTCCATGACCTTCACGAACCCCGCGAGCTTCTTCTGCTGCTCGGCCAGCCGGTCGAGCCTCGCGTTCTGCGCCTCGACGGCGGTGAGGATCGAGGTCAACGCCTCCATCGTCTCCGGACTGCCGAGCGGCTGCGGCGACTGCACGGGCCCGTTCTGCTGCTTCAGCCTGTCGAGTGCTGCGCTCATGTTCCTGCTCCTTCTGCTGCTGGTGGTAGTCGAAGAACGCCTGCGCGCCCTCCGGGGTGAAGTCCGCCGAGAGTGCGCTCGTGCGTTTGCGGCGCTCGGCACGCCCGGACTCGCCGCGGCGGTCCTCGATCTAGAGCGTCCAGGTCTCCTGACCGGCGCGCTTGCCCTTCTTGCTGACGGGGCTGTGCAGCCGCATCCGCGGCACCCGCTCCCCGTCATCGACGAGCTGCTGGTTCTGCTCCTCGATCACCGCTTCGAGACCGGCCTTGTCCACCGCGCGGGGATCTGCCAGCGCCGCGCTCATCCGGTCGCCCATCTCGCGGTCGAGCGACCCCTCGGCGAAGTCCTCGCGGCGCAGCTCCCAGTCCTTCGGCACGCGCTCCAGCCGCTTCACGACCGAGAGCCCGTGCTCGCGCATCAGCTCGTCGTTCGCCGACTGCACGCCTTTCTGATTCCCGGCCTTGCGGTCGTGGAACGTGCGATAGTCCGAGAGCGCCTTACCCGTACGGTTGTTGTGATTGAGAACCAAAATATGATTGTGCGGCTTCTTTCCCCGCCCATCCACATGACTGACCACGAGGCAGTCGGAATCCGGATGCATCTTCTTCGCGAGCTGATAGCCGAGATCGTTCACCCGCTGCACGTGCTCCGGGTTCTTCGGGTCGAACTCCTCGTCGCTGAAAGACTGCCGGTAATGCAGCGCCTCGACCTCGCGCGTGGTGTTCTGCGTGAGCGCCCGTGCGCGCGCCGAGAATGCGCCAGGGCCTCCCGGCACTTCGCACGTGATCGCGACGCCCCGCTCGTCCTCCTTCCCGCGGATATAGCGCTCGGTGTCGGCGGCGCTGGTGCTCGGCTGTAGTGGGTGGTGCTCATGCGGCCGTCCGATCCCCGAGCAAGGCGCGGACCTCGCGCAGCAGCTCGATCAGCTCGGGCACCTCCGACGACAGCGCCACCGCCTCACCGGCGCGCGCGCGGCGATCCAAGTCGTTGACGTTGATCGCCAGCGGGCGCACCTGGGCAGCCAGCTCACGAGCGTCCGCCGACGCCTGCACACGCGCCTCGACCCCGAGCAGGTGCGCCGCCACGGCGGCGTCCAACTCCTCCGAGCGGGAGGCGTGGAGGGCATCGCGTACGACGGTCCGTACCCACGTGCTCGGAGCCAGCCCGAGCCGCTTCGCACGAGTGCGAAGCGCCGCGAGCGTCTCCTCCCCGAAGTCGGTATCGAGCTTCGCGCGGCCCCCACGACGACGCTTCGCGCCGCCGTGACTCTGACGCACAGCCTCCGCATCAGCCCGACCGGTGTTCACCTGGGAGTCGGTCTGCTGCTCCACCTGTACGCCAGAGTGGCAAGCAGTAGGCCTGTCGGACACATCGCTGACGCTCGTGTCCTCCAGCCCTGCTTGCGAGGGGCCTCCGGCCCCCTCGACCCCCTGGAAGAGCGAATGCTGATCGGTGCTCATGCGGCACCTTCGATCAGCGCCAGCGGCACGTCCGGACTTCGCACCGCGAGCCCGCTGAGCAGCTCCGCGACCGCACCGTCCGCGTCGTGTTCCGCCGAGGTCTCCGGACCGTACGTCAGTTCCCGCGACCCGGCGTTCTGGTGGTACGCGTTGCCGTACATGCCGGGCGTGTGCGCGGCGGTCGGGATGCTGCACTGGTGCCACTCGTAGGGCTCGATCTTCCCGATGTGCTGCACGAGGTAGCGGTTGATGTCGTCGGCGCGGTAGACCTTCACGACCGACGCCAGGCGGCGGATGAACTGGTCCAGCGCCTCGTCCACGTTGCCCTTCTGGCGGGCGTAGTAGAAGAACTCGACCGGCTCGATCGTCGCCGTAATCACGATGAGGCGCGGAGCCACCTCGCCCTTGTTCTTGTACCGAGCCTTCGCAGGCGAGGCGTTATACGGATCGAGCAGCAGCAGCCAATCGTTCGCGTCCATCGCCGAGGCCCGCAGATCGTCCAGCAGCAGCACCTCCTCGCCCCGCCAGTCATCCAATGGGTTCCCCGTCGCGGCACGGTAGACCTGCCACCGCTCGCCATGTGCATTGGCCGCGCTAATCGCCTCGGTGAAGAAATCCGTTGCGAACCGAGTCTTGCCGATCCCGGCATCCCCGTGGACGAACACCACGTGCGTCGAGAAGGCACCGGCGCGCAGCTTCGCGGCCGCCCGGTACGCGCGGCGCTGGCCGTAGGCCGACAGCGCGTCGTCGATCTCCCGCTGATGCCGCGAGTAGATGTCGAACAGTTCGTCCGTGAGCATGATCTGATCCCGCGTGATTTCGCCCTGCAGCACCCGCTCCCGCATGTCCTCGAAGTTCTCCGCGACGACCTTCTTCTTCACGTGGGCGCGCCCCTTGAGCCAGGTCTCCCGGCGCTGGGCGTCGATCCCGAGGTAGTCCGGCCCGCGCACCGTGGCGACCTCCGACGGCGCGTACTGATGCTTGTCCGCATACTTCACGTGAGTCAGGTACGACAGCATGTTGTCGAAGGCGTACCGACCGCGGCCCGGCTTCTCGACGTACTGGGGCTCGACGCCGATGCCGAACGCGAGCCGAGCCAGCGGCGCGCTCTTCGCACGGCTGGCGAACTTGATGACCGCGTGCAGGTGATCGGGCTTCGGCTCGACCACCAGAGCCTTCTCCGTGTCGCTCCAGACCTCGCGCTCATCCTTGTCGTGCACGATTCCGTAGGCCTCGATGACCTCGCAGCCGATGGCCTCGAGCCGCTGCGCGACGTAGGCGAGGATCGCCCCGGCTCCCTGCTCGAGCAGCGCGGCCCCGTTCGGGTCCTCGGCAGCCCAGGTCCAGTACGACGGATCGAGGTACTGCGTGAGCCCGATGCTCGTCGGGTTGTTCTCCTGCTTAGCCACGGCGACCACCCCCGTCGCAGGCGGCGTGGAGGGCCGCAGAGGGGGTGCGGCGCCTAAATGACCCCGTATTGACCCCCAAATGAGACCTCAAATGAACCCGCGAGGCGACGCGACGCAGCGAAGACGGAATCGGCTTCTGACCAGGCGCGTTGTTGCAAGGCGCGGCAATCGACAAGCCCTTGCCGCGCCCGTAGGAACGAATGAGGCCCCCGAAACTCTTGGAGTGCGAAGCACGGCTGCGGACCGTCATCACGGCGATGGGCAGCCCGCCTTCGGCGGGTGCCAGGCCAGGCCCTCCGGGCGGGGTCAGGTCGGCGGGTGCGGTGCTGAGGTTGCGTGCGTCGGCGTGCATCAGCGACCACCGCCCCGGCCGTAGCGCTTGATGACAGCCTGATGCGTGACGCCGAGGGCGTCGCCGATCCTGGCCCAGGTCACCCCGTCGGCGCGGGCGTCGGCGACGGCGATCTCGACGGCCTCCTCCAGCACGGAGCGGAGCACGCCGAGGTCGTAGAGCTGGGCCTCGCCATCGGCGAGGGACGGGTCGCCCTGTCGCCAGCGGAAGCTGGTCAGGTGATCGAAGGCGGCGGAGTTCGCGCTCATCAGCGACCACCGCCCATCACGGCGGCGACGGCGGCGCGCTGTCGCGGCGTCAGCGGAGTGAGTGCCAGGCGCTCACCGGCTCGGCGACCGGCGGCGCGGGCGGCGGCGATGACGGGATCGAGCCCATCAGCATGCGGAACGGGAGACGAGTCCTGATCGAGAGCAGGGCAGTCAAGCGCGGATGCGCGGGGAACGTCGATAACGACAGACATCGGAAGTCCTCAGATATGAGTATCTTCCGGTTCCCCGCCACGGTAGTTGGGCTGTTTGACCGGCTACTCATCCGGGAGCAGAACCCCGCGCTTCTAAGTCGCGGCCCCGGTGGGATCTTCTTGTCTGCAACCACTCTCCCACGAGTCGACTCACCATTGCAATGACGAGTTGACTCATGAGTCAGTCGCGACGCGGCTCTATGCGAATGAGGTCGGGGTCGAACTTCACGTGACCGGGCGCGATGGGCTCGATGGTCACAGTCACCAGCTCGTCCACGAGCATCCGGCGGCGGTCTATGTCCAACGCCTTCCACTTCGACTCGACAACCTCGCGACGCTCCGCGGTGCCGACCGCCTCCTCCACGTCTGCCAGCAGCTTCGCCGCCACGGATACCGAGCGGTCGAGCAGCTCCGCGTCGATCTCGTCGATGCGGACCTTCACGTCGTTGATCGCCGCGGTGATCTCCAGGACCGGCTGATGGATGTCGCGCAGCAGCGGGCTCAGCTCCTTGACGCGCTCGACCAGGGCGTTCCGCTCGGTCAGCAGCTCCTCGCGGTCCGGCCCGTCGTCCTCCTGCGGCATCACGAGGTCGTGCACGTCCACCGACGACAGGCGGGTGAGCACTGCCTCGGTGACCATCGCATCGACGGGCTCGCGTTGGCGGGTGAGGTGGAACTGCTCGCCGCAGCGATACGTCGGCTGCTTGCGGCTGTTCGTCCCCGAGACGAGCGTCGCACCGCACTTCCCGCACAGCCCGATCGTCGACAGGAGGTATTTCGGCTGGTTGCCCTGCCTGGCCGACCTCCGCACGTTGTCCTCCAGCTTCGCCACCGCGGTCCGCCACGTCTGCTCGCTGACGATGGGCGGGAACGCCTCGCCCTGCACCGGGTACAGCTCGCCGGATGCGTAGTGCTTGATGTAGCCACAGTAAAGCGGGTTCGCGAGCAGGTAGCGCACGGCATCGACGGAGAATTCCGAGCCGCGGGCGGTGAGGTGACCAGCGCTGTTCAGGTCCTCGCGGATGCGCCGGATCGACAGCGATGGCTCGCCGAGGAACGCATCGAAGGCTCGCCGGACGGCCTCTGCCTCCTCCTCGATCAGCTCGCCCTCACGCGTCCAGCCGAACGCCTTCCAGGCGGACGTGGGTATGCCCTCGGCACGACGGCGCTCGTTCGACCTGATCTGACGCTCAGCCTTGCGTCGGGCCTCGAAGCGGGCGAGAGCCGCGAGCATCGTCGCGCGGAACTCGCCGTCCGCCGTCGAGAGGTCGATCTCGCCGTCCACGGTGACGACGCGCAGACCGAGGTCGATCAGCGTGTTGAGGTCTTTCGTGCTGCGCAGGAGCCGGTCCATGTCCACGGCGACCACCATCGAGAACCGGCCCGCGCGGGCATCGTCCAGCATCTCGGCCCACCGTGTGCCAGCGCGGCGCTTCTTGGTCGCCGACACGGCGTTATCGTCGTAGACCTCGACGACCTCCCAGTCCTTGGCCTCAGCGAGCGCCCTGATCTTGCGCAACTGGGTCTCGACGGTCCACCGATCACCCTTGCGATCCATCGAGGCGCGGACGTACGCCGCCACCTCGTTCGTCTTCCTCAGCGCTACCAGTTCGACCATGCAACCAAGCTTACGTGAACGGGCGTTGCAACCACGATATGCGGTACGTGCGCACGGTCACCCCGGCCGGCACGGTGAAGCTCGTCGCGCACCAGGCCCTCAGCGACGACGGGGGAGAGAGCTACGAGGTGCTCGACCGTGGCGCGGTCTGGCGCTGGGGTCGCTGGGACCGCACCACCACCCAGCGCTACACGACGACCTCGTCCGCGACGGCCCACGCGGGTGGCGGCTGGGTGATCCCCTACCTGCGTCGGTTCTGAGCAGCGCCGGGGTGAGGGGCGGTCGCCTACCGGGCGATCGCCCCTCGCTGGTGCCTGGCGGCACAGGTACCCTCGCCGGTCGAGGGGCGGTAGCTCAGTCGGTCAGAGCAGCGGACTCATAATCCGTCGGTCCTGGGTTCAAGCCCCAGCCGCCCCACGACCAGCGTGACGTCCTCTCCGCGCGACCTGATCTGCGCGGCAACGGATCTCACGTGCTGAACGTTCGTGCGCTCACGGTGCGTCGCACCGGGAAGCCGCCTACGGTCGAGGGTCGGTGCCGTCCGCGGGGGCGGCACCGGCACGACGACGCCGCGCGACAGGGGGAGCCGAGGGTGCCCGACTTCAACCCGCCACCGAACTGGCCGGAGCCACCGCCCGGGTGGCGTCCGCCCCGAGGCTGGCAACCCGGACCGGAGCTCCCGGAGCCGCCGCGCGGCTGGGCGCTGTGGGTGGACTCCCAGGGGCACGAGGTCCCCGGACCGTCCGGCTACTACGGCGGCAGCTCGCCGACCTACCTGTGGATCGCCGTCGGGGTGGTGGGTCTCGTCGCGCTGCTGTGCTGCGTGGGCTGGGCGATCCAGTCCGTCCCGTACTACTGAGCCCGGCCGCGCCGCCGCAGCGCCAGGTCCAGCCCCCACAGCAGCACCGTCACCACGAGGGCGAAGACCAGCACCAGCGCGAGCGTGACGAGCACCGACCCGTACCCGAGCTCGGTGACGTTGGTGAAGCCGTAGGGATAGGCGTCGATCACCGCACCCCTGCCGAGCATCCAGACGATCCAGGCGAGGGGGATCAGCAGCGCCAGCGGCAGCAGCCGCCACGTGATCCAGCCCCGCGGCCCGACGGCCAGCCAGACGAGCAGGGTGAGTACCGGGGTGATCACGTGCACGATCGGGTCGGTCAGCCGTGACCAGCCGACGATGTCCATGCTCGGCGCCAGCAGCAGCTGGTAGACGACCGCGGTGACGGTGATCATGAGCAGCCCGTCCAGGCGCAGCACCCGTCGCAGCACCGAGTCACGGGCCGGGGCGAGCGCCAGCAGGGTCACCGAGAGCGCCACGACGATGTTGGACCAGATGGTGAAGTAGCTGAGGCTGTCGACCACCCGACCGGCCGCCCCCTTCGTCGTGCTCCCGTAGAGGCCGGGCTCGCTGGGCCCCTCGGCGAACCACCCCAGCCCCGAGACGACGAGCACCAGCACCACCCCGGTCCAGGCCACCACGGCGTCGACGGCGAAGGCGGTGCGCGCCCAGCCTGCGGGCCGGGGGTCGTCGGTGCTCACCCAGGGGAGTATGCCGCCCGTCGGCGCGTCGCCTCGTGCGCGGCACCGGGTCGCGGGCACAGTGTGCGGCGCAACTGTCTCGCCGACCCGGCGAGGGCTGGTGCTGCTGTGGCTGATGGGGCAGAATGAGTCGCACATGACCTCGTGGTGCGCCTGCGCACCCGAGTGACCACAGCGACGAAGCACCAGACCGCGGTCGTTCACAGCGCACCGCCGGCCCGGGTCCGCGAGGAGATGGCGTTGGGGAAGACGTCCATCGCACTCGAGGAGGATCAGGATGTCGGCCCAGACGCGCACCACGACCCGCGGGGTGGTGTTCATCCACAGCACCCCGACGGCGCTCTGCCCCCACATCACGTGGGCGCTGGAGAGCGTCCTCGACCAGGGTGTCTCACTCGACTGGACCGAGCAGCCGCTCGGCCGGTCGCTCAAGCGTGCCGAGTTCTCCTGGACGGGGGAGCCCGGCACCGGCGCCCGTCTCGCCTCCGCCCTGCGCGGCTGGGACGGCGTGCGCTACGAGGTGACCGAGGAGCCCAGCGCCGGTCTCGACGGCTCGCGCTGGAGCCACACCCCGGACCTCGGCATCCACCACGCGACGATCTCCGCCTCGGGCGACGTCGTCGTCACCGAGAACCGCCTGCGCGAGGTGCTCACCCTCGCCCAGGGCGCGGGCGAAGCCGTCGAGGACATGGTCGGCGAGCTGCTCGGCGCCGACTGGGACACCGAGCTCGAGCCCTTCCGCCACGCCGGCGAGGGAGCCCCCGTCCGCTGGCTGCACAAGGTCGGCTGACGACAGCGCGAGGACCCGAGCGAGGAACGAGCGAGGCCCGGAGCGCCGAGGAAGCCGGCACACGAGCAGGTCGGCTGACGACAGCGCGAGGACCCGAAACTGCTGCTGGCAGCAGTTTGGCGAGCCAGCACCACTACGAGCTGCTGCTGACTCCCGGAACTGCTGCCAGCAGCAGTTCCGATGTCCCCGGTGACCCGGCCAGCCCGGCCCGGATCGCCCCTGTCCCGGTCCTGCCTCCGCGACGAGCGCACGACGAGACGCCCCGGACCACTGAGTGCGTGGTCCGGGGCGTCTCGGTGTCTCGGCGCCCCCGTGCTCGGTGCGTCCACCCGCGCGTGCTCCGGTCGTGGACCGCGGCCGAGCGGGCTCGTCAGAGCGGGATGTTGCCGTGCCGCCCGCGCGACTGCGGGGCCGCGGCGAGCGCCCCGACCACTGCCGAGCGGGTGACCGTCGGCGAGACGATCTCGTCGACGACGCCGATCTCCTCGGCCCGCTGCAGGCCACCGGAGAGCCGGTCGTGCTCGTCGGCGAGCTCCTGCTCGACGGCGGCCCGCTCGCTGTCGTCGACCTCGGCCAGCCGACGCCGGTGCAGGATCCGGATGGCCGCGACCGAGCCCATGACGGCGACGTGCGCGTCCGGCCAGGCGAAGACCTTCGTCGCACCGAGCGAGCGCGAGTTCATCGCGATGTAGGCCCCGCCGTAGGTCTTGCGGGTGACCACGGTGACCCGGGGGACGACCGCCTCGGCGAAGGCGTGCAGCAGCTTCGCGCCGCGGCGCACCACGCCGTCCCACTCCTGGCCGACACCGGGCAGGTAGCCGGGCACGTCGACGAGCACGACCAGCGGCACCCCGAAGGCGTCGCACATCCGCACGAACCGGGCCGCCTTCTCCGCCGACGCGGAGTCCAGGCAGCCGCCCAGGCGCATCGGGTTGTTGGCGATGACCCCGACGGTGCGCCCGCCGAGCCGACCGAGGGTCGTGGTGATGTTCGGCGCCCAGCGCCCGTGCAGCTCCTGCACCGGGCCGTCGTCGAGCAGGTCCTCCACCAGCGGGTGCACGTCGTAGGCGCGGCTGGCCGACTCCGGCAGCTGCGCCGCCAGGTCACGGTCGACCACCCCGTCGACGTCGAAGGAGCCCTGGTCCTCGAAGAGCTGGCACAGCGTGCCAGCCCGGGCGAAGGCGTCGTCGATGGACTCGGCGAGCACGTGCACCACGCCGGAGCGCCGACCGTGCGGCTCGGGGCCGCCGAGGCGCAGCGCGTCGACGTCCTCGCCGGTGACCGAGCGGACCACGTCGGGCCCGGTGACGAAGATCCGCCCCTCGGGGGCGAGGATGACGATGTCGGTCAGCGCCGGCCCGTAGGCGGCGCCACCGGCAGCGGCCCCGATGACCACCGAGATCTGCGGGATCTTGCCCGAGGCCCGGGTCATGATCGCGAAGATCTCGCCGACGGCGTGCAGCGAGACGACGCCCTCGGGCAGGCGGGCGCCGCCGCTGTGCCAGAGGCCGACGATCGGCATCCCGTCGATGAGCGCCCGCTCGTAGGCGTCGACGACGACGCGGCACCCGGCGACACCCATCGCGCCGCCCATGATCGTCGCGTCCGAGGCGAAGGCGACCGCCCGCACCCCGTCCACGCGACCGGTCGCCGCGAGGAAGCCGGAGTCGTCCTCCGGGCTGATCAGCTCCAGGCTGCCCTCGTCGAAGAACGCCTCGAGCCGCTTGCGCGGGTTCCGCGGGTCGTTCTCCCGGTCCTTCTTCGGCTTGCCGGCGGCCCCGGCCGCGGTGGACGCGGCGCTCGGCTGGCGGGCCATCAGATGCTCCCGAAGGCCAGGGCGACGTTGTGCCCGCCGAAGCCGAAGGAGTTGTTCAGCGCGAGGATCTGCCCGTCCGGCAGCCGCCGCGGCTCGTCACGGACGACGTCGATGTCCACCACCGGGTCCAGCTCGTCGATGTTGATCGACGGCGGTGCCACCCGGTCACGGACGGCGAAGGCGGTGAGCACGGCCTCCAGCGACCCGGCCGCGCCGAGCAGGTGACCGGTCATCGACTTCGTGGCGCTGACCGGCATCTGGTCGACGTCGGCGCCGAAGGCCCGCCGCATCGCGGCGATCTCGGCGACGTCCCCGACCGGGGTCGAGGTGGCGTGCGCGTTGATGTGCACGACGTCGGTGGGCTGGGCCCCGGCGTCCTGCACGGCGGCGACCATCGCCCGGCTGGCCCCGGCGCCCTCGGGCTCGGGGGCGGCCATGTGGTGGGCGTCGGCGCTGATCCCCTGACCGGCGAGGGTGCAGATGATGGTCGCGCCGCGGGCCTTCGCGTGCTCCTCCGTCTCCAGCACCATGATCGCCGCGCCCTCTCCGAGGACGAAGCCGTCACGACCGGTGTCGTAGGGGCGCGAGGCCGCCTGCGGGTCGTCGTTGCGGGTGGACAGCGCCTGCATCGCGGCGAAGCCGGCGATCGGCAGCGGGTGGATCGCTCCCTCGCTGCCGCCGGCCACGACGACGTCGGCGACGCCGTCGTGGATCAGGCGCAGCGCGTGACCGATGGACTCCGCGCCGGAGGAGCAGGCCGAGACGAGGGTGTGCGCCCCGGCCCGTGCACCCAGGTCGAGGGAGACGGTGCCGGAGGCGGAGTTCGGCATGAGCATCGGGATGGACAGCGGGTAGACCCGCCGTGGGCCCTTCTCGTTGAGGGTGTCCCAGGCGGTCAGCAGGGTCTGCACCCCGCCGATGCCGCTGCCGATGCTCACGGCGAGCCGCTCGGGCTCGACGTCGGGGGCCCCCGCCGCCGCCCATGCCTCGCGCGCCGCGACCAGCGCGTACTGGGCGAAGGGGTCGAGACGCTTGGTCTCCACCCGCGCCAGCACGTCCCGGGCGGGCACCTTGAGCGGGGCGGCGAAGGTCACCGGCAGCTCGTGCTCGGCGACCCAGTCCTCCTCGAGGGTCGCGGCTCCCGACTGGCCGGCGAGGATGGCGCTCCAGGTCTCCTCGGCGGTACCGCCGAGCGGGGTGGTGGCGCCGACGCCGGTGACGACGATGGTGGGCTGGTCTGAGGTCATGGGCGGCGAGGAGGTCACGCGGGCTGGTTGGCCTTGATGTAGGCGACGGCGTCGCCGACGGTCTTGAGGTTCTTGACCTCCTCGTCCGGGATCTTGGCCCCGAACTTCTCCTCGGCGGTGACGGCGATCGTCATCATCGAGAGCGAGTCGACGTCGAGGTCGTCGGTGAAGCTCTTCTCCGCGGTGACCTCGGCGGTGTCGATGCCGGTCTCCTCCGAGACGATCTCGGCGAGGCCCTCGAGGATCTCCTGGTCGCTGTGCGCCATGTGCTGCTCCTTCGGTGGTGCGTGTCGTGACTGTCGTGGCCCGGGGTACCCGCCGGGCCGTCGGGGGACTAGGTGCCGGCGGGCGTGGGCTCGCCCGGTGCGGGCGTGCTCTGCGGGCTGGTGGCGGCCTCCGCGCTGGCCGCCTGGGTGCCGGGAGCCGGGGTGGGGATCTCGACGACCTGGGCGGCCCAGACGAGGCCGGCGCCGAAGCCGATCTGCAGGGCGAGGCCGCCGGGGGCGATCTCCCCTTCGCGCAGCATCCGCTCCATCGCCAGCGGGACCGAGGCGGCCGAGGTGTTCGCGGTGGTCTCGATGTCCCGGGCGATCGGCAGGTCGGCCGGCAGGTGCAGGGTCTTGGCGAGGTTGTCGATGATCCGCACGTTCGCCTGGTGCGGGATGAAGGCGGACAGCTCCTCGGGGGCGACCCCGGCGGCGTCCATCGCGGCCTGGGCGTGCTCGGTCATCGACCACACCGCCCAGCGGAAGACGCTCGGGCCCTCCATGACGATCGCCGGCCACTGCCGGCCGCCGACGGTGCCCTCGGGGGCGTGCAGCTCCATCCAGCTGTCACGCTGGGTGATCAGCCCCTTGCGGTCGCCGTCGCTGCCCCAGATGGTCGGGCCGATGCCGGGCCGGTCGGAGACCGAGACCACGGCGGCTCCGGCGCCGTCGCCGAAGATGAAGGCGGAGCCGCGGTCGTGCGGGTCGGTGAAGTCGGAGAGCTTCTCGACGCCGACGACGAGGACGTGGTCGGCGGTGCCGGCCCGGACCATGTCGTTGGCGACGGACACCGCGTGGCAGTAGCCGGCGCAGGCGGCGGAGAGGTCCATCGCGGGCGCGGCGATCCCGAAGCGGGCGGCGACCTCGGGGGCGGCGGCCGGCGTCTGGTACGGGTGGGTGACGGTGGCGACGAGCACCGCGTCGATCTGCTCGGGGGTGATCCCGGCCTGGGCGATGGCGCCGGTCGAAGCGGCCACGGACATGTCGACGACGGTCTCGTCGGGCGCGGCGCGGTGCCGGGTGCGGATGCCCGAGCGCTCCCGGATCCACTCATCGGAGGAGTCGATGGCGTCGACGATCTCGGCGTTGGGCACGACCCGCTCGGGCCGGTAGCCGCCGATCCCGCTGATCCGGGCGTGCCGCAGCTCGGTCGGCGCGCCGAGGGTGCGGGCGCTCACGCCGAGACCTCGCCCTCGGGGTGCAGCCGCACCAGCGGCTGGCCGGGGCTGACCGGGTCGCCGTCCTCGACGAGCCACTCGACGACCTGACCGCCGTGCGGGGCGAGCACGTCGTGCGTGTCGCGCAGCGAGGAGACCTGGGCGACGACGGTGTTGCTCGGCAGGCTCCCGGAGACGGCGTGCTCGGGGATCGAGACCGTGCCCTTGACCGGGGCGACGACGATCCGCCAGGCGGGGGCCGAGGCGGTGCGCGACTCGCCGTGCTCGCGGACCATCCGGTGGGCGGCCTCGAGGTCGTCGGGGGTCTTCAGCGCCAGGGTCTCGACCCCCTTCAGGCCGCGCTTGGCGAGACCGGTGAGGGTGCCCGACGGCGGGATCTCGATGAGGCCGGTAACGCCCAGGCTCTTCATCGCCTCCATGGTCAGGTCCCAGCGGACCGGGCGGCTGACCTGGGAGACGATCCGGCGCAGCACCTCGGTGCCGGAGTGCACGACGCTGCCGTCGGCGTTGGAGAGGATCGGCACCCGGGCGTCATGGGTGGAGATCGCCCGGGCGTGCCGGGCGAGGACGTCCACGGCCGGGGCCATGTGCTCGGTGTGGAAGGCGCCAGCCACCTTCAGCGGCATCACCCGGGCCTTGGCCGGCGGGTCCTCGGCGAGCGCGGCGAGGTCCTCCATCGTGCCGGCGGCGACCACCTGGCCGGAGCCGTTGCGGTTGGCCGGGGTCAGTCCGTGGCGCTCGATGGCCGCGATCACCTCGTCCTCGTCGCCGCCGACGACGGCGCTCATGCCGGTCGGGGTGACCGCGCTCGCGGTCGCCATCGCGTTGCCGCGCTCGCGGACCAGGACCATCGCCTGCTCGGCGGAGATGACCCCGGCGGCGCTGGCCGCGGTGATCTCGCCGACGCTGTGGCCGGCGCCGACGCCGACCACGCGGAAGCCGTCGGCCGGGTGGGAGAAGAGGGAGAGCAGGGTGACCAGCCCGGCGCCGACGATCAGCGGCTGGGCGACCGCGGTGTCCTTGATCGTGGCCTCGTCGCTGGTGGTGCCGTGGGTGCGCAGGTCGATGCCGGCCACGGTGCCCAGCCAGTCGAGGCGTTCGCCGGTTCCGGGGAGCTCCAGCCAGGGAGCGAGGAAGCCGGGGGTCTGGGAGCCCTGTCCGGGGCACGTGATCGCAAGCACGTATCCAGCGTCCCGGTCTCGGGGAGGTCACGGCGACGGCGGCGCCGACAGACAATCACGCCGGGTCTTTGGAGGAACCCTCCAAGATGGTGCCGAGGGTCAGCGCGACCCGCACGGTGAAGGCGTCGTGCGGGTCGGTGATCTCGTAGCCGGTGATCTCGGCGATCCGGCGCAGCCGGTAGCGCACGGTGTTGACGTGCACGATGAGCTCGCGTGCGGTGCCCTCCAGGCCGGCGCTGCTGTCGAGGTAGGTGCGCGCGGTCTGCAGCAGCGCCGGGTGCGCCAGCAGCGGCTGGTGGATGCGGGCGACCAGGCTGGCCCGGGCCAGCTCGTCGCCGACGAGGGTGCGCTCGGCCAGCAGGTCGTCGGCGGCCACCGGGCGCGGGCAGCCGGCCCAGCCGTGCGCCGCATCGTGCCCGGCCACCGCCGCGGCCGCCGAGATCGCCCCCTCGACGAGATCCTCGACCAGGGTGCCGTGGACCAGCGGGCCGGGACCGAAGAGGCCGGCCAGGGTGGCGGTGCGCCGGGCCGGGTCGGCGACCCCGCCGAGCACCGCTACCAGCCGCCCGCCCTGCACCCCGGCCAGGGCCGGGTGGTCGAGACGGGCCGCGGCCCGGTGCAGCGCGGCCGCGGCCTCGGCCGGCTCGGTGGTGGGGTCCCCGACGTGCGGCGACTCGCCGACGATGACGACGACGTCGTGCACGTCGTCCCAGCCGAGCGCGGCGGCGCGGGTGAGCAGCGAGTCGTCCATCTCGCCGCGCATCACCGCGTCGATGACCAGCGACTCCAGGCGGGCGTCCCAGGCGCCGCGCTGCTCGGCGGCGGTGGCGTAGACCTGGGCGGCGCCGAAGGCGACCTCGGTGGAGTAGCGCAGCACCGCCTCGCGCAGCGCGGGGACGTCGCCGGCGGTGGCGAGGTCCTCGACGGCCGCGTCGACCACTTCGATGACGGTCCGGGAGAGCTCGAGGGTCTGGGCCAGGGTGATCGCCCGGGTCAGCTCGCGCGGGGCGGCGGCGAAGGTGGTCCGGGGGTCCTGGCGGCCGTGCCCGTCGACCCACTCGATGAAGCCGGAGATGCCCGCCTGGGCGACCTGGGCGACCCAGGAGCGCTGCCGCGCGGTGAGGTCGGCGTACCACCCGTAGCGCTCCTCGATCCGCCGGGTGGCGGTGGTGGCCAGCTCGCCGCCGGCCCGCCGCACCTGCAGCCGGGTGGTCGCCGAGAGCGACGAGCCGTGGCGGGAGCGAGGAGCCATGCGCCGCAGTCTATTTGTCCGGACCGGACAAGTGGTCCGGGCGGGTGTCGGTCGGTGCCGGACCCGCGTCAGTCGGTGCCGGCCTCCATGGCGGCCCGGTCCAGCGCGTCGTCCTCGTCGTCCAGGCCCCTGGTCGCCGGGTTGGCGGCGATGGCGTCGGCCCCGCCCGGGCTGAGCTCGCCCATGATCTCGAGGAAGCCGCCGGAGAGCTGGTCCTGCTCGGCGTAGACCTCGAGCTTGCCGCGGCTGTCGGCGATGTCCAGGTTGCGCATGGTCAGCTGGCCGATCCGGTCCACCGGCCCGAAGGCGGCGTTCTCGGTGCGCTCCATGGACAGCTTGTCCGGGTGGTAGCTGAAGTGCTCGCCGCGGGTGTCGAGGATGCTGTAGTCCTCGCCGCGACGCAGCCGCAGGGTGACCTCGCCGGTGACGACGGCGGCGACCCAGCGCTGCAGCGACTCGCGCAGCATGAGCGCCTGCGGGTCGAACCAGCGGCCCTCGTACATCAGCCGGCCCAGCCGCCGCCCCTCGGAGTGGTAGCTGGCGATGGTGTCCTCGTTGTGGATCGCGTTGAGCAGCCGCTCGTACGCGACGTGCAGCAGGCCCATCGCCGGGGCCTCGTAGATGCCGCGGGACTTGGCCTCGATGACCCGGTTCTCGATCTGGTCGGACATCCCTAGCCCGTGCCGGCCGCCGATGGCGTTGGCCGCGTGCACCAGGGCGACCGGGTCGCCGCCGAAGTCGTCACCGTCGATGGCCACCGGACGGCCCCGCTCGAAGCGGATCGTGACGTCCTCGGTGGGGATCTCCACGGCGGGGTCCCAGAAGGCGACGCCCATGATCGGGTCGACGACCTCGATGCCCTCGTCGAGGTGCTCCAGGGTCTTGGCCTCGTGGGTGGCGCCCCAGATGTTCGCGTCGGTGGAGTAGGCCTTCTCGGCGCTGTCCCGGTAGGGCAGGCCGCGCTCGGTGAGCCACTCGCTCATCTCCTGGCGGCCGCCGAGCTCGGAGACGAAGTCGGCGTCCAGCCACGGCTTGTAGATCCGCAGCGCCGGGTTGGCCATGAGCCCGTAGCGGTAGAAGCGCTCGATGTCGTTGCCCTTGAAGGTCGACCCGTCGCCCCAGATGGACACCTCGTCCTCGGCCATCGCCCGGACCAGCAGGGTGCCGGTGACGGCGCGGCCCAGGGGGGTGGTGTTGAAGTAGGTGCGGCCGCCGGAGCGGATGTGGAAGGCGCCGGTGGCGATCGCCGCGAAGCCCTCCTCGACCAGCGGGCGGCGGCAGTCCACGAGCCGGCTCACCTCGGAGCCGTACTGCCCGGCGCGGCCGGGGATCGAGGCGATGTCGTCCTCGTCGTACTGACCGAGGTCAGCGGTGTAGGTGCACGGCACGGCACCCTTCTCGCGCATCCACGCGACCGCGACAGAGGTGTCGAGACCGCCGGAGAAGGCGATCCCGACTCGTTCACCGACAGGCAGGGACGTCAGAACCTTGGACACGAGGGACACCCTAGGGGCTGGCCGGGGGAGCGCCCGCATCGAGGTCGTAGCCGGGGGTCGTGGGACGAGGCGGTGGGACGCAGTGGGGGCGCGGGTCGTGGCACATGGGTCGTGGCACGTGGGTCTTGGCAGAAGCCTGGGGCGGCGTTCACCGGACGGTCCACGACGCGACGGCTGCCGGTGGCCTCCGGTGCCTAGCGTCCGGCAGCATGAGACCCGCACGCACCGTCACCGCACGCACCGTCACCGCGCTCGTCGCCGCCGGCGCGCTCGCCGTCACGGTGGCCGCGACCACGGCCCCCGTCAGCAGCGCCCAGGGCGGCGGGACCCAGCCAGGAGGGACCACCGTGACCGAGGCCGAGCAGCGACGCTCGCGGATGCCCGACCCGCTGGTGATCAGCCACCGCGGTGCCTCCGGCTACCGCCCCGAGCACACCGAGGCCGCCTACCGGCTCGCGGTGCAGCAGGGCGCCGACTACATCGAGCCGGACCTGGTGATGACCAAGGACGGGGTGCTCGTCGACCGGCACGAGCCGGAGATCGGCGGCACCACCGATGTCGCCGACCACCCCGAGTTCGCCGACCGGGAGACGACCAAGCAGCTCGACGGGCAGCCGGTGACCGGCTGGTTCGTCGAGGACTTCACGCTGGCCGAGCTCAAGACCCTGCGCGCGACGGAGCGGCTGCCGGAGCTGCGCGACGAGTCGGCGATGTACGACGGCAGGGAGGAGATCCTCACCTTCGAGGAGGGGCTGCGGCTGCGCGAGCGCCTGTCGAAGGAGAGCGGTCGGACCATCGGGATCATCCCTGAGATCAAGCACTCCACCTACCTGCACGAGCTGGGCCTCGACCCCGAGGCCGAGCTCGCCCGGCTGGTCAAGCGCTATCGGCTCAACCACCGTTCGGCGCCGATGTGGACCCAGTCCTTCGAGCTGTCCAACCTCAAGGACCTGCGCGAGAAGCACGGCTACCGCGCCAACCTCGCCTTCCTCACCACGGCCGCAGGTGGCCCCTTCGACCTCGCGGACGAAGGGACCACCTACGCCGAGCTGACCACCGCCGGCTCGCTGCGTCGGCTCTCCCGGTGGCTGGACGGGATCGGCCCGGAGAAGGCGCAGGTCATCCCGCGCACCGCGGACGGCAGCCTCGGCGAGCCGACCTCTCTGGTCGCCAACGCGCACCGCGCGGACCTGCAGGTCACCCCGTGGACCTTCCGCGCGGAGAACGAGTTCCTGCCCGCCGACCACCGGGTCGGGGAGGACCCGGCCCGCTTCGGCCGGGCCATCGACGAGGCCCGGGCCTTCCTCGACGCCGGGGTCGACGGGCTCTTCTGCGACCAGCCGGACGTCTGCGTCACCGCCCGGGAGGACTTCTGGGCGGAGCGCAGCCGTCGACCGGGTCAGCCGGAGACGACGCGGTAGCCGACGTAGCCGTCGCTGTCGGCGTAGCGGGCGCCGCCGATCTCGCCCCGGACCCGCGCCGGCGAGTAGGTGTACGAGCTGACCTCCTGGGTGAGGGTGGCGTCCTGGCCGGCGACGAAGGTCAGCTCCAGCGGCAGCCGGCGCACGTAGCCGGTGTCGCGGTTGACCCCGACGAGGTTCGGCGCGGAGACGGTGGCCGAGCGGCCGGTGGAGCTGAGCCACTCGTCCGCGCTGGTGCCGTACTGGCTGCGCAGGTCCTGGGTCAGCCGGTACGTGCAGCTCGACGAGGCCCAGGTCATCGTGACGGTGGCGCCCTCGGGGCAGCTCCAGGAGCGGACCCAGCCGTCGACGGTGTCGCGCTGGCTGCGGTCGACGACGATCTGGTGCCGGTTGCCCGGGGTGCCCTCCAGCGAGCCCTCGACGACCGTGGAGGTCAGGTACGAAGGGGTCAGCTCGGGCTCGTTCGGGGGGCCCGGCTCGGCGGTCGCGGTCTGCGGCACGAGCAGCGCGGCTAGGGCGACACCGAGCGGGGCGGTGGCGGCGAGACGTCGGACGGACATGGGTGGTTCCTCCTGGTCGATGTGGGCGAGGGTGCGGCCTCCGTGCCGCACCTGCACCCCCTCCGACGCCACCGGTGCCCCGAGGGTTGTCACCCTCGGGGCACCGTGATCAGGCTGTGATGGACAGGCGCTGCTCGGCCTCAGTCGACGTCGACCTCCGGGACCGACTCGAACTCCTGCTGGGTGCAGCCGTCGGTGCGCGGGCAGAACATCGAGCGGGCTTGTCCCTCATAGGTGCCGGCCTCGACGGTATGCACTCGTAGGCCGGAGCTCCAGACGTTGCCCGTCCCGGTGCGTCGCACCTCCATGACGAGGGTCTGCTCCGTGTCGGAGCACCTCCGCATCCGATCGGTGGTGCTGATGTCGTGCTCGGCCCACCCACCCTCCTGGAGACCGGAGGTGGGACGCCGGTCGGTGTAGCCAGCCCGAACGACCTCCATCCCGGAGGACGTGATGAACTCGACTCCATCGAGGGTGACGACGTCGTCGGCGCGCGCGCAGAAGCCGTCGAACGACACGACTGTGAAGAGGCGATCGGCCTCGGTGTAGACACTTCCCTGGCTCCACCCGGCGAGCGAGACCTCGACGTGCGGCGATCCCCACGGGGCGGCCGGCCCGACGAGGCACGACGCGGTGACGACCGGGACCACGGCAGCGAGCGCCGCCCGCCACCTGGTCCCGGTCATCTGCGTCAACGACGCGTCGGTGTCATCGCCCCGTCAGCGTCCGCGGCCCGTCAGGCGTCGCCGCCGGCGTTGCCGGACTCGCCGGCGGTGACGTCGAGCAGCCGGTACTTCTCGGCCGCCTTCGCCGGGACGTCCTGCGCCACCTCGCCACGCTCGGCGAGCATCTGCAGGGTGCGCACCGCGACCGACGGGCCGTCGACGTGGAAGAAGCGGCGGGCCGCGGCCCGGGTGTCGGAGAAGCCGAATCCGTCGGTGCCCAGCGCCGCGTAGTCGCCCGGCACCCACGGACCGATCTGGTCCTGCACCTGCTTCATGTAGTCCGAGACCGCGACGACCGGGCCCTTCCGGTCGGCCAGCGCCTCGGTGACCCACGGCGTGCGCCGCCCGTCCTCGGGGTGCAGGAAGGCCTGCTCGTCGCAGTCCATCGCCTCCCGGCGCAGCCGCGACCAGCTGGTCACCGACCACACGTCGGCGGCCACGCCCCAGTCGTCGCGCAGCAGCTGCTGGGCCTCCAGCGCCCACGGCATGCCGACGCCGCTGGCCAGCACCTGCGCCCGCGGCGCGTCGTCGCCCTCGCCCTCGGCGTAGAGGTACATGCCCTTCAGCAGCGCCTCGACGTCCAGACCGTCCGGCTCAGGCGGCATGACCATCGGCTCGTTGTAGAGCGTGAGGTAGTAGATGACGTTGCGCGAGGGGTCGTTGGCCGGGGCGTCGCCGCCGTACATCGTCTCCAGACCGTGGCGCATGATGTGCCCGATCTCGAAGCCGAAGGCGGGGTCCCAGGCCTCCACCGCGGGGTTGGTCGCCGCGAGCAGCAGGCTGTGCCCGTCGGCGTGCTGCAGCCCCTCGCCGGTCAGCGTGGTCCGCCCGGCGGTGGCGCCGAGCAGGAAGCCGCGGCTCATCTGGTCGGCGGCCGCCCAGATCCCGTCGCCGGTGCGCTGGAAGCCGAACATCGAGTAGAAGATGTAGACCGGGATCATCGGCTCGCCGTGGGTGGCGTAGGAGGTGCCGGCCGCGGTGAAGGCGGCGACGGAGCCCCCTTCGTTGATCCCGGTGTGGATCAGCTGCCCGGCGGTGGACTCCTTGTAGGCGAGCATGAGCTCGGCGTCCACCGAGGTGTAGGTCTGCCCGTGCGGGTTGTAGATCTTCGCGGTGGGGAAGAAGCTGTCCATCCCGAAGGTGCGCGCCTCGTCCGGGATGATCGGCACGATCCGCTTGCCGAACTCCTTGTCCCGCATGAGGTCCTTGAGCAGGCGCACCCACGCCATGGTCGTGGCGACCTCCTGCTTGC